>DAOTUG010000222.1:0-23623 GCA_034437335.1 Anaerolineaceae bacterium
CCGGTGGACGCTTCAAGGCGCCATCACAACTGCCAAAGCCAGAGCAGCCTGGCTTTCAGATGATGATAGCTTTGACCAAATAACATCCTTGCCATTAGCTGCCTAATTCTACATGTTTTTAGTGCACCCCTGTCCCGGCACCAATTTGCATTCGTGAAAATTAGTGTTATAATGCACTCGCACAATTGAAACAGCCCCATGCGGCACTCTTATCCAGAGAGGTGGAGGGACCGGCCCGATGATACCTCGGCAACCAAAAACTAACCCTTTTATGGTGCCAATTCCGGCAGAGCGAAAATCTGGAAGATGAGAGGGTAGCCTTTGCTCATGCCATGCCCCTCTCGCACGAAGCCAGAAGGGGCATCGTCCATTTATTGAGACATGGAGGTTCTCACACAATGACATTGACATTCACCAATTTACCCAAATACCTTTTTACCTCAGAATCGGTCACAGAAGGGCATCCTGACAAGATGTGCGACCAGGTCAGCGATGCTGTCCTGGACGCCCTTTTCGAGCAGGATCCCCAATCCCGGGTGGCTTGTGAGTGCGCCACCAAGACGGGCTATATCATGGCCCTGGGCGAGATCACCACCACCGGCTTCGTCAATTTTGACGAACTGGTCCGCAAAGTGGTGACCGGGATCGGCTACGACAGCAGCGAGAAGGGCTTTGACGGCAACACCTGCGGCGTGATGATCGCCCTGGCCAGCCAATCGCCTGACATCGCCCTGGGCGTGGACAAATCCAAGGAAGCCAAAGAGGGTGAGATGAGCGAGGATGCGGAAATTGAGGCCATCGGAGCCGGCGACCAGGGCATGATGTTCGGCTATGCCTGCACCGAAACCGAGGTCCTCATGCCCATGCCAATCTATTACGCCCACAAACTCACCCGGCGCCTGGCAGAAGCCCGTCGCGCCGGAGACCTGGACTTCCTGCGTCCGGACGGCAAGAGCCAGGTCACCGTTGAATATGCCTACGGGAAACCCAAACGGATCCACACCGTCCTGATCAGCACCCAGCACTCCCCGGATGTCACCCACGACCAGATCCGGGAAGGCGTGATCGAAGAGATCATCAAACCCGTCCTGCCCGCCGATCTGGTGGATGAGGACATGCGCATCCTGGTCAATCCCACCGGACGGTTTGTGGTGGGCGGCCCCATGGGCGATGCCGGCGTGACCGGCCGCAAGATCATCGTGGACACCTACGGCGGCATGGGCCGCCATGGCGGCGGCGCTTTCAGCGGAAAAGACCCGACAAAGGTGGACCGCTCCGGCGCCTATGCAGCCCGCTGGGTGGCTAAAAACGTGGTAGCCGCCGGCCTGGCGGAGCGCTGCGAAGTGCAGGTGGCCTATGCCATCGGCGTGGCCCGGCCCCTCTCCATCAATGTGGAGACCTTTGGCACCGGCAAAATCGAGGACGGCACCATCGCCAACCTGATTGATGAACATTTCGATCTGCGCCCCGGCGCCATCATCCGGGACCTGAACCTGCGCCGCCCCATCTACCAGGAAATCGCCGCCTACGGGCATTTCGGCCGGGATGACCTGGATCTGACCTGGGAACGCACCAATAAAGCCGAACTGCTCAAGGACGCCGCTGGATTGTAATCTCCATGTTCCACCCTGAGAATCAACAGAGCCGCTGCTTCACGCAGCGGCTCTTCTCATGGATGGACACCCGCGACATCATCCGGAGGGCGTCCGCTCCGGCAGGCGCCCTTGATACCGTTCGGCAAACAAGGCCGGACCTCCGCCGGTATGCCAGAAGAGCACCGTGTCAGTCTCCGTAAAGAACCCCTTGCGGATCAAATCAATCATCCCGGCCGCCGCCCTGCCGGTGTATACAGGGTCCAAAAGCAGGGCCTCCCGCTGGGCGAAAAGCCGGATAGCTTCAATTTCAGGCTCCCCCATCACAGCGTAGCCCGCGCCGGTATAGTCGTCATTGACCAGAACCTCTGACGGATCAAAGGCCCACGGCGTATCCAACGCCTCAGCCGTCGCCGTGGCCAGGTCCGCCACCCGGCCCTTTAGAACCGCGGCCGGTTCATCCACACTGATCCCCAGAATTCTTCCCGGGAAGCAGGTTGTTCGAGCGCCGACCAGCATCCCGGCCTGGGTGCCTCCGGAGGAACTGGGAAAAACAATCCAGTCAGGGTCCAGGTCCTGGGCTGCCAGTTCCACCATGGCGTTCACATATCCCAGGGCGCCGGTGGGGTTTGAGCCCCCATAGGGGATCAGATACGGCCGACGCCCGCCAGACCAGGCCTCATTGAAAACCGTTTCCAGGGTTGCGTCCCGTTCCTCTCGCGGTGCAAAGACAATCTCTGCCCCCAGAAGATGATGCAGTAAATGATTGGCATCCGGGGGGTCGGGGGGGTCCCCAAACAAGACCAGAATACAGTCCAGCCCAAACCGGGCGGCAGCCGCCGCCGTCTGACGGCAGTGGTTAGATTGGACCGCGCCGGCAGTGATCAACGTGCCTGCCCCATTGGCTCGTGCTTCCGCCAGCAGATATTCCAGCTTGCGGGTCTTGTTCCCGCCGAAAGCCAGGCCAGTCTGGTCATCCCGCTTGACAAACAGTCTGGGGCCTTTCAGGTTGGCTGAGACCCTGGGCAGGGCTTCCACGGGGGTGGGCAAATGCGCAAACAAGAGCCTCGGTTTCATGCTTCCAAACGCCTTTCTGTCTCCGATTTTCCCCGTTTTCGCATCCATCCCAGAATCCGGGGCAAAATTTTTGTGTACAGGCCGTAGAACAGGGGACGGGCAGGATAATCCCAGGCGCCCAGGGTGCGCACCACCCGGCCCCCAAAGCCGTCCTTAAAGCGGTAGACGCCCCACAGGGGGTCTTCCCGGCTGAAGTTGTCCGGGGCGCCCCACATGTCATATTCCCGGCAGCCAGACGCCTTGGCGCGACGCATGGCCTCCCACTGCAGACGGTAGTTAAACATCTTTTCCCGATGGGCTTCCAGGGACATGCCGTGAATGTACCAGGCGCGCCCGCCAAACCGGAATACCACCACCGCCCCCACAGCCTGGTCTTCAACCTCTGCAATCAGGGGTTCTGCCAACCCCGCCCTGAAAAATCGCTCCCACAGGGTTGCATAATAGGCTTTATCCCGGATGAGGAAATCATCCCGGACAGCCGTGTGGGCATAGATCCGGTACAGCAGGTCAATATCATCCAGCCCCCCCACCCGCACCGTCACCCCCCGCCGCTTGGCCAGACGGATATTGTAGCGAGTCTTGGATTTCATGCGCATCAACAGGTCTTCCTCATCCTCAGTCAGGTCCACCACAACTGTATTGCGAAATTGGATCTGCTCCCCGGAAAATCGCCAATCGCGCCGGTCCAGGGACTCCCGCAGGGCCAGGCCGGGTTGGTGCGGTGCAGCCTCATCCTCCCCGGGCACGCCAAAGCCCACAGGCAGATCCGGATCCATTTTGAGGAAAATCGCCCCGCGCCGCTTGGCCAGATCCTGCAGATCATCCAGGACACGGTCAACCAGTGCGGTATCCTCCCAGGAGAGAAGCGGCCCCCGGGGAATATACATCACAGACAACCGCATGGAAAAACCGCCGATGGGAATGGCGCGCTGCAGGACCAGGGCCGCCGCCGACACAGCCCCGTCAGCATCCCGCCAGACGGTGGGCAAGGGTTCCCAGCCAACATCCCGCTTCACCTGTCCCCACTCCCAAGTTTGCAGGGTGTGGGCGCCGGGCAAGTCTCTGATGATGTGGTTCCAGTTTTCCGCAGAAGTGATATGGATTTGTTCCAAAGGGATGGGGCTCCTTTCCTGAATGGTGAAGGGGACGCAGAAGAAATCAGGCCGAGGGCTCGCGCCGTCTGCCGGCCCACATCTGATAGAGTTTGTACAGGGCGGGTCGGTAGACACGGTCCCAGGCTCCGACTGTTCTCGCCAGGGCCCCGCCAAAACCGCGTTTGAAGCGATAGACCCCCCACAAACCGTCCGATCGCTGCAAAAATTCCTCCTCCAAAACCGGTTCGGGAAAATCCGGCACTCCCCACATATCGTAGGTCGTGCAGCCTGTTTCCCTGGCCCAGCGCATCGCCTCCCACTGAAGGAGATAGGTCGGCATGCGGTTGCGCTCCTGGTTGGTGGAAGCGCCGTAGAAATACCAGGCCGTATCCCCCCGGGCAAAGGCCATCAGGCCCGCCAGGGGCTGCTCCTGATATGTGGCGATCAGGAGCACACAGGCCCCCCGGGATGAAAACAGCGCGTGGGCTTTCTGATAATATGCCAGACTGTGAATGCCAAAAGCATCCCGTTCACCGGTGGTCAGCATCATCCGATGAAACGCCGCCACGTCCATACTGGGCCGCACGCTCACATCTTTGCGACCCGCCAGCCGGATATTGTAGCGAGTCTTGGACTTCATGCGCATCAGAAGATCCTCTTCCTCCCCCGAAAGGTCCACCAGGATCGTCCGGGGAGGTTGGATGGTGTAGGGGCTGGGCCTGAATCCGGTCATCTGCCGGGAAGCGAATTCCTCCGGAAGGGGTTCCCAGATATCCGGTTCCACCTTCAGGAAGATCGCCCGGTGTTCCCGGCAAAAATCATCCAGGACCGGCCACAAAACCGTCCAGCCCGTCCCAACCGGCCCCCGGGGAATGTACCCCACGGAAAAACCCAGGGGCAGACGCCGCAGGAGCACCAGGGCCCCGGCCTCTCCCTCCCGGATATAATGCGGAGTCCACCCAAACGCCTTTTTTAACGCGCCCCAGGTGGATGTTTGCAGGATATGCGCATCCGGATGGTCTTGCAAAAAGCCATCCCATTCTTGTGCAGTTAATAACGCCATAAGCTCCTTAGAATGCTGACCAGAAAAAACCTGCCCCCAGGCAGGATCCAGTGTTTCCCCTTACCATGCACTGCAAAAAATCATTCTACCATATCAAATTGGGCCTCGCGGGCCTGGATGGCCGCACCGGGGATCGTCTCCCCCAGCACCTTCAGGATCCTTTCAGGTTCACCCCGACGGGCAAGGCCAATCAACTGATCCACAACGGCCTGGAGTTCATCAGAAGAAAGGATTTCCTCGCTGTCCACCCGGTGAATGTCCGGGTGGCTGGTGGGGGAATAAGCAAATCCCTTATCCCACAAATCCTCGCTCAATTTTTCTCCCGGACGAATGCCGCTGAAGACGATCTCAATATCCCTGCCCGGCTCCAAACCGGAAAGGCGGATGAGGTCTTCCGCCAGATCCAGGATGCGCACCTGTTTGCCCATATCCAGGACATAGGTCTCGCCGCCCTGGCTCATGGTGGAAGCCTGCAACACCAGATGCACGGCTTCCGGGATAGTCATGAAATAACGCTTCATCTCCGGATGAGTCACGGTCACCGGCCCGCCCTGAGCGATTTGCCGTTTGAAACGCGGCACGACACTGCCCCGGCTGCCCAGCACATTCCCAAAGCGCACGACCGAAAAAGCCTTCCCGTGAGCTTTGGCTGCATCCAGGACAATCATCTCCGCCAGCCGTTTGGTAGCGCCCATCACATTGACGGGGCGGATGGCCTTATCCGTAGAAATCATCACCAGCCGTCGGGCGTTATAGTCCTGCGCGACCTGAACGACATTGCTGGTCCCCAGGATGTTGTTGGTGATGGCCTCCTCAACATTCGTCTCCATCAGGGGCACATGTTTATGGGCGGCCGTGTGAAAGATCACCTCCGGCTGCCAACGGGAGAAAAGCACCGACAGCCGGGGCATATCGCGGACATCGGCAATCAGAGGGACAATCTCCAGGGCGGGAAAGCTCTCCTTGAGGGGCAGCAGAACCTCAAAGATGCTGTTCTCGCCATGCCCCAGCATCAACAGCTTTTCCGGAGCGTGCCGGGCAATCTGACGGCAAAGCTCCCTGCCAATGGATCCCCCGGCTCCGGTCACCAGCACCACCCGACCCTCCAGCACCTGTCCCAGAGCCTCTGTATCCATCCTGACCGGCTCCCTGCGCAGCAGGTCGGCGATATCCACTTCCCGCAGCCTGCTGACATTCACCGCACCGCCCAAAAGTTCATATAACCCCGGCATGGTCCGGAAGGCCACCCCGCGCTGCCGGCAGACTTCCGTCACCTGTCGGACAATCTGGCCAGCCGCGCTGGGGATGGCAATGATCACCTCATCCACATGACGCGTGTCCAGAATATAGGCCAGTTCCTTCAGGGGGGCCAGCACCTTGACGCCGTGAATTTGATTATCCTGCTTGGAGGGGTCATCATCCAGAAAGCCAATCGGCTTCATGTTAAGCTGGGGGTTTTTTTGCAATTCCCGCACGACCATGGCGCCCGCATCCCCCGCGCCGATCACGATCACCCATTTCTTACGTTTGTTGATCCCCTGGGCCCCATTGGCAGCGGTGGAGCTGCTCTCGGCCATCAAACGGAAGACAAAGCGCAGTCCGCCCACCAGCGCGATGGACAGCAGCCAATCAATCACCAGAACGGAGCGGGGGAAGCCAAAAAACAGCCCCAGGCCAAACAGCCCCATCATGATCCCGGAGACCAGCATCGAACCGGTTGTGACCGCAGAAACAATCAGGACCAGTTCCCGGATGCTGGCGTAGCGCCAGAGACGGCGGTATATGCCAAAGAAATAATACACCAACGGTTTAACGATCACCGCCGCCCCCAGCATCCACAACAGGGAAGCCTGATAGGTGGGGAAAATGGCGATCAATTCCAACCGCAGCAGATAACTCGCCATCACCGAGATTAACGTCAAAAAAATATCCCCTGCCAGCAAATAGCGGTTACGGATGCGCTTGCCAAAAATAATCATCAGAGGAATGTCGCCTTGTCGCAGCTATTGACCCTTCAAACCGAATACGGTGCCCACGGTTCTCAGAAGAATGGAAATATCCAACAGGAAATTGCGATGCTCAATATAATATAAGTCGTATTCAAGCTTGACGGCAGTCTCCTCCACCGTGGCGGCATAGCCGAAATTGATCTGGGCCCAGCCCGTGATCCCGGGCTTGACCAGGAGACGGGCCCGATAAAAGGGCAGGGCCTCCTGAAATCGCTTGACCAGCTCGGTGCGTTCTGCACGGGGTCCCACCAGACTCATCTCGCCCCGCAGGACATTAATAAATTGGGGGATTTCATCCAGATGGGTTTTTCGCAAAAACCAACCGACCCTGGTCACCCGGTCGTCGTTTTCTTCCGTGGTGCGCACCTCGCCGCCCCGGTCAGCATCACGCTCCATCGTGCGAAACTTGATGATCCTATAGGGTTGACCTCCCCGGCCCAAGCGTTCTTGGACGAAAAAAATCGGGAAGCCGGATTCAAGGATGATGGCCAGACTGATAAAGGGAAAGAGAGCGAACATGCCCAGGGTGCCCAGCAGACCCCCGGTGAAGTCCAACAGGCGTTTCAAAATCAGGTACAGGGTGCTGGTGTTGGATTTCTCCACAAAGGAACGCACAATCCATTCGGCTTCCAGCAGGAAAATCGGCACCCGCGCCAGAATCTCCTCATAGGCCTGGGGCATGGTTGTCAGATTCACGCCGTGCTCCTGGGCTGCCAGGATAGCCTGGAACATGCTGCCGCGCATCTTCCCGGTGATGGCCAGAACCAGATCGGACACCTCATATTCCCGGATGATCTGCAGGAGCTGGCTGCTGTCACCCAGGACCTGCAAATTGCCGATCTTTTTTCCGATCTTCTTGCGATCATCGTCAACCAGGCCGACCGTGTAAAAGGGAGGCGGCCAGCGATTGGCGATCACCCCCACCAGGGTCTGCCCTGCGTTTCCTGCGCCGACAATCAACACCCGCCGCAGAAGGTGGGGGGCGGTGAAGATGCGGATATACATTAGACGCCATATCAGGGTGAAGAGGGCCACAAAAGCGATAAACAAGGCCACCCCGCGCCTGGGCAGGGAATTGGGCTCGGAGGTGAAATATACCAGGAGATACACCAGCCCGTTGATCAGCGTGGCCAGCCCGACCCCCTTGATGGTCTCCCGGGGATTGCTGGCGCGGTTGATATCATACAACTCCACCAGGAGCATCATCCAGAACAGGGGCAGAAGATAATACCATATTGGCGGCCGATTGAGGATAAATTCCAGGGAGAAATCCATCCAAGCGTCCCCCGCCGCCCAGAAATAAAGCGCCAGCATCAGGGCCAGGGCCGCCATAAGGACATCCCCGATGATCAGGATAAGAAGCCGCTCTGAGGCGCGCAAATGCCAGCGTCTTGGACGGGTTTTTTGTTTCATAAGACCATTTTAACCGTTATTTTGATTTTGGTGGGCGCACCAGCCCCCACAAAAACCCGGTGCCCCAGGAGAAATGCATGGTTGCGATGGCCAGAGGCGCTCCAAGGACAAAGCACGGGGCTTTGTGTCTCAGGGCCAGTTGCAGCCCTGCCAGGGTCAAGGCCGCGCCATACAGGCCAATCACAATCAACAACAACCAGGCCGCCAGCCCCCACCAGGGGGCCAGAAGAGCCAGGAAACCCAACCCGAGGACAAACACGGGGGGCAGGCCCTGCCGCCAGCGAATCGTCTCCGGATAGCGCCGGAGCATTTGAACTTTCCAATACCCATAGCGCCAGTATTGTTTCGACAGGGATTTCAGATCCGGCCGGGCGTAATACACAGAACGGATTGCCGGGTCCAGCCAGATCCGGCCGCCCTCCTGCCGAATGCGGGTGTTGAACTCATAATCTTCGTTGGTCAACAGCGTTTCATCAAACAAACCGATTTCCGCCAGCAACTCCCGCCGGAAGGCGCCAAAGGGGACGGTGTCCACATAGGCGGCCCGGTCAGTATACCGATATCGGGCATCGCCCACGCCAATGGGATGTCCTGCGGCCGCTGCAATGCTCCGCGCCAACCAGTGATCCCTGGCTGCCCGGATATCCCATACGCCACCGACATTCTCAGCGCGCCCGGCTTCCAGGGCCGCCGCGCTCAGGGCGACATAGTCCGGATCCGGGCGGGAGTGTGCGTCCAGCCGGACGAGAATCTCCCCCCGGGAGGCCCGGATGGCCGTGTTGAGGGCCGCCGGGATCACCCGCCGGGGATTGTCCACCACCCGCAGCGCCAGGTCCTTATGCGCCCGATGCCATTCCGCAATGACAGCCCGGGTGTCATCCGTGGAGAGCCCATCGGCAATAACCACTTCCATTGCCTCGTGGGGAACCGTTTGTGCATACAAAGCATCCAGCAAAAGCTGGATGGTCGCTTGTTCATTGTAACATGGGACAATAACCGAGATCTTGGGGGGCATCAGGTCCTTCCAGCAGAGTCATCATGTTGTAAGGGTATTTTTACCACAAAATGACTGCCCTCCCCAGGTTTGCTGGTCAGGGATATCTCCCCACCATGAGCCCGGACAATCTGCTGGCTGATGGCCAGGCCCAGACCAACGCCCCGTTCCACCCCCCCAGGCCGGGCCTTGTCCACCTGGTAAAAGCGCTCAAAGATCCGTTTCTGGTCTTCCGGAGGAATCCCCTGACCGGTATCCATCACATGGATCTGGACCACATCGGTCACTTGCCGGCTCAGAAGACTAATCGTGCCCCCTGCCGGCGTGAATTTGATGGCATTATCCACCAGATTGCTCAGAACCTGCATCAGGCGGTCCGGATCCCCCAGGATTCGCCCAGACACCTCCCCCGGACAAACCTTCAGGTAGATGCCGGCCTCCCGGGCGATGGGCGCGAACTTCTTCTCCGCCGCATCCAGCAGCGCATTGACATCCAGGGACGACATGACCAACCCGGCCGTTCCGGCGTCCAGCCTGGCCAGGGCCAGAAGGTCCATCACCAGGCGGTGCATGCGGGTGGATTCGCTGTTGATGACCTCTGCGGCATTGTCCAGGGCCTGGGGGGAATCAACCGTCCCATCCAGAATCGCCTGGGCAAACCCCTGAATGGAGGTCAGGGGGGTCTTGAGCTCATGGGACACATTGGCCACAAAATCCCGCTGGGCCTGCTGGCTCTGCTGCACCTGCGCGGTCATTTCATTGAAGGCCCTGGCCAACTGCTGCACCTCTCGAGGACCGTTGGGCGGGATGGGACGCGCTTCCCCCGCAGCCACCTGATGCGCCTCCCGGCTGATGCGCTTGAGGGGTGCGCTGACCCAACGGGCCATCACCAAAGAAAGAATGATGGAAAAGAACAACGCCAACAGCCCGGCCAACATAAAAGGACGCAGAAATTCATCCCGAAAGAGGCTCACAAGCTGCAGGCGGGGGCGATAGACGGCAAAAAAAGCCCAGCGATCCTGGCTGATGATATCCACAATGTAGTACCAGCCGTTCCCCTGGTTGTCCCGATAGGATTTTGGCAGGTCTCCCGCCTTGGTCAGCCCCGGACCGCCCTTAAAGTCCGGCAGATCAAGACCGCTCTCGGCCATTGAATCGGCCAGAATCTCCCCGGAGGGGGTCAGGATCACGATGCGGGCTTCGAGGGAATCGGCTCCGCGGGTCAGCATGGCTTGAAGGGTATCAGGAGAAAGATCCGCCCCAGCCCGCAATTTGGGCATGGCATTCAGACGCAGCCGTTGAAGGCTGAGGGCGGCCTGCTGCAGGGGGATATTGGAGCGCATCACCACCAGGACAATGGCGGCCCCCACCACACACAGCACCAGGCCGATCAACAGGGCATAGCTCAACCACAAACGGGATCCCAAAGAGCGGAACATCAGCCCACCAGCTTATACCCAACGCCCGTCACAGTTTCAATCGTTGTCCGGCTGGCAGCCAGTTTACGTCGGAGCTGGGCGATGTGGACATCCACAGTGCGGGTTTGGCCATAAAAATCATATCCCCAGGCCTTGCTGAGGAGTTGTTCACGGGTCAGGACAATGCCCTGATTTTCCGCCAGAACCTGCAGGACTTCAAACTCCTGGGTGCGCAACGCGACCGGGTCTCCAGCGATGGTGACCTCCCGGCTGGCGGGGTCAATCTCCAGATCCCCGACACGCAGGGGGACCTGCGCGGCCGATGGCGCACTCCCACCCCGCCGCAGCACGGCCCGCACCCGGGCCACCAGTTCCCGGGGATTGAAGGGCTTGGTGAGGTAATCATCCGCCCCCAGTTCCAGGCCCAGGATCTTGTCAATATCATCATCCCTGGCTGTGACCATGATGATGGGCACCGGATTATCCGCCGCCCTCAGACGGCGGCAAACTTCAAAACCGTCCAGGGACGGCAGCATGACATCCAGCACCACCAGATCAGGCTTGCGGCGGTCAACAGCCTCCAGGGCCTTCAGCCCATCCCCCGCGGCGACCACCCGATAGCCCTCCCGCTCCAGATACATGCGCGCCAGTTTGATAATATTGGTCTCGTCGTCCACAACGAGGATCAGATGGTCCCTGCTATCCATACCATGCTCAGTCGGATTGGCAATCTTCACAGGGCAGAAGGGCCGCCGCTTCAATCTCCACGGCCGCACCAAGGGGCAGCGCAGCCACCTGAACTGCCGACCGCGCCGGGAATCCCTCCGTAAAAAATTCAGCATACACCTCGTTCATCAGAGCAAATTCCCCCATATCCTGAAGGAACACGGTGGTCTTCACCACGCGATCCAGGCCGCTGCCGGCCGCTTCCAGAACGGCCTTCAGGTTGGTCAGAGCCTGTCGGGTTTGGGGCTGAATACCCCCATCAACAAAGGCCCCGGTGGCGGGATCCACGCCGATTTGACCGGCCGTGAAGACCATAGTGCCGGTGCTCACAGCCGCCGAGTACGGCCCAACGGCCCGGGGGGCCTTGTCCGTGGTGACAATTTTCTTCTCTGGACAACAATTGCAGCTCATCTTTTTCCTTTCAGTTTGCAAGACAGTCAATTTTTCACATTATAGCATCCCGGGAAGCATGTCAGGTCCTTCCGGGTGTAAAAAACGGGTAAAAAATCTCCCTGAGCAACAAAACCTCCTACCGGATCAACCCGCCATGATAGACCAGTTCATAGACAATTTCCCCGCCCTTTTCGATCCATTCCCGGCCCGAGAAGCGCGTCCAATCCCCCTGGGAGACATCCTGATACATCAGATCACCCTCCGCATGCTCCCATCCCCCCAGAAACCGGCCGGCTGCGTACATCCTGGAAAGGCTGTTTTTGATCATCGCCCCCGCCTCCGCCGCAGTGATCGCATCCGGCGCAAGGATCATCCCATAATAATTCATCCCCCAGACCGGTTCCCCCGCTTCATAAACCACCTCTTCGCCGATAAAATCCGAGTCGCCAAAATAGCTGTCCAGATAACGAAAGGCCCCCGCGGCATAAACCAAATCATGGGAGCGGGGACGGCAGGAATCCACAGGCGCCCCGTCGCCCACATAGGTAGCCGCCTTGGCTGCCAGAATAAATGCTTCCAACCCATGCTGAACTGCCATCACATCACTCCGGAGATGTTGAGAAAATCCCTGATTGTATTTTACTGGAAATCCAACAGGAGAACGCGTTTTTCCCCCTGAGCTGTGGCTCACCGGCTTTCATCCTTCCGCTCTTGCCGGACCAGCACCATTTCCATTTTGCCATCAATCAATTTATACAGAAGGGTATAGGGACAAACGTCCGGATCCGGAAAGGCGGGTGCCGGCTCCCGGCGCGCATTCTGACCGGATTCCTGTGACTTCCGCTCTCCATTGGGTAAGGAAGGATAAATTTCATAACCTGCCATAAAGGTCATTGCTCCATTGCTGTCGGCTTTCTACAGCAATTGAAGCAACTTCCGTGCCATTTCAAACCAGCAGGAAACCCAGCAAAACTTACATGCCGTCCCCGGGGACCGTATAGGACTGGCCAGAAGACTGCAGCAGTCGGGGATTGACGCGTCCCATCCACTTCTCCGGTAGGTGCAGCTTCTGAAATCCCCCATAGTCTTCATACAACTCGTGGGCATCCCGGGTGGCCAGCATCGTCCAGCGCACCCCGGCCTCATCCAGAAAATCCGTGATGGTTTCCGTCAACCATTTGCCCAGGCCTTGTCCCTGATATGCCCTGAGGATGAAAACATCACACAGGTAAGCAAAAATGGTAAAATCTGTAACCACCCGGGCAAAGCCCACCTGCCTGTCCCTATGATAGACTCCAAAACACAGGGAGTTGCCAATGGATTTCTCCGTCATCCGGCGCGTCCGACCGGTGGCCCAATAGGCCTCCTCTGTGAGATAGCGGTGGATCATGTCCACCTGCAATTTTTCCTTTTCCGTACTGATGCAAAATTCGCCCCGACAGCTTTCCATGGTCGCATCTCCTTACATCATTCAGCCCTTCAGGAAGGTTCCTCGCCTCCCGGTGCGTCTTCCTCCTGACTCGGCAGGAAGCGCTGCATAAACTTTGACGGACTGGGCAGGGTTTCAAAGCCGCCGTAGCGCGCATACAGCCCCTGGGCATCCCGTGTCGCCAGGAGGGTCTGGCGCACGCCCAACCGGTCGGCATAATGACAGACCGCTTCCACCAGCCACTTTCCCAAGCCTTTTTCTCGCTGGGCCTCCACCACAAACACATCGCACAACCAGGCAAAGGTGGCCCGATCGGTCACCAGCCGGGCAAAAGCCACCTGCACACCGTTATGATATATTCCAAAACAAACAGAGTTTTTGATGGAACGCTGGATGAAAGCCAGAGACCGGTCCCGAGCCCAGTAGGAACGCTGGCACAGAAAGGCCTCAATCACCGACATCTGCAGGCGGCCCTTATCCAGACTGAGCAGATACTCCCCGCGGCGTTCCTCCGGAAGCGCATCCTCAGGGAAAAATGGCCTGTCCGGATCAAACCCCTCCGGGAGGGGCTGAATCTCATCCCGGACCCGCATCCCATCCCGATAGCTGAAATGGAAGTGCAGCAAAGCCTCGGATTTCATAATTTCTGGCAAAAATACGTGGATATTATCCACCACCTCCGGAGCAGTGCAGGCCCAATCCCGGGGCTTCCAGGCCAGATCCCCTTCATGGTTGGTAACGAACCCACGATGGGCCACCTGAGCGGTGAAGAGATAAATGCCTCCGGGCGGGATCTCAAAACCGTCCCAGGTCAGCAGCCCGGCAAAGCGGGGGGACTCAATCCGATAGCCGGTTTCCTCCCCCACTTCTCGGATCACCGCTTCTCGCGGGGTCTCCCCCGTTTCAATATGTCCACCCACGCCGTTCCACAACCCCTGGTTGGGCGGAAAACGCCGGTGGAGCAGGAGCACATCTTCCCCATTCAGGAGAAAACAGAGGGTGAATCCCGGCCGAATGGTCATGTCAGGGCCTCCGCCAACTGAGCGGATTCGCAGCGACTGACCGTCAGATCCTCCATCCCATGCCAGGCGGTGAAGTCCGCCAGGATCTTGCGCAGCGTGAATACAAAATCATCCCCCGGCGTGAAGTCCGGTTCCAGGAAAATGTTTTTAATCTCCATGCGCCGCTCTTCGCGATGCGCCTTTGGATCCAGCCGTCCCACCAGCCGCCCGTTATACAGAATTGGCAGGCAAAAATAACCATACTGGCGCTCCCGAAGGGGGGTATAGGCTTCCAGTTTGAAATCAAAACCAAACAGATCGGCGGTGCGGTCCCGGTCGGAAATCAAGGGGTCAAAAGGGGATAAGAGCGTGCTGTGAGTTGCAAGCAGGTCGCCCCGTGCCGCCGCCCGGACAAGGGCTTCCTGGTCCGGATGGAAATAAACTGGCTGGTCCCAACCCGACACCACGGCTGTCCCCAGGGCGCCCTCTGCGGCCAAATCCTCCAGCATGGCGGGGATGCCGGTTTTCTTGAAATGCAGATAGGGAGCGACCCAATCCGCCCGGGCCAATCCCAGGCAGCGCACCGCCAGGGTCAGCAGCGCGCGCCGGGCGGCAGCGCTGTCCGGCGCCCGGGAATCCTCCCAGTCCGGCAGGACCCGCTGGCGCAGATCATAAAAACGCCGGAAGTTCCGCCGGTAAGGAATCATCAGCTCCCCAACGCTGAAGAGATAATCCAGTGCAATTCTCTCCGCCTTAACGCCCCCCCAACCGGTCTCCAGCCGCTGAGAATCAAAATCCGCTGAAGAAACCGGGCCGTTTTCATGGACAAATTCCCGCACCCGGGCAATCACCTCCGGATGGTCCTTTGCCCAACGGCGGCGGCCGCCCCGGACCAAATCCGGATCCAGCATGAGGGCCCGGTACCAGGGGTAGTCGGCAATGGGGATTAAGCACAGGGCATGAGCATAATACTCAAACAGCGCACCGTGTGCATGGACTGCATCCAGCAGAGCAGGGTCATAATGCCCCAACCGGCTCCACAGAACCAGATATTGGCTGCGGGCCACAATCTGGATGGTGTCAATCTGAAGATACCCCATCCGACGGATGCAGTTCAGGAGGACCTCGCCATCGGGTTTCCCTTCCGGAGGGGGCGAGAGCAAACCCTGGGCCGCCAGCAGCGCCTGCCGCACCGCCCGGACATCCAGGGACGAAAAGGTGGTCATCACGATCTCTTCTCCCCGCTGTGCTGGACGGCCGCCAGAAGCGCCTCCCCCAGGGCCTGGGCCTGCTGCGGGGTCATGTAAATATTCGTCTCACCCGCCCGAAACAGACGCTCCCCGGGAGGGCAATCCTCAAGAATGGAAATGCAAATATTGTCCTCTAAATCGCAATCTTCGCAATCGTAAAAAATCTCCACCTTTAAGCTGTTCTCTAATAGGAAGATGGCCATGGAAAAACCTCCTCACCCAAAATGCAGGAATCCAATTACTCACATGATAACATGTTTCTACCCCGTTGAACCCGCCCCGATGCGATGATAAAAGCTGCCCATCCTCATGCAGCCCCATCCCAAAGGGACACTTTCCGGACGATTCCCCAATGTGGCCAAAGGGATCAGTTCCTCGCGGATGAGCAAAGCCCACCGCATAGTCAATTGCAATTAATTCAACAGAAGAGAAGTATATAGAACTACCCACCTCCCCTCAAAGCAATCTGATAGTTTCTGAGAGTCACCATTCGGTAAACTCAGTTCTAGAAGATGAAAAACAGCAGCCTTCGCGGCTTTTAACTGAACACACGCAATCATGAGGAGATCAGTATGGAAGTTCCACGCCATTGGCGGTTGAAGAAACAACGCTATGCCCTGGTGGGCGAAGAATGCCCCCACTGCAGCGCAAAGATTTTCCCCCCGCGGGATGTCTGCCCCGAGTGCGGCGGAGAAGCCAAAACCAGCTTTGCCTTCAGTGGCAAGGGGGAGGTGTATTCCTTCACCCGGATGACCCATGCCCCGGAAGGTTTCGAGGTTCAGGCTCCCTACACTGTGGCCCTGATCAAACTGGAAGAGGGCCCCATTGTTACCGCCCAGTTGACGGATCTGGGGGGGCAAAATGTGGAGATCGGCATGCCGGTCGAGATGGTCACCCGCCGCCTGCGCTCCGACGATAATGAGCGCGGCATTCTCGTGTATGGCTATAAGTTCAGACCACGGTTAATTGCTCCGCACTAATCCTGACCGGTACTCGAAAAAGCCTCCTGGAGCGCTCCTTCCAATGGGGAAATTCTGGAAATGAACATTAACCACTTCTATCTTACCCGTTGCCTGATTGGCATCGTCCTTTCTTGGACATCCGTTATTCCCTGAGTGGGAGAAAATATCGAAATTTTGAAAATGAACTCAAAACGCCTTCCCGCGCGGAAGGCGTCTTTGGTTTGCCCCACCTCCAGCCTTTACATCGCCCTTACATCGGAATAATGAAACGATGACGCCCTGTGGATACAATAACAGCACACGAACCGAAAACAGGAGTACATCAATGAAAAAAGAACCCTTCATCCTTTTCCCTTTCTCCCGTATGGGGATGGTCGGGCTGGTTGTCCTGATGCTGTCCATCAGCGCCTGCAACCCGGGCCCGACCATCGCCGGTGCAGATGAGCCCGATCCTGTGGTTTCCGATCCGCCCGGTGGCGTTATCTGCCGGGAGGTAGCGCCCAATCTGACCAATCCGGCCATCACCGGATGGAACGAAGCCCACGAAATCTGCCTTCCTGAATCCCCCAAATCCCGGACGGGGGTCCTCTGGGTCTTTCTGCCCGGCACGGGAGGCACGCCGGACGACTATAACATCCTCACCCGCACCGCGGCGGAAGCCGGATTGCACGCCATCACCCTCCAATACCCCAATGACAGGAGCGTCAACCTCCAACACTGCCCACTGGACCCGGACAATGATTGTCATGAAAAGGTCAGAAATGAAACCCTCTATGGCGAAGACACATCAGGTCATCTCATGGTGGGCCCCGAGAACAGCATCACGGGACGGCTTCTGGCGGCCCTGCAATATCTTCAAGGCCAATACCCGGACGAAGACTGGGGCGCTTTCCTCACGGCAGAAGACGCCATCAACTGGCCCGCAGTCGCCATAGCAGGTCATTCCCAGGGCGCCGGCCATGCCGCTTTCATCGCGAAAAACCACCGGGTTCACCATGCCGTTCTCTTCGCCTGGGTGGACATCCATCGCGGCGAGCTTGCCCCCTGGCTCACCACCGGAGAGTTCCAATCCCCACCGGCAAGTTTCTATCTTTTCTGGCATGCGGGGGACGAGAAAGTCACCCAGCACGCCGACAAACTGATGACGGCCCTGGATCTGCACCAATTCGGCCCTTCCGTCATCGTGGACGGCAGAAACCCACCCTTTGACAGCAGCCACAGCCTGATCGCCTCGGAACCCCCGCCTGCCGGAGAACGGGCCCACAATACCCATGTGGCCGACAAAGCCCTCACCTATGATGGCGCCGGGGAACCAACCTATCTGCTTGTCTGGCGCTATCTGATGACCCTGGCCTTGCACCCCGAATCTTCTCAAACCATACCCGCCGAAGCCATGGGGCAACCAGGAGTCAGTTATATTGATCCCGAATTTTTTATCCCCGAAAACCTGGCCGCCTTCATCAGCGACAGGGACAGCGTTTGGCTGGCGGCTCTGGATCCGGCCACCGGGGATTTCCTCTCGCCGGATGGGAAGGACATCCTGGTGGATACGGAGGTCACCCCCTTGATCCAATCCTTCAACGGCCCCGAGTTCGGCCTCAGCCAGGAAGGCTGGCAACTGTACTACACCAAAGATGTGGGCCAGGTCCCACAACTGTGGCAGGCTGGGCTGTTGGAAGGGACGGTGAACACTGCTCCCCTCACAACCGATGGGGTCCCCCGGCTGAGCGTCCTGGCCAGCAATGACCCCAACGCGGCAAGTGTTCGTCTGCTCTTTGCCTGGGGCGGCCAGTCCCGAAAAGAGGGAAAAATCGCCTGGCTGGACACCCAGGATCCTGCAGAATCAGAGAGAATCATTGATAAAGCCGATCTGGGCACACGCTGGATTGAAGACAGCACGACATTTGTCTTTGTCCGCCAGAACGGCCCGGAAGCCGGGCAAATTACCCTCTACGATACCGAAACCGGGACCGCCATCACCCTCACGCCGCCCGGAGCGGGGCCCTTTGGAGACACATACGGCTGGTGGGCCCCGGAGGTTGGTCAGATCCTGGTCCTCGGCGTTGAAAACCATACCACCATCCGGGTTTTCCAGGACACCGGCGAGACCTACTGGACGGAAATCGCCACCCTTGCGGCGCCGCCCGACGCCCGATTCACCATCATTGGCTCACCGGAGGTCTTCACCGCTGGCGATCGGTCCTACATCAGCCTCGTATTGAAACAAACCAGCACCTATGCAGTGGGCGAAACCTGGGTCTGGGGCCTCAGCGATCCCACCCTCCGTCTGCGCTGCGACGACGGCCAGGGAACTGCCATCCGCAGCGATCCGGAGTCCTTCGTGAGCCGGGTGGGGGTCTTCATCTATTACAATCTGATCCGCCAGGAATCCGGCGCCACAGTCTTCGAACTGTACCGCTGTGATCTGGGACTCGACCCCTGATTTGAGACGATAATTAGCCCTGGATCCGATTCTCTCCATAAGACCCTCCGGATCCGGGACTGTCTGCATGCGCACACCGGATGAAATCCACACCCTGATCCTCGACACCGCCCGGCAGGACGACCGTATCCGGGCCGTGATCCTCAACGGCTCCCGGGTCAACCCCCGCATTCCGCCGGACCCCTTTCAGGATTTTGATGTGGTCTACATCGTCACAGAGTTGACGTCCTTTGTAGTGAACCCCGGATGGATCAGTGTATTCGGCGAGTTGATGATCCTGCAAACCCCGGACCGGATGGGCGACCAGCCCCCGAATCGGGGGGATTCCTTCGCCTACCTGATGCAGTTCACCGATGGCAACCGCATTGACCTGACTCTGGTCCGGCAAGAGCGGGTGGGACGGGAACCCCCCGACAGCCTGAGCATGATCCTGCTGGACAAGGACGGTCGCCTGCCGCCCTTCCCACCCCCCAGCGAGGCCAGCTATTTCCCCAAGCCGCCCACTGCCAAAGCCTTCGCGGACTGCTGCAATGAATTTTGGTGGGTAGCGCCCTATGTAGCCAAGGCCCTCTGGCGGGGTCAGCCCCGGCTGGCGCACCACTATCTTGAAACGATCCTGCGGGTCCAGCTCATGCAGATAATGACCTGGGCCTTCGGCTCGCGCACGGGTTTTGCACGGAACCCGGGCAAGGCTGGAGCGCACTTTGATGCGGTGTTCTCAACCGGGCGGATGGCCCGCCTGATGGACACCTATGCCGTGGCAGAAGAGAACGCGCTTTGGGATGCCCTGATGACCATGACGACCTTGTTTCGAGAAACAGCCCTGGAAACAGCCCAACACCACAATCTACCCTATCCCGATTCGGAAGATGCCCGGGTCAGCGCATTTCTGGACCATGTGCGCCAACTGCCCGGGGATGCCGAGACCATTTACTGAGTTTGGCGTTTCCAAACATAAGGAAATCCCCCATTTAAGAGAATAGAATACTGCCCAAGCCCCGTACCGATGGGGAAAATAAAACCGCAGATGGGGTTGCAGGGGGTGCCGTAGAGGGGGCGATCCGTTCGGGAAATCTCGCCTACAGAACCAAGACTATCCTATCCGGATGGCCAGTCAAATACCCTACCTGTGGAGCTTTCAGGGCTTGTCTTTCCTATATATACTGAGAAGTGTCATCGGAAAAGGGCCCACCCCCCAGAAGCATCCGGGAAACCATCCGGTGGCCCCACCAGTTTGTCCATCACTCCCTCAAAACCGCAAACGGAAAAGGAAAAACCATGAATGCCACCCAGGAAACCAAGAAGAAACCGTTGCTGACCCCCATCATGCGCTGGTTCATGCTGGCTATGGTGCTGGCAAACATTGCCGGCATGATGAGCCCCATGCTCATGCCGATCTACCTGACCGAACTCGGGGCGGAGATCAAGGATGTCGGTTTGGTCTTCACCCTGACCTCCGTCGTTATCCTGGTGCTGCAGGTCTTTGGCGGCTGGATCTCGGACTCCATCGGCCGCTTGCGGGCCGTGGCTATTGGCAGCATCGGCGGCGTGCTGGGTTTCATCGCCATGCTCCTGGCCCCCACCTGGCAGTGGATGATCGTGGCCATCGCCATTTACCAGATCCCCTTTGCCCTGGTCGGACCCAGTTTCCAGGCTTTCATCGCCGAAAATTCGGCCGAGGAAAACCGCGGAAAGGTGTTTGGCCTGACCAGCACCATCTACCAGATCACCGGCGTGATCGGCCCGCCCCTCGGCGGACTGTTGGCCGGCAGCCTGCTTGGGTTCAAGGGAATGCTGGCCATCTCCGGAGCCCTCTATGCCGCAGCCGCAGGCTTGCGAATCTGGATGGCCACCACCATGAAATCTCAGGCGGCGGAACGGCCCACAGAAAAACTGACCCTGGGCTCATTCAAAACCAGCATGGTCCGGATGCTGGGCATGCTGGTTGGGGGCGGCGTCATCACCTGGATCTTCCTGACCGACGGCATCGCCGACATCGCCTTCCGCATGTCAGGCGAGTTGCAGCCCCTCTATCTGGAACAGATTGCCAACATCGGCCTGGAGCAAATCGGGCTCCTGGGCTCCATCAATGCCATTTCCGCCATGTTTGTCCCGATGCTCTCGGGGAAACTGGTGGATAAATATGGCGAACGGCTGCCCCTGATGGCCGGTTTCTTCCTGATCTTTGTGGCCTTCATGGTCTTCCTCCGGGCACAGGATTTTCTCACCTTCGCCATCAGTTGGGCTGTGTTCGGGTTTGGCGGCGGGCTGCTGGGCCCGGCCTACCAATCCCTGATCACCAAGATCGTCCCGCCCAAGATGCTGGGGACGTTCTCAGGCGTCTTCCACAGCAGCCGCGGCTTCATCGCCCTGCCTGCCCCCTGGATCGGCGCGCAGCTCTGGGAGCGTATCAGCCCCCAGACGCCCTTCATCATCACCGCCGGGGCTTCCCTGCTGATCCTCATCCCCATCTTCTTCAAGTTCCGCCTGCCGGAAAAAGACAATTCCAAAGATGCCAGGCCGGAAGGGCAGAACGCCGTTCCCACCCTGGAACCCGCCCTGGTAGACGCACAGGATTGAATCCACAAACCACAATCAATAAGTCAAAAGCGAGGCTGCCGCAAGCAGCCTCGCTCATTTTCTTAACCCAACCGGCTGGGGGTGAAAAAGCTTTCAGGAATCGGCGGTGGTTGGCGCCCCCCGGGAGACCCGCACCTGAGTCAGAAATAGCGCCGCCAGCAGGTTCAACCCGACAGCCGAAAGAACAGAGGCCCAGAAACTAAAAGCGTAAAGCCCGGGCGCCATGAGATTCCCCAGCATCCGGCCCAGGGAAAACCCGGCCACCGTTGCGGCCATCATCGTGGCCCGGGCCTTCGGCACCACCTCGCTCATCAGAGTCAGCCCGCTCACCAGGGCAAACTCAAAACTGATATAGAAGAACCCCAGCCCAGCCAGGGCCCAGGGCAGTGAACCGGCCGTCAGCGGCAGCAGAAGGGCAGCCAGACTGTTCAGAGCCAGGGACAGCCAGATGGCCCGTCGCTTGCCGATGGCATCCAGCCATAAGAACGTGACGGCCTCTCCACCCAACTCCGAAAGCCCAATCACCACCGATGCAGCCGTCAGGGCCGCAAAGTCCAGGCCGAATTGGTCTTCGATCCACACGCCAAAAATCAGATTGATGGTCTCATTCGCGGCGGTGAACAAAACACCCATGAGCAGCCCCGCCAAAGCGGGCCAGTGGCGCACCACACGTCCTACATTCTGCCAGAGGGTATTGTCCGCGGATGCCTCCACCCCCTGGGCGGGGACCACCCCCCACAAGAGCCCAAAAAACGCCATCCCCAATCCAGCAAACAGGACAAAGGGGCTGACCCAGCCGACCGATTCGATCAGCACCCGCACCACGGGAATCCCGGCGATAAAGGCCATGGCCCAGCTCAATTCCGTAATGGCCAGGACGCGCCCGCGCTTTTCAAAGGGAATGTGATCCCCGAGATAAGCATTCATGGAGGGGATGAACACCCCATTTCCCAGCAGAACCAGGCTGGTGCCAATCACAAAGCTGAGGAACCCCGGCCAGATGGCAACCAGGCCGCTTCCCAGGGTGAAGAGCCCCACCCCCAGGAGCATTCCGGTTTTGCGATCGCGGGTATCGGCCACCGTCGCCAGAAAAGGCCCAAAGATCCCCAAAAAGGACCGGATGGAAAACCCCAGAGCCAGGGAGGAAGGTGTGACCCCCAGACCCCGGGCGAACACCGGTAGGAAGGGATATACCATCCGATAACTGGTGTTGACCACCGTGCGGGCCAGGGTGAACAGGAAGATGTGAAATTTAAGACGGCGGGATCCTATTGACATAACCCTGCCATTATACCTCCTGAGTCGGGAGACCTTCGACAAAGTGGACAGTATAGCATTGAATCCAGTATGATTAAGTTGTCAAACGCAATTCACCGTGAGCAATCCCCCCCGCACAGCAGCGCATCATCACCCAATGCGTGTTAACTCAAAATCCATCAGGAGGTTAACTATGGCTCGAATTATTGATGTTGAGGGCATCGGCCCTTTCTATGCCCAGAAAATGATTGACGCCGGGATCAAAACCACCGGAAAATTGCTCAAAGAGGGTGCCACACCCCAGGGCCGCCGGATGATTGCCGCTAAGACTGACATTGATGAAACCCTGATCCTGGAATGGATCAATCATGCCGATCTTTTCCGGATCAAAGGCGTTGGCGAAGAATACGCTGACCTGCTGGAGGAAGCCGGTGTGGACACAATCCCCGAACTGGCCCAGCGCAACCCGGAAAATCTCCATGCATCCCTGGTGCAGGTCAACGAAGAAAAGAAACTGGTGCGCCAGCTCCCGGCCATGCGGCAGGTCAGGGATTGGGTGCAGCAAGCCCGGGCCCTTCCCCGGGTGATCCAATACTGATCCGCCGTCACCCGGAATAGCAAATATCCCACATCCAGAACACTGTCTCAACAGGATCAAGGCAAGAATCCCGCGGGACAGTGTCTGGGTTTAATCCCCTCATTTTCCTCTGGAGGGCACATCCTGATATAATCCTCATTGTTCAACCGGATTCATCAGCCCCGGACCGTAAGTGGGAAGAAGTCACTGCGCATGGATGAGACCCTCAACAAAACAATTTTTCTGGCCGCTGCGCTGTGCCTGCTGACGCTGCACCTGGCAGGGTGTGCTCCCGCGCCGGACGCGCCATCCCCCCAGCCCACCGCCGCAGCGACAACAGCGGCG
>DAOTUG010000223.1:0-34777 GCA_034437335.1 Anaerolineaceae bacterium
GTTTGGGGGATATCAACCCTGTTATTTTTTTGATTAATGATATCCTGGCATATTTGTTGCAAGATTCTGTGCAGCGAAAAATCAATCAGTGTTTTAGAAGAAGGATGATATGATCTCAGATTCTCCTTATCAAGTTGGTGATGAAATCTTTAAACCGCTGGGCGGTATTCTGGCGGGAATTGCGGGTGGTTTCGTGATGCTGGCGTTTTTCTTTGTGGTGCGTCCGACCCTTCCGTTCACTCCCACAGACATGTTGCAAACCCTGGGAGGGATCTTTCTCTCCTGGACGTCACTGAGCAGCCAGGGCTTGATGATTGGCGGTCTGGTGATTTTTGAGTTGGCAGCAGCCCTGGGCGGTCTGTTATATGGGATATCACAACGGGATATTCCCAATGACGCCCTGGTGATCGTGGCTGCCTCCTTTGGCATCTTCGCCTGGCTGGTTGACAACTTAGTTGGTTTATTTCTCCCGGTGGATTTCCGCATGATGATGCGCACCTGGCAGTGGTTGGTCGCCAGCGTTCTGTTCGGCCTGACCCTGGCCCTGTTTGCGCTGATTACAAAATCCATCGCAGGGCGGCAGCGCTCTGCCGCCGTCAGACGACATTAATCCGATCTCAATCCTACCTCTGGAGGTTTAGTATGCGTGTCCTTGAGAACATCTGGCAAACTTTGAAAGACCTGTTCCGCTTTCTGTGGAAGCGCCGATTATGGTGGCTGATCCCCATGATTGTTGTTCTGCTTCTCATTGGTATCCTGGTGATTTTGGGCAGCACGTACGGCCTGGTTCCCTGGATGTATCCGATCTTCTAAGGGAGTTCCCATGAAAAAATTCTTCGCATATTGGAAACGCGTGGCAAAATACGCCGGGGATTTGCAAGCCCGGCTGATCCTGACGGTCTTTTATTTCACGATCGCGGCCCCCTTTGGCCTCATCCTGACACTATTTGGCGATCCATTGCAGGTTCGGCATATTCCGGAAGATACCGGTTGGATGAAGCGTGAACCTCGCAGCACGTCTCTGGAAGATGCCAGAGCGCAGTTCTAACCTGGTCCATTTATTGGAAGAAAGAAAGCACTATGTACATCCTTGGTATTTCCGCACTGTATCACGACTCTGCAGCAGCGTTGATTGAAGATGGCGTGCTTGTTGCCGCGGCGCAAGAAGAGCGCTTCACACGGAAAAAATTTGATCACAGATTCCCCGAATCCGCCATTGATTTTTGCCTGAAAACAGCCGGAATCAGCGTGGACGATCTGGATTATGTGGTATTTTATGAAAAGCCGCTGCCGAAGTTCGAACGTATCCTCCTCTCTTATCTGTCTGAATACCCGCGCTCCTGGAATGTCTTTCGGGAGTCCATGATCTCCTGGCTGAACGATAAGCTCTGGATGCGGGGACAATTGCTTAAAAAAGTGCCTGTCCCCAATGAGAAGGTCCTTTTTGCGGATCATCACCTGAGCCACGCTGCAAGCGCCATGTTTACATCGCCCTTCAAAGAGGCCGCGGTCCTGACCCTGGACGGTGTCGGGGAATGGACCACCACTGCCCTGGGTTTTGCCACGGCGGACTGGGGGGATGGTGAACAGACAAATCATATTGAGTTCACCAAGGAAATGCGCTTTCCGCACTCCCTGGGGCTGCTCTATTCTGTTTTCACGGCCTGGCTCGGTTTTCGAGTGAACAGCGGTGAATATAAGGTGATGGGCATGGCGCCGTATGGGACGCCGAAATATATAGACAAGGTCAAAGAGGTTATCAAGGTCTATGATGATGGCAGTTTCCGGTTGAACCCGGACTATATCAGCTATCATTACTCTTTGAAGAAATCCTACAGCAAGAAATTTCTGGATCTCTTCGGCCCGCCCAGGCAGCCGGAATCTTATTTCTTCACAGCCGAAATGGAAGACCCGACCGGCCGGGAAGAAGAAGAACGGATGAATCAATATTATGCGGATGTGGCAGCCAGCATTCAGCGGGTGGTGGAAGAAGTCATCTTGAAGATTGTCAACCACCTGCACGAGATAACCGGCAGCAAGAATCTGGTGATGGCCGGCGGCGTTTCTTTGAACAGTGTCGCCAATGGCCGCATCATGCGCGAAGGCCCCTTTGACAATGTCTTCATCCACCCGAATGCGGGGGATGCCGGCGGTGCGCTCGGGGCTGCGCTGTTTGCGTATCATGTCTTGCTCAAAAAACCGCGCTCCTTTGTCATGGAACATGCCTACTATGGCCAGGAATACAGCGATGAAGAGATCAAGGCCTTCCTGGATGAAAAGAAGATTGATCATGAATATGTGGCCAATGATGATGATCTGGCCCTCCGGGCTGTGGATGCAATCCTGAACGAAGAAATTGTGGCGCTTTTCACGGGCCGGTTTGAATGGGGCCCCCGGGCTCTGGGGAACCGGTCCATTCTTGCGGATCCCCGCCGGGATGAGGTGAAGGACATTGTCAACGAGAAGATCAAATTCCGTGAACCCTTCCGGCCCTTTGCCCCTGTGGTGATCGAAGAAGCCGCCGGGGATTATTTCGAGCTTGGGAAAGCCAAAGACCAGCATCCGATCCGATACATGCTGATGGTTTCCCCGATTCCGGAGGCGCGTCAATCAGAGATTCCCGCGGTGTGCCATATGGGCACCGGCCGCCTGCAAACGGTCCGGGAAGAATGGAACCCAATCTATTACAAGATCATCAAGACCTTTGGTGAGAAGACCGGGACGCCCGTTCTCCTGAACACCAGTTTTAACCTGCGCGGCGAACCAATCGTGACCACCCCGGCCAATGCCTATCACACATTTTCCGAAAGCGGCATTGATATGCTCGTGATGGGACATTATGTGATCCACAAATAGAAAAATGACGACCAGTTAAGAACCAGTTCTAACCTCCCTTTAGAACTGGTTCTTTTCCAGCATCTCCGTGTTTTTTTGGCGGACTGAGTCTGATGTTAGAATGAGGATTGTGCAGCCTATCGGCGTTTTGGAAATCTAAATTTTGTTTTTGAGGAAGAAATTGTGTGCTGATATGTCAGATGAATCAATGAATGAAACCATGTCGGATCAACCGCCAACTACTTCATCCTTGAGTGCGCGCATCATCAAGCGGCTGGGTTGGAGCTTGGTTATCCTTGGCGCAGGGATAAGCTTGGTCATTCTGCTCTATGCCCTCAGCGGTTCCCTGTATGATGGCATCGGGCCGATCAAATTGGCGGGGTTATTGATGGGCGGGGTCTTCGTACTGGCCGGCGCCCTAATGATGCTCATCAAACCAACGGCCCTGGTGGAAAAATCGAAACATTTTCTGGCGCGAATAACTTTGATCAGGAGTGAAATTCCTGCGGAAACCTGGGAAAAGGTGGAACCCGTCCGCTGGATGGTGCATGGGGTTGGTGTTATCGGGATTGTCATGGTTTATCTGTATGCGATCAGCGATATGGGGTTCAAAGGGTTTGGGCCTTTGAAATTGGCAGCCATGGCCCTCTGCGGTGTTGTGGCCCTGTTCGGTTTTCTCTTGTATCTCTCCCCCTTCACGAAGTTTGCTCTGTGGCTGCGGGGAATGCTGGATGCGATCTGGAATTTCATTGTCAAAATTGCCAGGCGCCTGCAGGAGAAATTGCCCGAAATTTATGAGAGCGTCAGCGCCTGGATTAGAAAAGCCTCCGGCAAGCGAGATCCGACCCGCCCTGTATGGAAGGCCGCTTTATTTGGTTTGTTTCGCATTTTTTGGTTTCTTTTCCGGATCATCGCTTTTGCTGTTTTCATTGTCCTTTTGGGGGTTCTCATTTTCCTGGTTGGGCGAGAATTGTATTTGATGACCGTTCCGGAACCGATTTTTTATAAGCGGTTGATCCGCGGGATTTTGTTGAGCCTCGTGATCGTTGTCATTCTCTTTTTCTCACAGATCAGGGAAGGGGTCCGATCCTGGATTAAGAAGAATAAGACAGAATTGCAAAAACTCCTGAAACGGAATGCTGCGGCCTTCTTGATCGGGCTATTGTTGGTGACACTCACTGTTTCAGCGGAAGTATTCTTGAATATCCGGGCGCCTTACCAGCCGCGCAGCGTTGTTGACATCAATCCGTATGATGCCCTTATGGATCTGTCCTATGACTACTGGGAGGTTCGTGCGGACACCAATCAGGTTTATTCCTTTACAGTACAACCCGAGAAAATTCACCACGTTTCAGACGACTATGAATCTCAGCATTATAATGTCATCCAGGGGAAACGGGTCACTGTGGATCAGCCCGAGAATCCCGAGCATCGGATTCACCTTTTTGGCGGAGATATTCTCATCTCAATGTCCACGCCGGATGCCCTGACACCTTCCAGCCTCCTGCAGCAAAAGGTCAACGAGGAATTTGGGGATGCCTACGCTGTGGTGAATCACAGCAGCTTTGCTTATTATGCGTATCAATCCCTGGACAGGTTGAAGACCGTTGATATTGCTCCGGAGGATGTGGTTGTGTTTGTTTTTGGCGCTCATGATTCAGATTTTCTCAACAATCCCAGCCATATCAACTTCAATCATCTGTTTGAGGAAGAAGCGATCCCTCCCGATTATTTTGACACTCTGGATGTCAATTTGAAGAACCCCCATCGGATGACCTTTGAGAATTTCCTGATCCGCACCAATAATTTCCTTCTGGATCGTTCGGCAATTTACCGCGCCATCCAGAAAGACCCGGTTTATTATCCAGACAATTTCAGTACAATGGAAGAGGTGGAGTCCCTTATCGCCACAGTGTCTGACGAGATGGCCTTCATTCTCCTGGAGGCTTACCGCTATACCACCGATGCGGGCGGAGAATTCATCGCTGTGCTGGAACCGAATTTGTTCACCCAATCGGAATTCTCGGCGCGTGATTATGCGGTGGCGTACAGCAATCAGGACAAGTACCTGGTGGATCATCGTTTTTGGACGGTTCCCCTTGCGTATGCGCATTTCCAGCAGGCCGTGGAGGATGTTGATGCCCTGGATTCCATGTCGCTCTATGACCTATCCGATATCTATGATCCGGAATATCGTGATGATTATCAGGTCGTCTACGTCCAGTGGATAGATTATTTACCGGAAGGCAATCAGATGTTTGCTGATGCGCTGTATGACGTCCTCACAGATCACCTGGAGCGTTGATCACGCAGTTTTAGAAGCAGCTTGACAACATGATCTCCCATCCACACATCCTTGGCATTCTTAAGAGGAGTAGTATCGTCTTACTCCTCTTTTTTGTGATGCTGTATATCAGTATGGGCGGGGGCGCTTTTTCTAATCCGGTCATTTTGCTGGTTGTCCTTGCATTGTCGTTTGCACTTCGCTTGATTATTCGGTTAGAATCCGCGTTTGAGGATGATCCGGTTCAATACCGGTCGCAACTGGCGCGCTTGCGGAAAAATTTTGTGGGTTTGACCATCATGGCGATGAGCGTGGTCCTGATGTTTGGGTTTTTGGAATTGGGGACCCGCGGATTGGCGGCATTTGACGTGCTTCCTGATTTGATGACCCCCTACGAAGTATATAATCTGGACTGGTATTATGCTGCGAGCCCTTTCCCGGATTTCCGATCCAAATCTGCTATCTATACATTCCATCCGGCCCCTGGAGAAGCCTACTGGCTCATGGAAGACAAGCGGAGCCACTATGTGAATATCACCCATCATATTCGGCACACAACGGATCAACCAGCCGACTATGACCGGACGATCTATATGTTTGGGGGGTCCACACTCTACAGCACAGAAGTGCCGGATGCCTACACCATACCCAGTTATCTTCAGCGTTTGATTGTTGACTCCTTTGGCGATACCTTTCAGGTTGTGAACCTGGGTGTACCCGGCTACAATACCTTTGTGCAATTGGAACGGCTCCAGGATGTGGCGCTGGAAGATGGGGATATTGTGGTGTTTTATGACGGGACGAACAATGTCTTTCTGGATACGACCTTCAGCCCGGCCCGGCTGCTGGATCCCATCATCATTTCACGGGATGAAAATTTGTCTGACCGGGAAGTGGCCCGAAGGCATTTCATTGCCCAATTGAATCTGACAGTCATTGAGGGGATGAGCGCCATTTCCTATTACTCCCGATTTTTTCAATATCTCACCTGGGCGCGTTGGGACCTGCTCCTCAATCCGGAGTATGACGCGGCCTACATTGAGATGTCCGTTGAGAACAGCATATCCAATTTTAACCAGGATATCCAGAACACTATCACTTATCTCTCCGAGCAGGAGGAAGAAATCCAGTTTGTCCATTTCCTTCAGCCGGTCCTCTTCACCCTCAGCCAACCCACGGAACGGGAAGCCCAATTGTTGGAAAATTTTGGAACGGATTTTACCTATCGGAAGACTTATCAGGGATTGCAAGCCTTATCCGCACAATGGCAGGGGGAGGGCCTTCTGTCCTATGATCTGACCCATGTGCTGGATCCTGCATTCCGCCCTGCGGGGCAGGAAGTCTTCTTTGATTATTGTCATGTCAACCATTATGCCAATGCGATCATTGCGGAAGCGATGTTTGTGCGGCTGGCGCCGCTGTTTGCGCAGGAATAAGCTCCTCAGCGTTTAAAGATCAACAGAATCAGCAGGATCATCAACCCCACACCACGGATAATGGCAAAAATGAGCAGGGGAGTGTTGAAGAAGAAGGGGGTTGGTTGCCCTGTCAGGGTTTCCCAAATCCTGTATGTGTGGGTGAGGATGGCCAGAATGAGCACGCCGATGACCCAGGCTGAGCGGGCGTTTTTCTCCGGCAGAAAACCGAGAAAAAGCAGCGCGGAGCCTGTCAGGACGTCAAAGATCCCAAAGAGGGTGTTGTTGGATGTGATCCAGGGGGAGGCGCCAAGAAACAGATGGATCCCGGCGATAAGGGCCAGGGATTCCAGGGCGATCAGCCCCCCGGTCAGAAATAAGATGATCTTTACCAGCATGGTTTCTGTTCCTCTTTCGTGCGCTGAGCGGTGCGGTTAAGCGAAAACCCCTCAATGGCAGGGAGAGGGGCAGGGATTGGCTTTGGGTTATTTCAGCCGTGCGGCGGTGAAGAGCAGCAGCCCCAGGCCGAAGACACTGACGACCACCAGCCCCACGCCGACCACCAGGGTATCCCCGCTGAAGATGTTTGCCAGGGCATTCTGGCGCGGGGAAGCCTGCGAGGTGGTGGGGGAAGGCTCCTCGGGCTGTGAGTCTGTCACGGTTTTGGGGGAAGGCTCTTCATTGGCAGGGGGAGGGCTTTCCGGCTTTTGGGTGGGGGCGGTGTTTTCCTCCTCCTGGGAGGCCGGGGAAGTGTCCTCTTTCTCAGGGGCGGTCATCGGGTCTGCAGCGGATTCCGCTGCTGGTTCCTCCGTAGCACCGGCAGCATCCTCCCCGGCCGGGACGATGAGCAATTCCTGCTCAGGGTAAATGGCCGAATCCTCGGTCAGGCCGTTTTGGGCCAGCAGATCGGCCAGAGAAATGCCGTAGGCCTCCGCAATGGCCCACAGGGTTTGGCCATATTGCACTACATGAACCACGGAGCCATCCGCGGCGGGGGCGGCGGTCGTTACAGGTTGGATATAGGGGGCGGGGGTCGGTTCCGTCCCGGGGGTTTCGCTTGCACCGGGGGTTCCGGTTGCACCCGGAAGGGGGGGTTCCTCGGTGGGCTCTGCCGGGGCGCTGCCGCTGGTGTGACCAAAGTTGACGACATAGACGGTGAATCCCTGGGCATCCAACGCGACGCCCACCCCGAACTCGTTGTGCCAGGTGGTGAGCATGTTGCCCATGTGGGCCTCATCGTCCCACATGACATAGATGCAGTCGCTGACGGTCAGGCCAGGCCCGCGGGCCCAATTCTCCGTGACCCAGATTTGCGCCCCTTCACCGTATCCCACGGCCCGGGCGCGATCAATGGCTTTGGTGCCATTAATCCCGACATGACCGCCCTGACCGGTTTCAGCAATCCAGTCAGCGTGGTTTTGGGCCGAGAGCATGAGGTAGTCGTTCACGACCAGGGACGGCAGGCCGTTGGCGGCCCGCAAATTATTGATTTCAGCGATCATTTCATAGGGCGTGCCTGCCTGCGCCCGGACGGGGGCAGGTTTCCCCCAAAAAAGCACTGTCAGTCCCAGGATTCCGAGGATCGCCAGGAGTCTTTTCTGCTTCATAGTTGGAATTATATCTTCCAGCAAGAGGTTTGGATTAAGGCGAGGTTAGAATAATGCGCGCTGAAGGCCGGGGCCTGCCTTTGGGCCCCGGCTTTTGTGCTCAGCGAGAGATGCGGATGCGGCTGCCTTCCACCGCCTCCCCGACCAGCCAGGCGGGGGTTTCTTCGTCCCGGGCAGCCTGCAAAAAGGATTCGGCTTTTTCGGCCGGCACCCCCAGGAGCAGCCCGCCGCTTGTTTGCGGATCGAAGAGGAGCATTTGTTCCGCTTCTGAAATGTCGGGATCGCAGTCCACGTGCTGTCCGTAAAAGAGGAAGTTGTCGGATGCCCCTCCGGGAAAGCGCCAGGCCTGGGCGTGTTTTTTGGCGCAGGAGACAAAGGGCACTCTGTTATAGGCAATGTTGAGACCCAGCCCGGCGCCGGAGGCCATTTCCCAGGCATGGCCGATGAAGCTGAACCCGGTGATATCCGTGCCAGCCCGCAGCCGGAACCGGGCGGCCAGATGGGCTGCCGGACGGTTCAGTCGTTTCATCCAGGATACCACCTCGGTCATGTCCTCCGGGGCAGCGTGTCCCCCCTTGAGGGCGGTGGTGGTCACGCCAACCCCAAGGGGTTTGGTGAGAATCAGTTTATCGCCAGGTTGGAGGCCGTCTTTGCGCAAAAGTCCGGCTTCTTCAGCAAAGCCGAGGGCCACCAGACCAAGTTTTGGCTCTTTGTCCTGAATGGTATGGCCGCCGGCAATGATCGTCCCGGATTCCGCGCTCTTTTCGGCCAGGCCCCGCATCATTTCAGCCGACACGTCCATGGGCAGGTCCGGTGGAAGAGCCGCCACGGTCAGGGCCAGAAAAGGGGAAGCGCCCATGGCGTAGATATCCGACAGGCTGTTGGCGGCGGCGATGGCCCCGTAATCGTAGGGGTCGTCCACCACGGGGGTGAAAAAATCCATTGTGATGATCAGAATCCGTCCATCATCCAGCCGCCAGGCGGCGGCATCATCCGGGGTTTCCAGGCCAATTAAGAGGTTTGGCTCCTGGGGATCTTTGAAAATATGGGTGATTGGCTGCAGAACCTGCGCCAGCGCTTCCGCGCGTAGTTTGGATGCTCAGCCAGCACAATTGGAGAGGGAGGTCAGGCGGATTTGCCGTCCGGAGGGGGCTTTGTCTGACATCGGGTAGGGGTCCTTTGTCTAGGGTTCCTCGGTGGGTTCGGGGGTGGGTTGCGGTGTGGGCTCCGGGGTAGGTTCGGTTTGGGGGGCTTCCTCCAGGGTGGGGCCATATTCCGGCAGGGGGAAAATGAAGGGAGCATCGGCCGGCAAGAACATCACCTCAACATTGGGGGAGAGCTTGGTGATGTAGACATAGGTCAGGAGGTCGGGATATTGTGCGATGACCTGCGCTTGGACTTCAAGGGCTTCTGCTTCAGCCTCCGCCTCAATGATGCGGGCAGCGGCTTCTCCTTCGGCGGCGATGACAGCCGCATCGGCCTGGCCCTGGGCTTCCTGGCGGGCCTGTTCTGCTTCCTGTTTCTTCTTTTCCACCAGGAGTTCCGCTTCCTGGGATTGCTGTTCGGCAATCTGCTTTTGCTCAACGGCAGCCGCGTATTCCGGTGAGAAGGTGATGTTGCGCAGGACAAAGTCCACCAACAGGAGGCCGTTTTCATTCAGAACCTCGGTCATCTCCAAATTGATCTGGTTGATCAATTCAAAACGCTGGGTGCTGACCACCTGGGAGACATTGAATTGTGAGACAACATCTCGAATGATGCTGCGGGCCTGGGCCCGGACCAATTCATCTCTATAGCGGTCCTGCCAGAGGATGTGCACGTTCACGACGTTTTCCGGATCAATGGCGAATATCACCGAGGCATCCACCAGGATTTCCTGGCCGTCTGCCGTCCGGGCGGCGATTGAATCATCGCCCATGCGGTCTCCCTCTTCCGTCGCAATGGACATGGTATAGGTCTGGTAGGAAATTGTGTAGATTTCAACGGACTCGAAGAAGGGAATGATCCAGTGCAGTCCGGGGGTTAATTCTTCCGGCCGATAGCCCAGGGGTTGCAGCGCGGAGATGACCACGCCGCGTTCCTGGGGCTGGATAAAGACGAGTCCGGCATTGACTCCTGTCAGCAACAGGGCCAGAACGATCAGGCCAATGGTGATGGGCAGGGCAAATTTGATGGGTTTGTTGCGGCTGGCGCGAAAAACCGAAAAGACCACCCACAAAACGGTGGCCAACCAGATGACGCCGACCAGCAGGGATACGATCGCAGTAACATTCATTGTGTTTCTCCTCTGACATCCAAAGATGGTATGGATTAATTATACTCAAGAGCTGGGCAGTCCCGTGCGGTTGTGTAACCTGGGAAGCAGGGCAGCCGGTTATGTCCCTTCCCCTTTCCAAAGGCGCTGCATTTCCGGGCTGGATTGGAGCAGATCATCCAGCCGACCGGCGGATTCGATGGCGCCATCCTGCAGAAGGAGGATCTGGTCGGCACGCTCCAGGGCGGGACGGCGGTGGCTGACCACCAGACAGGTCGCCTCCGCGTGCCAGCCGAAAATGCGATCCCAGAGTCTGTGTTCCGTTTCCACATCCAGGGCGCTTGAAATATCATCAAAGACCAGAAGCTCCGGCTGCCGCACGAACATTCTGGCGGCCGCGGCCCGCTGGCGCTGTCCGCCGGAAAGTCTGACCCCCTTGGCCCCCACCAGGGTTTCCAGTCTCTCCGGGAATTCCGTCAGGTCTTCCTCAAGGACGGCCAGGCGGATGGCCTCTGGCAGGTTCACGGTTTCCGGGGGCAGGCCCATCAGGATATTGTCTCTGAGGCTTTCACTGAAGAGCAGGGGCACCTGGGGGGTATAGGCGCTGCGTGGGGGTACAAAGAAGCTGCCGGGGTCGTCCACCGGCTGGCCGTTCCAATAGATTGTGCCGGACTGGGCAGGCAGGAGTCCCAGAAGGGTTTGCAGGAGGGTGCTCTTGCCGGAGCCAACCCGGCCGGTGATCACCGTGAAGCTGCCCCGGGGGAGGTGCAGGCTCACCTCCGAAATGCCCCGAGCTGTGCCGGGAAAGCGATAGGTGAGGTTGCGGACATCCAGGGTTTGGAGGCGGTCCTCCGGATTCTTATGGATGGGCGGCACTTCCGGCAGGGCGCCCTTGAGATGGACGGGGGCATTCCGGACCAGATTTTCAGGGGGGTCGCCCTGCAGGAGATGCACCATCCGGTCCAGGGAAACGCCCAGTCGTTTGAACCAGGCGATTTTATCGCCGATGATGGCGGAGAAGTCTGTCACCCAGCTCAGGTAATAAACAAAGAGGGCCAGATCGCCGAGGGAAAAACGGCCGGTCTGCATGGCCGCGCCGGCTGTCAGGAGGATCAGGCCGGTGAAGAGATGGGCGGTGTTGCGGAAGGCGGAATCCAGCACCTGACTGAAGAGGGCATCCTTGAGGGCGGCCTTGTGCCGGGCTGCATTGAGCTCCTTGAAATGATCAATGGCGCGTTTCTCGGCGCCGGCCACCTTGACGGCCTGAATGGCGCCGAATAATTCCCCGATGAAATCGGTCACCCTGCCCGTGGTCTGACGCCTTTGCTGGCGGTATTCGGTGATCTTGTTTTTGGCGAAGTTGGCGATCAGGATCACAATGGACAGCGGAATGAAGACCACCACGGTGATGGTGACGTTGACGCGCAGCATGACGATGAGGGCTACGAGGGCAAAAAAGCCAAAGCCCAGGACGATCAGCATTTCGGCCATGAACCAGGCGACTTCCATGGCGTCGTCTCTGAACCGGCTGACCGCTTCCCCGGGTGATTCCGGGACGGCCCTGGCCCCCGGGCGGCGCAGGATGCTTTCGAACATGTTACGCCGCAGAAGGGCGGTGACCGTATACTGGAATGTAAAATAGAGCACCACATCGGTGAAGAAAGCCGCGCCCCGTCCCAGGGCGACCCCGACGAGGAGCGCAGCCAGGGCTGTTAACCCCAATGCGGACTCTCCCTGCCCGGAGAGGGAATCGAAGATGCGCTGGATGAGGAATCCGCTCAACTGGGGAAAGACGCCGAAGATCAGGATTTCCATCAGGCCGAAGATGCCATAGATCCAGGGTTTATACTTGGCCAACTGCCAGATATACCACCAGGTGGTGGGACGCTGAAAATCTTGTTTGTGCTGCGATGATTGCTTCATGCCAGTATCTCCGTCATTCCAGAGGCGAGGAGGCGGTGGAAGTGGGAGTGTGGGTCTTGCGCCAGGCGCTGGCGCTCGCCGAACTCGATGATTCGGCCCCCTGCGAGGATCATGATTTTATCGGCGCGCTGGACGGTCTTCAGGCGGTGGGCGATGATCAGGGCCGTGCGGTTCCTGACCAGCCGGTCCACGGCTCTTTCGATGAGAAGCTCCGTGGCCGGGTCCAGACGGGAGGAGGCTTCATCCAGAACCACCACCCCGGGGTCCCTGAGGAAGATGCGGGCGAAGGCCAGAAGCTGCGCTTCCCCGGCGGAAAGTCCCGCGCCGCCGGATTCAAGGATGGTGTTCAATCCTTTTGGCAGGCTGGCAAACCAGGGTGAGAGTCCCAGGCTTTGGATCACCTCCAGGATGCTGTCATCCGGGATGGCAGGGTTGAAGAATGTCAGGTTGTCCCGAACGCTGGCATGGAAGAGTTCGATGGATTGGGTCACCATGCCAATCCTGGAGCGCAGGAGGGCCAGGGGCATGTCCCGCAGGTCCAGGAGGGATTGTTGGTCGGGGCCGATTCGCACCTGCCCGGATTGGGGATCATACAGGCGGAAGAGGAGCCGGGTGAGGGTTGTCTTTCCGCTGCCAGTGCGGCCGAGGAGTCCCAAGACCTCCCCGGGCGCCAGTTGAAAGTCAATGTCCACCAACACATTTTCCGGAGGCAGGGGAGGGGCGGGAGCATCCAACGAAGCGTTCGGCAGGGGCTCCGATGGGGCGTCGTCGTAATAGAAGGAGACACGGCGAAAGGCCACGCTGAGAGGTTTGCCGGCTGGCGGCAGGGCGGAATTTTCGGTGAAAGCAGGTTCTGTGAGTTGCGATGTGACATCGAACAGATCAAAGATGCGCCGGGCGCTGGCCAGGGCTTTTTGCACGTTGGAAAGCTGGCGGGAGATGTCTTCGAGGGGCCGCTGCAGCATCTGGTTGTAGTGGTAGACGATGTAAACTGTCCCGATGGTGATGAGGCCGGCCAGGTAGAGGGACCCGCTCAGGCCCAGGGAGAAGGCGGTGCCGATGGCAAAGAGGAGGAACATGCTGTTGAGCAGGATATTGATCATCAGGGCGGCTTTGATTGACCGGCGGTACATTTCCCGGATCAGGCTGAAGAAGCGCCGCAGGGTGTATGCCCGGCCGCCATTGGCGCGGATGTCGGCCGTCCCTGCCAGGCGTTCTTCCAGGAAGCTGTAGAAGCTGGCTTCGGCTTTGCGTTCCGCCTCCCAGTGGGGGACGGCGATGTTCCGAAAGCGGAGCAGGACCAGGAGGGTCACCAGGGAAAAGGCGGTCATCATCAGACCCAGCCGCCAATCTTCAAAGAAGAGGATGACGAGGATGGCGATGACCAGGAGCAGGTTTCCGAGGACCTTGAGGAGGAATTGGGAGAAGAACTCGTTCAGATTGTTGACATCCGAATCAATCCGGCTGATCATCTCGCCGGGTGGATGGGCTTTATGAAATCGCAGATCCAGATTGAGAGTGTGCCGCGCCAGATCCTCCCGCAGGGCGTTGGTGGCGCGCCAGCCAATATTCTGGGTGTAGTAGGCGGCCAGGACGGCAATGACCTGCTGGGCGAAGGCTACCCCCAGGAAGATGGCCCCCAGGCGCACCAACCGGGAAATGGCCGCGCCCTGGGTGACGGAATCAATAAAATCCCGCATGATCTGCGGGATGAACAATTGCAGCCCCAGGTTGGCGAAGATGAACAACCCCAGGAGAACCAGGGAACCTTTCATTGGGCCCAGGTAAGTTTTATAGAAGGTGTAGAAGCGGGAAAAAGAGATTTTCATGAGCACGGCGTCTGTTCGGGAGGTGGGTGGATGGCAGAGCGGTCAGCGGCAGGCATCAATGAAGGCTTGAAAGAGCTTTGCCATCATGGGAGAGTCCGGCAAACATTCGGGATGCCATTGGACGCCCAGGGCAAACCCGGCTCCGATGACTTCCAGAGCTTCCACCAGCCCGTCCGGCGCGTGGGCCGTGGGGAGCAGCCCGGCTCCCACCTCCGCGATGCCCTGATGGTGCAGGCTGTTCACGGCGATGGTCTCCTGGCCGAAGATCTGGCGCAGCCGGCTGCCCGGAGAAAGCTGGACGGGATGGGCCAGATAGTCCCTTGGGATGTCAGGGAACCAATCATGGCGAAGAGCGTTGGGGAATTGATCGGCGATGTCTGTGTGAAGGCTTCCGCCAAAGACGACATTCAAGATCTGGGCCCCCCGACAAATGGCCAGGACAGGCAGGGAATGGGCCAGAGCGTCTTCCACCAGGGCAAATTCGAGCTGGTCCCGATCCGGGGAAAGGCCATAGATTCGGGGGTGCGGTTTTCCCGCAAAGCGGCGAGGATCAATATCGCCGCCGCCGGTGAGGAGCAGACCGTCCAGGCGGGACAGGGCCCCCGCAGTGGCGGCATCTTTGGCGGTGGGGAGGATCAGGGGGAGCCCCCCTGCTTTGAGGATGGCGTTCACGTAGGCCTGTCCCACCTGGCAAGCCCTGGCGCCGGTGGAACTGGTTGTCAGGCTGCAGGTGAGACCGATGAGGGGTTGGGTAGGTTGGGGCAAGGATCTCCTCCAGAAAAAGAAAAGCCTCACCAGGCGGGAATCACAGAAGACCGTATGTCACTGTTGAAACCCTGGTGAGGCGGTAACTCCGGTTGGAATCTCTTAACCGGGGTTGGTTGCGCTGTTGGAATGTTAGAAGCGCTGTTTGAGACGGGCGCGTTTCCCGGTGCGTTCCCGCAGGAAATACAAGCGGGCGCGGCGGACCTTTGTGTGCCGGTCAACGACCACTTTTTGGATCCGGGGGGAGCGTGTCAGGAAGGTGCGTTCGACGCCGATCCCGTTGCTGGCGGTGCGCCGCACGGTGAAGGAGGCGTTGTTGCCGCTGCCGCGGACGAAAAGGACAGTGCCCTTAAAAACCTGAACGCGTTCCCGGTCACCCTCTTTGATTTGGAGGTGGACGCTGACGGCGTCGCCGGGAGAAAGTTCGGGAATATTTTCATTCACAGGGGCTTCAACGGATTTCAGAAGCTCGGTTTGATTCATCTTACGTTCCTTTGCTAAAAATAATAAGTTCAGCGTCTTACCGGACGCGAAAAGGGATTATACCATGCCCCCAAAAACTCGACAAGACCAAATTTCAGCATCCAATCCCATCATCATTCCCCTGACCGGGGGTAGGATTGCACGGGCGGCAAAATTTTTCTATAATAAGGATACCGCATTTTGCACTCCACCATCCATCCAAAAAAATAGTTCAGGTAGGTGAACTATGCAGAGACCGCAACGCTCCACGATTGAACTGGGGATCTGTCTCGTGCTGTGGCTGGCTGTTTTGGCCTGCGGAAGCAGTGCGCCTCCATCCGGTACGCCTTCTCAATTGCCCACCCCCAATCCTTCCAGTGCGTCCGGATCTCCCTCTCCGCCTTCTGAGGGGACGGTTTTTGCCGTGGAATACGGCGTGCCTGGTCTGGCGGAGATCTACGCCGCAACTGGGGTGACCTCGGTCAAGCTGCAACCTGTGTTTGGCGTTTGGGGGCATATTGAACCCGAACCGGGGACCTTCAACTGGACTGTGACCGACGCCCTGGTCCTGGAATATCAGCAAGCAGGTTTCACGGATATCCAGATGCTCATCACAGCCGAATCCCCCTGGGCCTCCCGCCGGCCGCCCGGGCTGGGGGATCGGGGCGATTCCTTTCCGAAGGATGCGTATCTGGAGGCGTATGCGGCCTTTGTGACAGCCTTTGTGGAGCGATATGACGGCGATGGTCAGGGCGATGTTCCCGGGCTGCTCTACCCCGTTCGGCACTATGGCATTGAGCGAGAATTCACCGGTTTCTGGCCCAGTGGGGATGCGGCAGATTACGTGCGTTTGCTGCAGATCGCCTATCCGGCGATTAAGGCTGCCGACCCTCAGGCGAAGGTGCTTCTGGTGGCCCTGCTGCTGACGGATATCTTTGATGGCAGCCCTTCCGAGGCGGAGGTGGAGACTCGGCTGGATCAGGAATCCCTGCTGGGATACAGCCGGGAGGCCATGGAGACGCTCCTGGCGGCCTGCGATTATTACGACATGGTGGATTTTCACAGCCTGGGAGATTATTCTGAGATTCCTCCCACTGTGGCATGGATCCGGGAGCGTCTGGCGGCTCTGGGCTGCAGCGAGAAACCGATCTGGATCGGGGATTCCTTCAGCATGTCCGCTCTGACCGGATATAATGACCCCTTTGGAATTCAGGACTACCGGCCTTTTTATCCGGCCACGGAGGATACCGTGGACCGGGTGGTGGCCTTGCTGGAGAGCGTGGCTGATCCGGACGCCCCTGATCATGCGGCGGCGACGCGCTGGCTCCAGAATCAGATGGCCCAGGGACTGGTTAAGAAATTGGTTGTGTCGGCGGGGGAAGGTCTGGCGGGAATTAATATCGGAAATCTGGAGGATTGGTCTGTGCCCAATGCGCCGGCGGTCACTATTGGGCTTGTCCGATCTATGGGAACCTCGGTTTTCATGGGGATGATTGATCGGAAGATCTCAAATCAGCAGTCCGGAATTCCCTTTGACCCCCTGGATCCTGTGACGAAATACCGCCTTCCCGGAGATCCGCGTCCGGCTTATCATGCCCTGGCCCTTTTCATTTCTCAGGTGGGGGACTATACGGCTGTCGCCGATTGCGGGGAACTGCCCCAAGGGGTTTGGTGTTATCGCTTCACCACCGAAGCGGGATTTGTCTGGGTCCTCTGGTATGACGATGGGGGGATGACCTTCCCCGGAGAAACCCGCCCTTCTGTCAATCTTACCCTGAATGATTTGAACGGGCCGGTGTTGATCCTGCCCGCACCCCGCTCTGCTGAAGCCCCCGCAGGGGAAAAGCGGGACCCGGAAAACGGATCGCTGACCCTGTCGCTGGATTCTGTGGCCCTGTTTATTATTCAGGAATGATCCCTTTTGCCGATTCCAGCGCGGCGCTTTTCGTGCCCCGCCAGAACAGCCAGGTGGGGAAGAACACCATCAATCCCATCAGGGTGACCACCAGGATGTCCATCCAGGGGATCGGGCTGCTGGCAAACAGGGGCTCAAGGATGAGGAAGATGATCAGCCCGATGAAGAGCAGGCTGGCCTGAAAGAGCCATCCCAACCCGGCGCCGTATCCCAGGGGTTTTTTTAGCCAGAGGAGGACACCTACCAGAATCCATGTTGCGCCGATGATCAGGTCGGCGATGAGGGTCGCCAGCTCGAGGGAGGGCAGTGGACTGCCTTCAACCCGGGCGGTCACGATCATCCCGATGGCCCTCAGGATGAAGAGCAGCCCCAACCCCGTGAGAACCCCCCCGCAGAGCTTGGCGGCCGCCTTGCCTTTGAGGTGGGTCTTGACGCCGTGATGGTCAATGGCCGCCAACGTCAGAACCAACCCCGCCAGGTTGGCCAGGGCTGCGGCCAGGTTCAGCAGGAAGAGCGGCAGGGAGGGTGCGTTGACCATGTAGGCGGTGTAATTGTAGAGATTGAACCCAAAGGCGCCGGGCCACAGCAGGAGCCCGATGGGGCGTTTTTGCCGGACCTGGAAGATGGGTAACAGGATCAGGGGGATGCCCATGAACAGGTTGATCAGTTCGTTCGCAATGATGCTATCATGGATCACCAGGGTGGGGGAGAAGGTGATTTGATCGGCGATCATCACAATGGACAGGGCCAGCATGATGACGGCTGCTACTCCGGAGACCACGACGGCAAAGTTCAGGGCGTTTTTCCGGGAAATCTCGATTTTTTGCTCCTGGGCCTTCATTTCGTTTCTCCTTTTGTTGTGTCGGGTGAAAAGCTTCAGCGAACGAACGGGTGGAAGTTCTCAGTGGGGATGGGTTTGATGGCGCGAGCCGGGATGAGTCAAGCATATCACGTCTTAAATCCCTGTGGGTAAAGGCTTCGTTAAGAATGCCGTCTTGGTGTTTTATTGAGGATGTGGAGAGGCCTGCTTTGGAGAGGACAGCTTTGGACACGGCTGTGTATTCTGTTTCTGGCAGCAGCTCTCATAATCAAGGATTTAGGGTTCAGGCGGCTCTGATCCGGCGCCTGATGGCAACAGGTCTGATCCATGGAGATTTTGTTGTTGCCAGCGGCGAAGTTGAGGGTCAATTGCCGGCGGGGATTTTATTTTTTCGCGACGGCAGGTAGTTTCTTTGATGGGATTTTTAAATCGGGTATCCTTGAATCAGGTTCTCAGAAGAAAGGCAGATTTGTCATGAAGCGTATTGGCGTTCTGACCGGCGGCGGCGATGCCCCAGGCCTGAATGCGGCTATCCGGGCTGTGGTGAAAACATCCCTGGGGATTTACGAGAACAAGGTGTTTGGGATCCGAAATGGGTATGAAGGATTGCTGGAAGAGGGCGGCGTTTATCCTCTGGATTATGACGACGTGCGGGGGATCCTTCCCCTGGGCGGGACGATTCTGGGCGCGGCCAACCGGGGGAATCCCTTTGCCATCGAGGAGCAACAGGATGGAGAGACAGTGACCAGGGATGTCTCGGATGAGGTCCTGGCGCGGATGGAAGATTTGGAGCTGGATGGGCTGATCGCCATCGGCGGTGACGGCACCCTGGGCATTGCCCGGGATCTGATTCGCAAGGGGGCGCGGATCATTGGCGTTCCCAAGACCATTGACAATGATGTCAACGGCACAGAGATGACCTTTGGGTTCGACACGGCGGTGGACATGGCCACGGAGGCTCTGGATCGCCTGCACACCACCGCAGAAGCCCATCACCGGGCGATGGTTCTGGAGCTGATGGGGCGCCATGCCGGTTTCATCGCGTTGACTGCCGGAGTGGCCGGCGGTGCGGATGTGATCCTGATCCCGGAGATCCCCTTCCGTCCGGAGGTGATCTGTGAGAAGATCGCGGCTCGGGTGGCCCGGGGGACGCATTTCAGCATTTTGGCGGTGGCGGAGGGCGCCCGACAGGAAGGCGGGGAGCAGGTTTACCAGTCCTCCGGAGGCGACGGCCAGCCAAAACTGGGCGGGATCGGCCAGGTGGTGGCGGAACATATCAGCGAACAGTGCGGTGTGGAATCCCGGCTGACTGTGCTGGGACACCTGCAGAGAGGGGGTTCGCCTTCGGCCCATGATCGCTGGCTGGCTTCCCGGTTTGGCGCGGTGGCCGCCCGTCTGGCGGATGAGGGCGCGTATGGACGCATGGTTGCCCTCCGGCGAGGCCGGGTGGATCATGTGGATCTGATGGAGGCTCTGGAAGACACAAAGCGGGTGGATGTGACGGGGGAGGGCGTCCGGACTGCCCGGGGCCTGGGCATCTGCATGGGGGACCAATATGACTACCAGCGCGAAATCGAGGAATAGAACCTCTGGCGAAGGTGCTTTTGGCGGTGACGGGGTTGCGAATGGTGCAGGATATTTGGACATCGCCAGCTCCAGCCTTTGTAACATTTTCTTTTGAGCTAACGATTCTACTTTGGTAAATTTTTAGATGAACTAACGCGTCTATTCACTTTCATTTGCAGATGTGTTATACTAATGCGACTGCCGGAAGATCTGGCAGATTGATTTCACACGCCTCCCGATTTGCCCTGCGTGCCCATATTCGATGGGTGAGGGGCAAGCCAGAAGGAGGCGGAGGATTAAAACGCAAAGGAGTTTTAACATGTCACCTGTTGTAACAATGAAAGCGCTCCTCGAGAGCGGCGTCCACTTTGGTCATCGCACGAACAAGTGGAATCCAAAGATGCGCTCCTATATCTTCACGGAACGCAACGGCATTCATATTGTGGACCTGCAGCAAACGGTCAAATTGTTGGATGAAGCCTATGATTTTGTACGTGACCGCGTCGCTGATGGCGGCACGGTGCTCTTTGTGGGGACAAAGCGTCAGGCTCAGGACACAATCCGGGAACAATCCGAGCGTTGCGGGATGCCCTATGTGAATGAGCGCTGGCTGGGCGGTACCCTGACCAACTGGTTCACCATTCAGAAGCGTATCTTTGAGCTTGAACGCCTGGAGCGCATGCGCGACAGCGGTGAGATAAACCTGCTGACCAAAAAAGAGGGGCTCATGATTGAGCGGGAAATCAGCCGGCTGGAGAAGCGTCTCAGCGGCATCCGCATCATGAAACGCTTACCGGATATCCTCTTTGTGGTGGATGTCAATCGGGAAGACACGGCTGTCCACGAAGCCAACCTCAAGGATATCCCTGTGGTGGCGATGGTTGACACCAACTGCGACCCGGACAATGTGGATTATATTATCCCCTCCAACGATGACGCGATTCGCGCCATCAAGCTGCTGGTGGGAAAGATCGCTGATGCTGTAATGGAAGGCAAGGCCATCCGCGGCAAGGAAGCCGAGGAGGACGAGGTAATTGAAGATCAGAAGCCTGATGAAATTGAACGCATCGAAGATGATGAAGATGAGCTGGATGACGACGCTCTGCTGGGCGCATCCACCCTCAAACACCTCGGCTCTTCAAAAAAGCCCAAGGTGAAACGCCGTGAGCTGGAAGAAGAAGACGAAGACCTCGATGAGGAGCTGGAAGGCGAGATACCAACTGGCGAGACAGAGCCGGAAGCCGCTGAAGAACCGGCCGAAGAAGAGTCGGAGCCTGCGGAAGAATCTGAGGAAGCCGACGAGGAAGATGCTGGCGAAGAAAACGAGGAAAAAGCTGAAGACTGAGGCGTTTTAACGATATCACACGATTTTTTTACAGAGGAAAGAAACCAAATGGAAATAACAACGGAAATGATCAAGGAATTGCGTGATGCCACCGGATGCGGCATTCTGGATTGCCGTTCTGCATTGCGTGAGGCGAATGGAGATTTTGAAAAGGCCACCGACCTTTTGCGGGAGCGGGGTCTGGCAAAAGCCGCCAAACGGGCCGGCAAAGAAGCCTCGGAAGGCGTCATTGAAGTTTACTCCCATGGCGAAGGTCGTCTGGCGGTGATGGTTGAGGTGAACTGTGAGACGGACTTTGTGGGGCGTTCTCCTGAATTCCTCGAGCTGGCCCATGAGCTGGCTTTGCAGATCGCAGCGGCCAATCCGCTGTATCTCACCGAAGAGGAAATTCCTCAGGCTGCTCTGGACCATGAAGCTCAGATCGCTGCCAACCGGGCCAAAGAGGAAGGCAAACCGGACAAAGTCGTTCCGATGATCGTTGAGGGGTACCTCAAGAAATACAAAGAGGAAACGGTTTTGATGAACCAGCCGTATGTCCGGGACAACAGCCTGTCCGTTCAGGACCTGATCAATGAACAGGTCATCAAGTTGGGCGAGAAAATCGTGGTCCGGCGCTTTGCCCGCTGGGAGCTGGGCGCGGAATCCGGCACGGATGAAGAGGATACAGCCGAAACGGCTTAAATGATCCAAGGCCAGCCGAAAGGTTGGCCTTTTTTCTGCCAGCCAGCCAAGGAAACGACCGGAGGTTATATGCCAGACACTGAGAACGGCTTGGTCTACAAGCGCATTTTGCTCAAGTTGAGCGGCGAGGCCCTGGCCGGGGAGGGGGGGTTTGGAATTGATCCAGGCCGCGCCACCAATATCGCCGAACGCGTCAAGCAGGTTCATGAGATGGGGGTGGATGTCGCCATTGTGATCGGCGCGGGAAACCTGTGGCGGGGACGGCGGGGGCTGCATGCCGGCATGGACCGGGCAACCGCGGACTATATGGGTATGCTGGCCACGGTGATGAATGCCCTGGCCCTGATGGATGCCTTTGAGCGCATTGATGTTATCACCCGCGTCCAGTCAGCAATCGAAATGCGCTCTGTGGCCGAGCCCTATATCCGGCGCAGGGCGATCCGGCATCTTGAAAAGGACCGGGTCGTGATCTTCGGGGGGGGGACTGGAAACCCCTATTTTTCCACGGACACGGCGGCGGCATTGCGCGCTATGGAAATTGATGCCGATGTTCTCATCAAGGCCACCAAGGTGGACGGGGTGTACGACAAGGACCCCAATGAATTTTCTGAAGCTGAGAAATTTGACCATCTCACCTATATTGACACCCTCAACCGGCGTTTGCAGGTGATGGACAGCACGGCTGTTTCTCTGTGCATGGAAAACAACCTGCCCATCCTGGTCCTGAATCTTTGGGATCCGGATGCCCTGCCCACGGCCCTTCGGGGTGAGAGTGTGGGTACGCTGGTGAACGGCAAGAAACAGTAATCCGGGCGCGAAAGCCGGATGTGAACTGAAACAGAGGGAATGATGGAGGCCGCCCCAGGAGAGAGGGGCGGCCTTTCAGGTTTAATTCCTAGGCTCCTTGGGGGAGACATCCTCGGCTGCAGAATCCACCCGGGCGATGAAATGCCGGGTGAAGGCATGGGTGCGGCGGAGGATATCCGGGTTCATCTTGTCGGGGGTGTCTTCCATTTGATGCCAGTAGGGGGCGCTCCCCTGGGGTGTGAGACCGAAGAAGGTGATGGCGGGCACCCCGGCGCGGATGGCATCGGCCATTTCACTGTTGCCTCCAGTGATGCGGCTGGGGTAGGCGCCCAGGTCCGGATGGTCCTCTGCCACCGTTTCGGCCGTTTGGAGAAGCTCTCGATCCGGCTTGAAGGGAACGACGATGCCCTCTCGCGTTTCCCAGGCCGGCCCGGCCGCCCCCAGCATTTCAAAAACCAGGCATTTCGGGGCTTTGAAATCAGCTTTGTGGCGTTTGAGAAAATCAATCATTCCATAGTGCTGGACTTCTTCGCAGCCGGTGCAGAGGAACCAAACCCGGGTGTTGGCAAGGGGCTGCTCCCGCAGGTTTTCCGCCAGGGTCAGCACCATTGCAACCGCGCTGGCGTTGTCATTGGCCCCGGGGCTGAAGGGGGCCCGGTCGGCTTCCCAGCAGATGGCCAGGAGAATCAGGGCGGAAAGGGCGCTGGGGATGGTGGCGTACCACAGCCAGCCCCACTGCGCCAGGATTCCGGCCAGGTAGAAGGCAGCCTGGGCGCTGAAGGTCGCAAAGGCCAGGGTGGTGAAGGTCTGGAAAAAGGCTACCCAGCCCGGAGAGGAGAAGATCTTTCCGGCCTGGTGGGTGTCCAGATGGCCGACCAGGATCAGATCCTGCCGGTGTTCCCGGGCCGGGGGGAGGAGGGCAAACACGTTCTGGCTGTCCCCCTTGGGAACAACCCAGCGAAAGGGATTGTTGATGAATCCAAGCTCCAGCAGGTCTGAGATGAGGGCCAGGAGGCTGAGGCCTGCGGCGACGGCGGCCGTCAGGCGCCCCCCGAGGGGGTAGAGGACAAAGGCGGCCAGCATGAGCAGGGAGGCCAGGATGTGGGGGTGATAGATGGAGGTTGCGCTGCGGAAATGCTCCATCACAGGCTGATATCCGAGCCGGGTCAGGTGTTCAGCGGCATAGTCGGCTGCTTCCCGCTCCTTGGGGCGGGTGGCTCCCCGAGGGCCGATTTCTCCTGCCAGGTTTTGGATGTGTGTGAGAAGGGTTTGGGTGTGTTTGTCGGTCATGAAGGGCCTGATTCCTCAGATGAATTATTAAACAGTTGGTGGGGGTTCTTTAACCATTTCTTAAAGCCAATTCGGATTCTATCCATTATACTGGACTCAACAAGTCGGGTCCTCCTCCCGCTTGTTCTTGAGAAAATCTTTTCTCTCCTTTTGGTTTAGAGGCTCCTTCCGAAAACCACCAGCGGGTGACTCAATCAGTCATCCGCTGGTGCGTTAAGCAAACTGGTTGTGGGCCCGGGGGTCAGGGGAACAGTTTTTTCAGGGTTTGTTGTGCCCAGGTGCGAATCTGGTCCCAATCCCGATGGTCTTCTTCAGGGACCTCTTTCATTGTCATCGCAAAGAATCCGGTGAGTTTTTCCGGATCCATGCAGCCGCCGAAAAGCCCCAGGCTGACGGGTTCAGCCACCTTCAGCATGGGATTGGCATAGCCCCTGGCTTTCTCAATGTTCTCAGGAGTTTCCTCTTTCACGGTCAGGCAGACCACAAAATAGGCCACCGGCACCTGGCGCAGGGTTTTCCGGTGCCGCCGCAGGAAACGACGGGTATTGCGGATCAGCTTGCCGATGCGGACGGCGGAGCCCACCACCACGGCATCGTATTCACTGGCGTCTTTGACGGCTTCCACCGGCTGCACGTCCACCTGGGCGCCGGCTTTGCGCATTTCTTCGCCAACACATTCGGCGACCTCACCGGTTGACCCGGCGGCTGTCCCATAGGCAATTAACACTTTCTTTTCCATTGATTTCCTTTCTGATTGACCAGGTTGGCGTTAATTATCCAGTCTATTGTACTGCCAAATAGGCAAGAAAACGTTCCAGATCATAAAGCGATGCCAGGGTTGGGGGTGAAAAGCGCGGCAGGAGAACCACATCAAAGGCGTGCTCAGTCATGGCATATTCGTTGTAAATGGCCGGGATGTCTTCCAGTCGGAGCCTAGCATAAAAGGCCCGGGAGGCTTCGGCCGGGACGAGGGCATCGTCCTGCCCCTGGAAAAGGATCACGGGTGGGCAGTCCGGGCTGATGTGGTTTATTGGAGAAGCCAGAGCGACCATCTCCGGGACATCCGCCGGATCGCCGCCCAGAAGGTTGCGCATCATCTCCTGGTGGCTGATCTCGATGTTCTGCCCTTCGACATGCACCAGGTTGTCCATGAGACCGTCCATGAGGGTTTCAAAGGGGCCGCCGCTTTTCTCCAGATCCTCCGGGGCGGGCAAGATTCTGCCGGCCTGGGCGTCGTAGGCGGACAGGTCTGTGGGCCCGTAATAGGAGAAGACGCCGCAGACCGAAAGATCGGCATCCTGGAGAGGTTCCGGCACCAGGCGGGGGTTGTTTGGGGTGAGGGCGGCGAGGAGCGCCAGATGCCCCCCGGCCGATCCGCCGCCGAGGACGATCCGGTCCGGATCCAGGCCGTAGTTTTCGGCATGGGCTTTGAGCCAGGCGATGGCGTGGCGGGTGTCGCTGGTCATCCCGATCAGATCCACCTCCGGGCAGAGACGGTATTGGATATCCATGACCACGTGGCTCCGGGCAGCGAGCTGGCGGAAGAAGGGGCGCGTGCCCTTGTCCTTGTCCAGAAAGTGCCAGCCGCTTCCGTGGATATAAATGATCCCCAGGCCGGAACGGGGCTCCCCTGAGGGGGGCTCCCAGATATCACACAGCAGAGGCGCCGGGCGGTCGGTCGGGTGGTGGAACGGGATATCCCGCTGCCACTGTGGTTCCGGCTGGTCGGGCATCTTGAAGGGCCTGCGCTTTGACAACCAGCGGGATTTGAGGGCTGCCGGGATTGCTGCTTCCCAGGCAGGTCCAAAGATTTTTTGAAATTGGGTATGGGGCATGCTGATTTCCCGCAGGTAGTCTCCGGAAATCAGCAGGCCGATCCAACCCCCAATTTGCGCCAGGGGGGATTTAAACAGCCAGCCCAGGAGCGCACCAAGGGCGCTGAGGGGGGCCAAGAATCCGGCGGCGCTGTTGGCAAACATCTTGAAAAGGATCAGGGGGCTTTTTTTGGGGGAGTCTATTTTGATCAACAGGGGCAGGCTGAGCAGGCCGCCGAGGAGCCCGAAGAACTTGCCCAGTGTCTTGATTGTTTTTTTCATTTGAATTTCCTTTATTGCAGTTCTTTTTGTCAACGGGGTTAATTATAATCGCCAAACGATGGGATCAGATAAAAAGGCCGTATACCCGGGCAAGGATCCACTTGCAGGACATCAACGCGCCCATGGCCAGGATGGCTCTTGAATCGCTGGTGATGAACGGCAGGTTCAACTTCCCCAGGCGGCCCACCCAGACAATCAGGGTTACCAGCCCGATCAGCATCCCCAATAATCCGATTGGATGCAGCCAGTGGTTGTTGGCAGCGATCCGGCCAATTCCCTGAGAGCAAAGGGCCATTCCCGCGATTCCGATTACCACCAGCGTCAGGCGGTCATTTCCCACCAGGGGGAGCGGCCATTCCAGCAGATTCGCAAGGATGAAGACCGCCAGCACGCCCCCAAAGATCATGGATACGGTGTGATTTTGTTGATTCATTTTATTACTCTCCTTCTTTTTCTTGTTCTTCTTGTGATGTGATACTTGTCAGAGCAATTCCCAGATCTCTCAATCGGGTGAGGATGCCATAGATCGTCGCCTGATCCATCCATCCACTGATCTTGCTTTGTCCATTGGCTTCCCGTGTGATCTGTATATGGTCAAACCAGGCCTTCCAGGGCTCGGTCAATGCCGCATTGACCCGAATTTCATACCAGCACTTTCTGTTCATCGGTTGTGGTTTCTCCTGAACTTGTTCATTTTGGGTGGAGCCTTTCAAAGGGATGCAAATTGGCTTGAATGATCATGGTGCTATAAGGATACAGGGATGGGCTGGTTTTGTCGGCAGACGAAAGGAGATACTTTGCCTTAAAATGAGGTAGACGAAAGTATATATTTTCCCCCCAGGGACGGTTGTATGCGGTGCGGGGTGGAGATCAGTCTGGAATGAGTTTCTCCGACTGGGCTTTCAAAATGGCCTGGGCTCTGTTGGCCACACCCAGCTTCCTGTACAGGTTGCTGGTGTGCTTTTTGACGGTGTGGATGGTGATAAAAAGCTGCTCTGTGATCTGCTGGTTGGTCAACCCCCGACAGAGGCAGGCCAGGACATCGGTTTCCCGTTTGGTCAGGTTGTATTTTTCTGTCCTGTCCTGATCCATCGCATCATCTGGGGTAGTGAATCTCGCAAGGATCTTCCGGGCAAATGGCGCCAGGGGCGTTTCTACGATAGCGGGTAGATGGGATGAGAGGATCTTCCGGACGGGTTCTCCCAGATCCCAGAATCGTTGGGGATATTGCGGTACGGCGAAAATTTCCAGGGATTGACTCAGGCTCCTGAGCGCTGTTTCTGTGTCGCCAAGGCTCTCCTCAGCCAGGGCTTTGAGAAGCAGCATTTCTCCCAGGCGGCCGCGGCGTGAACGAGTCCCCCGGTTCTCTGCCATCCGGTGCAGATGGTCCAGGGCGGCGATGAATTCCCCCGCTGCGATGAGATACTGTGCGCGCACCAGCCAGATGGGTTCATTGAGGATTGTGATTGTCCCCTTTATTAACGCAGGATGGTTGTTGAGCCAGGTTTTGACGGCGGGAAGGTTGCCCCGGGCAAGGTGAATGCGCGCCTGCAGGGTTTCCAGTTCGATTTGGCCGTCTGGCGCCAGGAAGGTTTTTCCACGGTTGCGGCGAACGAAATCCAGATCCTCCTGGGCTTTTTCAAGCTCTCCTTTGGCAAGATGAACCTGTCCCAGTTTGAGATAAATGTAGAGGGTGTTGGCTTCCCCGCCCCACCGTTGGTTGATCTCCCTGGCTTGTTGGAGGAGGGTTTCTGCCTGGTCCCATTTCCCGGCATTGTTCCGATAGGCGGCTTTGGCAAGGTAAATATATCCTGCGCAATAATAGCGCCAAACCCCGGAGTCTTCCACTGTCTTCTGAAAGCGTTCCAGAAGCTGCTCTCCTTCCAGCCACCGTCCCTGAATGGCATAGTTCTGTGACAGTTTGGATACGGCCAGGGGGATGGCGCTGGTGGTGTGGTGGGACAGGTCTCGCTGGATGCAGGCCCACAGGGCTTCTTCCGCTTCCTCCAGGCGTCCGACCTGGCTGAGGGATAAGGCCAAAATTATCTGGATGGTGTTGCTGATGGGAACAGCAGTTTCCGGAAGGGCTCTGAGGGCTTTCTTGGCGCGCTCGATGGTCTTCTGGGTATCGCCGGTGAGGTTGGCCTGGTAGGTGCGCAAAACTTCCATGAATCCATACAGGGCTTTTTGGTCTGGGGGAGGCGGGTCGGGGATCAGCTTCTCGGCCCGGGAGAGCAATCCCGGGACAACAGCCCCATTACCATTGATGAACTGGCCCCAAGCGTGGAGAATGAGGAGGCCCGGCCGCTGGTTGATGATATTTTCCGGAAGCCGGTCCAGCCAGAACAGGAATTCAATATCGCTATGGGCCCAGAGGGTGCTCGCATAGGATTCGGCCAGGTCAGCAGCCAGCGTGAAGTCTTGGGCCTGGAGGGCGTGGTGTACAGCGGGTTTTCCCTGCCCCTGGTTATGATACCAACGTGCGGCTTTGCGGTGTAAGCGGAAGAAAAGGTCAGGTTCTGTTTGCAGCAGCCTGGCCTGCAGCAGATCCTGGAAAAGGTGATGGAAGCGGTAGTGTCTGTGGGAGTCGTCCTGCGGGATAAGAAACAAGTTGTCCCGGGAGAGTTTTTTGAGGATGGGGCCTGCATCCTCCCGCTCGAGGAGATGGTTGCAGCTTCCGGGTGTGAGCTGCGTCAGGATGGAGGCCCTCAGCAGGAACTTCCGGACCGAATCGGTTTGCCGATTGAGGACTTCCTGGGTAAGGTACTGCAGAATGAAATGATGGCTGCCGGAAAATTGATCAATGAAAGTCCTGGGGTTCGGATGACCCTGCAGGGATAAACCAGCCATTTGCAGTCCGACTGCCCAACCTTCTGTCCGATTGACGATGGCAGAAATCTCGGATGACTGCAGGTCCAGGGACATCGCCTGGTTGAGGAAGGCACCGGCCTCCGCTTTTGTGAAACGGAGATCTGTCAGGCGGATCTCCGTGAGCTGTCCTCTGGCGCGCAGCAGGCTGGTCGGCAATGGAGGATCCATGCGCGTGAGGATCACCAGGTGCAGGTTGGCGGGTTGATGTTCCAGCAGGAACTGCAGACTTTGATGGATTTCCTCATGGGTGATGTGATGGTAATCATCCAGAACCAGGATGCCAGCCTGACCGGCCCGGATAATGTCGTTGATCAAAAGGATGATGCTGTTTTGAAGCCGTTCCCGGGAGGGCGTTTTATGCGCCCCCGGCGCTTCAAGGAGCGCAAGGGTTTCCTCGCCCAACCCCGGGTAGCGGGAATGGAGCGCAGCAATGGCGTAGCGCCAGAACACAACGGGTTGGTCGTCACCGGGGTCAAGAGACAGCCAGCAAACACGGTCGAGGTGGGCTTCCAGCCAATCGCGGATCAGGGTGGATTTGCCAGCGCCGGCCTGGGCTGAAACCAGGGTCAGCTTCCTGTCCGATTCCAAACCGCTTTCGAGCTTTGTTATCAGCCGCGGCCGATCAACGCCCTTGGGGCGGCGCGGTGGGAGATGGGTTTTTGTCAGCAAGAGGTGTTGGTCCATTTGAGCGCCTGTGTCGGATGTTGGTTATCATTATAACGGGCCTTGCACTTTCTGGATGATGCACAAGGGCCTGATCAGATCCTGGCGCCGGCCTTTCTTGATCAATCTATCAACAAACACCGATCGGCATTCACCCTTCTCGTAAAATAAATTCTTGCTAAATGAACAGCATGGAAGGGCTGCCTGGATGAGCTGCTGGACCGCTTCTGGCGGTTGCCTGGTTTGGTCTGTCGCATGCCGGGGGCGTATTGCAGGAAGGCGTGGACAGTCGGCCTTCTGTGATATTCCGACCTCCTCAAGTACAATGAGGGGGCAACGCGGTATTTTTAATGGAGAATGGGCCATGATGGAGGAAACCAATTCGAACCTGGCGGATTTATGGGCGGTGGCGGGTGCGCGGCCCAATGCCGAACCGGTCGGCGGCCAGGATGTGTGGCCGGATGATTGTCCTGGCTGTGGATGGAAACTGACGGGCAAGTTTTCCCGCTGCCCCCGCTGCGGAGAGCGGATCGTCCTGACCCGCTGCGCCTACTGTCAGGGACCGGTGCCCCTCGATGCGGCGGCGTGCCCCCATTGCACGGCTCCGGTTCCGGCGTGATTTCCGGCATGCTGACGGGGAGGCATTAAATCAAAAAGGCTGGCCCCTTGATGGGCCAGCCTTTGTTTCTTTCAGGTTGGGATCAGTGATCGCCCCTGCTGACATAGTCGCTGCCGCCGCTGCTCCGGACTTCATCAATCGTTCCGGGCGAGCCGTAATAGTAGACCATGCTGCCCCCCGTCAGATTCACGCTGAGGGTATCGGTGGCCCAAACGGTGGCTTCGCTGCCATCCTTTAGTTCCAGCTCACACATTTCGCTGTTGAGCCATTCGGCCATATAGTATGAGCCGTCACTGGCTTCGATATATTGATCAGGCACGTCGCCATCCACGATCTCCAATTCAGAGCCGTCGGTGAGGGAGACATACAGGGCATCTGTGCGCACGGCGTTGATATAGCCCTCGGATCCGTCGGTGAGGGTCAGATTGATTTCTGCATCCTCCGCCAGAAGCTGGCTGGAGGTCAGCTCCGCGCCGCCTGAGAGGCTGATAGACCGGATCCGGATGGTCTTGATATAGATCCGAATGGGTTCCAGATTGGCCAGAACCACCCGGCCACCGTCCGGATCTTGGATCTTGATATGCAGGGTCTGGTCTTCCACGGTGGTTTGAATGTACTTCAATAAATTGCTTTCAGCGTGCACCTCCACGCCCTCATTAAGCTGGGTGAGATAGACTTCAACACCCGCTTCCACATTGATGTTGGTGAAACCGGGGAGATCCCGGGGTTCAACGATAACATCCCCCGAGCCGTCAACTTTCTCAATGCCGATGCCGAGGGCATCGCAGCCGGACAGCGGCAGAGATGCAAGGAGAATTATCGCTATGATCATCATGGATCGCTTCTTCATAATTTGCCTCCTGAAAATGAATATTTCTCTCAATAACTGTACATTAGAAGGACGGTTTTTGTAAATAGTCCTGAGATTTTCTAAAGTGAATCTCACCCTGCAGGATTATCTTTAATCTAAAGATCATGAACTGGACTTTTCCCGCTGGGAAATGGATCTGTTTTGATTCCGATGTGTCAATGTAATCCGGCGCGGAGGTGTCCTGGTATGTTTTTTGCTATATTAACCCTGAGGTTTGCCCCTTGTGCCGTTGATGTTATCCCCGGAAGAACACGGCCCGTTGTTGATTGAGGATTTACGATGCACATGAGCCTGCCAAAAAACCTGTGGATATTGTTTGCTGTATTGGCGCTGTCCCTGAGCGCGGCGCTGCCCGTTCAGGCAGCCGATCAGAAGCCCGGCAAGGGAGTGGCCGTCAGACCCGACGGCACCCAGGAGACCAACCCCCTGGCCCTGGTGTGGCAGGAGGATCCCCTGGCTGAAAAATACTGGTTGTGGATTGATTCTCCCGCAACTGGTCAAGTGATCTGGGATCAGTGGGTGTCACTGTCGGAGATCTCTTGCGATTCGGGGGCGGGCACCTGTACATACACGGTGCCGGTCAGCCTGGACCCCGGGGGCTACATCTGGTGGGTGCTGCCGGCCAATGTCCAGGGCCATGGGATCTGGTCGGAATCTAAGCCCTTCACCCTCGGCGGATCTGGGGGCAACCCTCCGGCGGAACCTGGCATCACGGAAACGCCAGTGTCAGAAACCCCGGAGGCGACAGAAACCCCCTCAGCCGAGGTGGAAACGCCGCCTGTTTCCTCTCCTGAGGCAGGGGATGGGCATGTCCCGGATGCGGCGGTTCTGGAAAACCCCGTGCTGTTTTCCTGGGAAGCAGAGGCTGGGGCGACGGCATATTGGCTCTGGATTGATGATGCTTCCGGAGAAAAGGTTCATGACCAATGGGTGGACGCGGATGCGGCGGGATGCACTGACGGTGCAGGGACCTGCCAGGCCACCCTGGAGGTGGAATTTGAGGCGGGGGCGTATGCCTGGTGGCTGTTGCCCTCGGAGGATCACGAACATGGTGAATGGCGCCCCCCTAAGGATTTTTGGGTTCTCCCCGGCGGGTTTGACCGTCCCCCCGGGAAGGGCATCCTGATCAGTCCGGTGGATGTGGTCGTTGAGAATCCCGTGACCCTGACCTGGCAGCCGGATCCTCTGGCCTCGGAGTATTGGCTGTGGATTGATGATGCGGCCGGCCAGGTGGTCTGGGAGCAATGGGTGAACCCGGTTGCGGCGGGGTGTTTGGGGGCTGCGGAAAGTTGTTCATTCACCCTACCTCTGGACCTGGCATTCGGCAATTATATCTGGTGGGTGCTGCCCGCCAATGGGGTGGATTATGGGGAGTGGTCTGATCCGGTGGGAATGACTCTCTATGACGGAACCTGCTCGCTTTCCCTGGCGTATCCGGAATGTGTCCGGCAATGGTGCGGTCTCATTGAGCAGGCCGCGGCGGACACGGGACTGCCGGCGGGCCTGATTGCTGCGGTGATGTACCAGGAGAGCAAGGGAGATCCCCTGGCTTATTCTTCCAGCGGTGCAGTGGGCCTGATGCAGGTCATGCCCCGGGATGGGATTGCGGCCAACTTCCGCTGTTCCGCCGGCCCCTGTTTTGCAGACCGTCCCACCATTGCCGAGTTGCAAAACCCGGCCTTCAATGTGGCCTACGGCAGCCGGATGCTGGCCGACCTGTATTCCCGCTACGGTTCCTATCGCGAAGCCCTGTTCCGGTATGGGCCCATCAATATGGGCTATTACTACGCGGACAAAGTTCTCAATTTCTGGTATTCCTTCCGGTAACCCTTGTTTTGCAGGGTTACTCAGGGCGTTTTAAAAGCCATTTTGCCATTTTTGTGGTCCACCGGCGCGGCACCAGGGGGATGGCGAGCACCAGGAATTTGTTGATCCATCCTGTCACATGGACGCGTTTGCCGCGTTCCATGGCGCGAATTCCCTGCGCGGCAACATTTTCCGCACGCATGACCATATAGCGGAAGAGGGGGGTTTCTCGTAAATCGGCCTTATCCGCAAAGGGGGTGTCGGTCGCTCCCGGACAGAGGCAGGTGACTGTCACGGCGCTGTCTTTCAGTTCTTCCGCGATGGCCTCGGACAGGCTGAGGACAAAGGCCTTGCTGGCGCCGTAGATAGCGTTGTTGGGCCCCGGGGCAAAGGAGGCTGTGGAACCGATGTTGAGGATTCGGCCTGCGTTTCGGGCAAGCATCCCCGGAAGGAAAAGGTGGGTCAGATGGGCCAGGGCGCTGCAATTGATCTGCATCTGGCTCTGGAGGGCGTCCCAATCCGCCCGGGCAAAGGGGGCATAGACCTGGACACCAGCATTATTGACCAGAATGTCCACCTGTAGTCCCCGGGCATTCACTTCCTGAAAAATGGTCTCGGGGGCCTCCGGCTGCGAAAGATCGGCCTGGATATACTGTGTTTTGACCCCATGATTTTTGGACAGGCTCTTGCACAGGCTGGCCAGCTTCCCCGCACTGCGGGAGACCAGGATCAGGTTATATCCCCTGGCAGCCATTTGCCGGGCGATTTCCTCTCCGATCCCGCTGGTGGGGCCGGTGATCAGGGCGGTTTGGTTGGTTATTGGCATGTTTTTCCTTTCGATGGGGGTGATCCACCTCAGGCTGGATTGATGGATTCTCACGGCTGGGACGTTTGCGGTTGGGCCCGGTGCGTGTCCTGTTAGAAGGGGGACTTGTCTTCGGGGCGGAAAAGGATCTTGCCCCCTGGTCCGCCAGCATCAACGGTCGGGGAAAACACGCCTCAGGCGTTGGTTGATCAGAGAACAGCAGCAAGCGGGATTAAGGAACCCCCGGGCTTGCTACCGGTTCAGATTGGCCGTTTCGGCCACCAGCTCATTGCATTGTTGTTTGATGGATTCGATGACGCGATCATAGAATGGGAAGCTCTGCCAGCTATCAATGGCATCTTGCTCTGCCAGCCAATCATAGGTGCGCTGGGCGCCGGTTTGCCAGTCAATGGTGCAGGCAAAGTCCAGATCTCGTTTGGCGGCGCTGTTGTCGAAGATGTTGGTGTATTGGAAATTGAGGTAGGTCACCATGGTGTGTTCGGGGGCGATGCGCACCAGGATGTCTGCGGGGATATGGACCAATGTCGGCTGGGGCGCGCCGATGGCTTCCGCTAGCCTTTCGTGATATTGATTCCAGGTTTGCCAATCCTCCCCCGTGACGTGATAGGTCTGGCCGAAGGCTTTTTCATTGTGGACAGCATTGACAAAGGCCCTGGCCACATCGTCAATGTGGCAGGAAACCCACAGGGCTTCCCCGTCGCCGTGGACGATCACGGGTTTGCCCTTGCGCAGACGGTCCAGGAAAAAACTGCCCCAGCCGAAGGAGTGGATGATCTGCCCGCCCTCGCCGTAGGTGTGGGCCGGGCGGAGGATGGTCACCGGAAAAGCGCCTTCGGCGTGGGCTTCAAGAAAGATGTCTTCGCATTTGGCCTTGTTGCGGCCGTAATCCGAGAGGGCGTGGCGCTCGTGGGATTCCACTACCGGGAATGTGGCGGGGGGTTTGGTATAGACATCCACCGTGCTGCAGAAGATCAACTGGCCGGTGCGCCCCTGAAAGGCCTGGATATCGCTCTCGGCCTGTTCCGGAGTGAAGCAGATCATGTCAATCACACAATCAAATTCGCCAGCCTTGGCCATTTGTTTTTGAAAGGATTCTTTGTCATTCCGGTCGCCCTGGATGAGGGAGTAGCCTTCCGGCAAACGGGGTTCCGTCTCGCCGCGGTTGTAGAGGGTGAGATCGTGGCCAGTTTCAAGCAGTTGGCCGCTGATGGCTGTGCTGATAGATCG
>DAOTUG010000224.1:0-22280 GCA_034437335.1 Anaerolineaceae bacterium
GGTTGGAGGGGAGGGCTGGTGGGGGTTGCCGTCGGGACGGGGGTGACGGCAGCCGGCGTGGGCACTTGCGGCCCGGCAGGGGTGGCCGTGGGCGCCGGTTCCACGTAGGCGGCTATGTCTTCAACGTAATTGATACTGGCCTGGCAGGCCGGTTCCAGATAGCGAATCACATTGTCCCATATCAGGGGGTCCCCGTTGTTGTGGGCTTGCTGGATGGCATTGGTGAGACACCCCGGCCCGGCGTTGTAATTCACCAGGGTGAAGCGCCACAGATCCTCATAATAGGTCACCTCTCCGGCGGGTTTGCGGGTGGTGTTATACACGATTTGGCCAACCTGTTCGCAATTTGCCAGCAGACTGCGGGCAAAAATGCTGATGCTGAAATTGGCCTGGCGCAGGTCAATTCCCAAAGGGCATTCCGGACAGGCCGCGCTGACCTTCTGGACCAGCGCGCCGCGCAGCATTTCCTGTTCGGCGATGTCCAGGTTCCCGAAACCACGCTGGCAGACGGTGGTTTCCAGGACCAACGGACAGAACTGGCTGAAGAAGTTGGGATTCCAGAGCAGCACCGTATCCGCCCCCAGATCGCTGAGATGCCCCAACCCCGCCTCCTGATAATTGGCGGAGAAACCGGGCCAGAATTGGGATTCCCGGTTGAAGATGTTTTTCATGAGCTGGGCCGGGACGCCGGTTTCGTTGGCCACCCGGATGATCTCCGTATTAAACTGGTTTTGCCAATCATTGATCAGATAGCGGGCGGCTTCCAGACCGCACTGGTTGGCGATCCCGGGGGATTCCAGACCGCCATTGGGGCAGGCGCTGACATCCACCATGCCCTGGGTGATCAGGGACCCCGCCAGATAGTAGAGGGGCTGGCTGGAATAGAGGCCATCCGGGTGTTCGGGGGTTCTGAGCCAGGGCGGTGGACCTCCCACTGCGGGAAAGGCGGACCAGATTTGGGAGCAGGTGGAATCTATTTTTCCCACGTACTGAGAACTGAGAATGTCTACATACCACTGGGGCTGATCCTGCGTCTCTCCTTCAGGAGCGGAAAAATCGCCCCAGGGGATGACCCGGATCTGGGCGGTGAAGGTCTCTGAGGAGTCGCCGTAGCTGGATTCGGCCCAAAATGTGGCCTGGATGCCGGTTTCACCGGTGGCGGGTAGAGGAATCCAGCACTCATTCCCTGCACAACTGAAGGCTTCGTCCCCCAGGTATCCCTGAATAGTGATGATGGTTTCATTGGGCAGGGGCTCTTCGCCCATCAGGTGCAGGCTGGGGAGGGTGTCACAGCGATTCTCGGGGGGTTGGGGATTACAATCGGCAATGTCCACCAGGACTTCCGGGGGCATCAGATCCACTTCGATTTGCCGTTCACCCGGGGTCACGCTGGCCAGATGCAGATACAACCCGGCGCAATGGCTGCTGTCGGTGACTTCGTCAGAGAATTCACACGCGTTGGTGTTCAGCCAATCTTGGAGAACCTGGTCGCCGCAGTAGTATTGAATCTCGCCGGGTTCGGGCCAGCCTTCATGTTCAATGTAGACCTGGCATACGAGTTGGGAGCTGCTCCAGGTGAGAAGCCACCATTCATAGGTGGTGAAGGAAACGTTAATCAGGGCCTTTCGCTCCGGGCCGTCCAGGTTGAATCCAAAGGCGTCCGCCGGGCGGGGGGCCAGGAGGAATCCTGCAATGATCCCGGCAATGACCAGGCATGTCAGGAGTAGCCATCCGAATGTGATCTTGTTTCGATTACGCATTCAATAATCTCATCAGCCTTCAGGGGTATCCCGGCGGCGAGGGAGTGGGCGTGGGACTTCCTGCTGGGCTTTCTGTTGTTGTGGTGGTTGTGGTTATCGTTGTTGTTTGCTCTGTCAACTCCGGGGTGCCGGTGATAGTGGATGTGGGGGTTTGGCTGGGCGAGGGGGTGATGGTGGGAGTGGGGGTGCCCAGGGCAACCGCTGTCAGTTGGGCCTCCAGGGTTTGCACCCGGTCGGTCAGAGGCGCCGGGCTCAGAACGGCCTGGATAGCTTGCTCCATGATGTCCCGCACACCGCTTCTGTCAGGCAGGAATACCCTGGCCTGGCTTTTCCCCGGGATTTCCCAGATAGTGAATTGCTCCCAGCCGATTATGTAATAAGAAATGCGATCGGCATCCGCCAGCCGCAGCGCGAGGGGGATGTAGCCTGTCAACTCCATCAATGAAAAATCCGTCCGCACCCAACCTTCGTAACTGCGATAGAGGGAGGGCAGAGATGCCAGATTGCCGTCCCGGGCGAGCTTCAGGAACAGGAGGCGCAATAATTGCTGTTGGCGGCGCATGCGGTCAATTTCGTCCAGGTTGTCCCGGTGGGAGACATAACACAGGGCCAGGGCGCCGTCCATGACGATTCGCCCGGCGGGAATCCCGCCGCAGGCCTGGGGCATGGGAAAGAAGACGGTCACCTCGATCTGGTTAAGGTCGTCCACCAGCCATTGAAAATCGCCCGGATGGGCCAGGACAAACCGGCTGGGAGAAACGCCGAAGTTGTATGCCAGGGTTTGCCGGAGGGTTTGCATCCCCCCGAGGGTATAGGCCGTGCTCAGACGCTGCATGGTAAATCCCGGTATGTAAACGTACAGGTCGCCTGGAATGGAAACCAGACTCGCCTTTGAAAACCTGGGATGAACAAACACCAGGTGAATGGCCGGAGTCCGCCCGGTGAAGGGGGGTTCGGTATCCGATCCCAGAAGGATCCAGACCAGGACCTCATCCGGGAGGGACAGACCGCTCAGAGGCGGGGGAATGGCAGTGGCCGGGTCGAGGCTGGGTGGCGGGAAGTCTCCCCATACGGGATCATAGGCTGTCCCTGCAGGGATTTGGCCGGTTCTGCTGGCGGTTTGGGTTGGGTTGGGGTCTGCATCGGAGCGGTTTGTTTCAGCCGTCGCCGGATTGGCCGTGCTGTCCGGGGTCTGAATGGCGGTCGGCGGCAGATTGTAACGGCACCCTTGCAGACCAACATACACCAGGAGCAATGCGGCCAGGAGCAATCCACCCAGATACTTTTTTAAGCGTGCCACATGCAGTTCATTCATAGGGTCCCAGAAACAGATTATAGCATGGATTCGCCCTGCTGGCAGCTTCCCTGCCCTCCGGGGGTCCGTTCCGGGAAAACTGACCCGCGCCAACCGCGGTGGAAGTCCTTCAGCGGAGCTGCTGGTCTTTTTCACCGTGGCCGATGGCTTCGGCCACCACCAGGAAATCCGTCGCGGAGATCATCCCGATCACCTGACCATCCTCGTCCACAACCGGAAGATGGTGGATGTGGTGTTCGCTCATCTTTTTTGCGCAATCGAAGATCGTCTGTTCAGGCGCAATGCTGATGAGGGGGGTGGTCATCACATCTCTGACGGCAGTTTTGGCGGGGTTGCGCCCCTGAGCCACAATTTTGTCGCATATATCCGTGGAGGTGATGATTCCATAGTTGGGATTTTCATCCGTTTTTTGCACGATGAGACTGTTCAGGTAGCGCCTGCGCATTTTCGATAGGGCTTCAAGGACGGCGGAGTCCGGGTCAATAAAAACCACCAGATCAATCATCCAATCCTTCACCAGATCCTGCATGGGGTCTCTCCTTTCAAATGGGGTTGTGTGGGTTTCCGTTGCCCTTTATTGAATCATACAGGAAAGAGCCAGGAAAGTCTATAATTCTACCGGAAGTTATGGATCCCGTTGGGGTGTGCCGGGCGCGGCTTTGGCAACTCATCTGCCAATTGGGCAGCCGTCGCCCAGGTTTTTTTGTGCGCTAAAAACTCGAAACTGTGGTCCCGGAAAAGCTGCGGGCGCGTGAAAATATTCCTCTCGGCAAAGGAATGTGCTTCGCGACCTCTTTTCTCTGCCAACACAGCTCTTGCCACGCCCCCTGAGAGGGGCTTGCGGGCACCAAACGCGTCTTGGTGGTTGGTGCGCTGAAGAGCGTCTGACTCATGCCCCCGTCACCATGCCCCATATCCCGTGTTTTAAAGAGACCGCCATTGGGTGACGGGGTAGCGATAGGGGCAGCGTGCGCGACGGTTTTCTGCGAGCCGGAAAATCCGTTTTTTCAATGCTCCGTTTTGCTAATTCTCATTCTTGTTATAGCCGTGGATGTGGGGGATGGTCCAGGGGGAAAGCGCCCGCGAATGAATTATAATAAAGAGGCTTTTGACAAAAACATGGTTAGAAAAATGATAGGAGTGTTGCATGAAAAAGAAAATTAAAGCCGGCGTGTTCATCCCGGTGGTCGGCGGCATCCTGCTGGTCCTGGCGGGATTGGTCCTGTTGTTAAATAATTTTGGCATCATCCAGCTCAACTGGGAGATGTTGGTGGGTCCGCTGTTCGGGATTGGCGGATTGGTCTTCCTGGCGGTGTACCTTCTGGATCGGGATAATTGGTGGGCTCTGATCCCAGGTTTTGTTCTGATTGGTCTGGGCATCATCTTCTTTATGGGACAAAACCTGGAGAGCATGGCGGAGGAGTTGGGCGGAGCGGTCTTTCTGGGATTGCTGGGCCTGGCTTTTCTGCTGATTTACATCACCCATCGGGAGAACTGGTGGGCGATCATCCCGGGCGGCGTTTTGGTCACCCTGGCCGGTGTGACTCTGATCCCGGAGGACAGTGTCTTGATGGGCGGGGCCTTCTTTTTGGGGCTGGCTGTCACCTTTGGCCTGGTCTACATCCTTCCTTCGCCCTCCGGGAGGATGAAATGGGCTTTGTATCCTGCCGGGATTCTGCTGATTCTTGGCATTCTGGTCATTCTCGGCGCCACCAATCTATTGAATTACGTCTGGCCCCTGGCTCTGTTAATTGCTGGGGCCTATGTGATTTACCTGGCGGTTCGCAAGAAATAATCTCAACCGACCCAATACTGTCAGAACTCCGCAGCGCTTTAAGCTGCGGAGCTTTTTTATAGTTTAAGGAGATGCTCTGGCGATCTTTTCTGTTTCTCACTCCAAGAGCCGCTTTTGGGCGAGAATCAATTCTTCTATCCCCCCCTTTGCGAGGGTTAACATATCGTCCAGGCTTTGCTGGGAGAAGGGTTGCCCTTCAGCGGTGCCCTGAATCTCCACAAAGCGTCCCCCTTCGGTCATCACGACATTCAGGTCAACGTCCGCCTGACGGTCTTCTGCGTAGCAAAGGTCCAGGATGGGTTGGCCTGCGACCATCCCAACGCTCACTGCCGCCAGGGGCGGCAGGAGGGCGGTTTCAGGCACTTCCCCGGCCGCCATCAGGTCTTGCAGACCCAAGGCCAGGGCTGCATAGCCGCCGGTGACGGCGGCCACCCGGGTGCCTCCATCAGCCTGGAGCACATCACAATCCAGGAGGAGGGTTCGTTCTCCGATTTTTTCCAGATTAACAGCCATGCGCAGGGACCGGCCGATCAGCCGGCGGATCTCCTGGGTGCGGCCTTTGAGCCCCCGGGTTTCCCGGGGGGTGCGGGTGTGGGTGCTGCGAGGAAGCAGGGCATATTCCGCCGTCATCCAGCCCTGCCCTTGCCCTGCCATCCAGCGGGGCACTCCCTCCTGGATGGTCAGATTGCACAGGACCCGGGTTTCCCCCCAGATGATGAGGACCGACCCCTCCGGGTAGCGGACATAATGGGGGGTAAAAGATACAGGGCGTAATTCATTTGGCCTGCGGCCATCCGGGCGGTTGAAGGGGGAAAGAGTCATGGCGTCATATTCCAGGTTGATGGTGAAAATAGCTCATTATAAAGCTATGATAGCACAACAAAATGACCTTGTAAAAAAGACGAGGGAATCCATAGGCTGGCTGCAGCCTTCGGGTCTCAAAATGTGCAGGGAATGTTTTTGTCAGATATTGGAATCGCCTCCAGCTGGGGGGCGTGCCCATTCCAGGTGCCCGGTTGGGGACGTCCCTTCGGGCAAAGACGGAGGGGCATTGCAGGCGAATCTCAGCCGGCGCCCTCCGCTGTCCGTTCCCGGGGTTGGATTTGGAGGGCTTCCAACGCGGCGCGTATGTTTTCGGACGGCGTGGCCCAGGGAAGATCGCATCCTGGAGAGAGAATCAGGTTTTGGGGATTGGGCAGGGTTTTCAGCAGGCGGGATACATAGCTGCGCACATCAGCGGGTTCACCCTGCAGGAGGTGGGTGGTGACGGGGATATTTCCCTGGAGCACCGTGCCAAAGGGTTCCGCGATGGGCTGAATCTCGGCCAGATTCACATTTTCATCCAGGGAGAGGACCTGGGCGCCGGTCTGGCAGAGGGGTTCGATGATCCGGGTGGCGTTGCCGCAGACATGCAGCATGGAGGCCGCGCCCAGGCCGTGGATGTACTCAAACAGGGCGCCGTAGGGCTCCGTCAGGAACTGGTCAACGCTGCGGGGAGATACCTGGGAGGTGACCGGTTCGATCACGGCGATGAGATCCATGCCGGAATCCCGATAGAGAGATGCCATACGTTGTGCAACCAGGGTGGTGTAATGGATGAGTTCCTTCACGTAGGCAGGCGCATCCATCACATCGAAGAAGAGTTTCTGCCCCCGCAGATGGTAGGCCAGGGTCAGGGGGCCGGTGACCAGTCCCAGGAGGGCCGTATGGAGACCAATGCGCTGCTTCATCTCCGCCATGGTTGTCAGGATCAGCGGCAACCGTCCCATCCCTCGGGTGGGAAGGATCTGGGGGATATTGGGCTCTTCCGCCAGGGGGTGTCGGGAAACCGAAGGGGGCGTGTCCTCGGCCCACAGCAGATCGCACCCCAGGATTTCCGCCTCCACTTGAATGTCGAAATACACCGGCAATCCGTCCGCCTGATAGACCTGATTGGCTGCCAGGAGGGATTTCCGCAGAGGATGGGCCTGTGTGAGGACTTCCCGGGCGGAATATCCCCTGAGGCTTCCGGCGTGGACGCCCACCAGGGGTACCCAGGGCTGTCGGTCTGTCGGTTCGTGATCAATGGTCTTCAGCAGACGTTGTTTTCCCGTTTCTTGGGTCATCCGGTCTCCTTCCGGAGGTGTGTTGGGTTGTTCACTGCGCGGATTCGATGGCCTCCATCAGCTCACGCTGGCTGGGGATCAGGGAGGAAAAGCGCAGTTCCCCGTTGATGAGGATGCAGGGCAGGTTCTTGATGCCCATCTTTTTCATCCGGGCCACGTTTTCGGGGCTGGTCATGCGGTATTCCACCATGTCCACCCTGTCCGGAGCGGCTTCCGCAACCCGTTTGGCCGCGTTGAGCATATAGCCGCAGGCCGCGCAGGTGCTTGAATCGAGGGTAAAGACCTCCATCAGGGGCTTTTTGAGCCCATCGTAGTCGGGGAGTGTCACCGCATCCAGATCCATTTGTTCGGCCTGATAGTGGGTCAGAATCATCCGGGCGCTCTTGGGATCGCGGATGGCCTCAAGGGTTGAGATGACGTTTTCCACCGGCGTGTCATAGGGCATGTCGCACCCGGGAGAGATGATCAGGTTCTGGTGATTATCCAGGCTGTCCAGAAGGTCCACAACGTACTTCATGTTGTCCTCCTGGTTGCCCATGAGCATGACGGTGGTGAGGGGAATATTGCCTTCCAGGGTGATGTTGTGGCGGTCTGTGATTGGTTTGACGGCGACCATGTCAATGTTTTCATCCACGGCGATGCAGTCCGGATTGGTCTGGCACATGACCTCGATGTTCTTGGTGGCGTCGCCGCAGACAAAGAAGGAGGAAAAGGCGCCTTTTTCCCGAATGAAGCGGAAAACATCGGTGAAGGGACCGGCAAGGTAGGTTGTAAAGGTGCGGGGAGAAATCTGAGAGGTGACGGGGTCTACCACCGCGATGACGTCCATCCCGGCGGCAATATACAGCTTCGCCATGCGCTGGGCGAATCGGGCGGTATAGGCCATCAGACTGTGGAGATAGTCGGGATTGTCCAGGGTGTCCAGGAAGATGTCGGTTCCCCGCAGGTGGGAGGCCAGGGTGAAGGGTCCCGTCACCAGCCCGTAGAGCGCGGTGTGGTCGCCCACCATGGCCTTCATATTTTCCATGACGTCCAGGATCAGCGGCAGCCGGCCGTCTGCGGCTGTGGGCATTTGATCTGGCAGGTCCTGGGTTCCCGCCAGGGGGTGGGAGGCCACGGAAGGGGGCGCGTCTTCGGCCCAGGCCAGGTCGCAGCCGAGGATTTCAGCTTCGACCTGCAGATCGAACAGCACGGGCTGCCCGTCCGGGTTGTAGAGGCGGTTGACTTCCAGGAGGGATTCGAGCAGTTTATCTCCGTCTGTGAGCACTTCGCGGGCGGTGTGGCCTTTGAGCTTGCCAGCATGGACGCCGGCGAAGGGTACCCAGGGGAGGCCGCGCGTCTTTTCATGGCGGAGGGTTTTCAGGAGGCGGTCTTTGCCATTTTTTGAGGGCATGGGGGAGTCCTTTTTGTTCACTTGATGGATGCGGTGATTATACGAGGATATGACAACGTTGTCAAGAGCTTTATTGCTTTCAACAGGGGAAATATGGGGGTTCTCTGGGGTGCGATTCCCCCCTTTTCCAGTTTTTATTTCAGAACCCTTGCGGTTTCAGGGGATTCACCATTATAATGAGAGGGATTATGTTGAGAATGCCAGACAACGTTGTCTTAATGGGATTGGCCTGATGTCCGCCACCATCAAGGATGTCGCCCAATTGGCCGGTTGCTCGATCAAGACGGTCTCCCGTGTGGTCAATGAGGAACCTCATGTGGCGGATTCCACGCGCCGGAAGGTCCAGGAGGCGATTGAAACTCTGGGTTATGCGCCGAATTTTTCCGCCCGGCGCCTCGTGCAGCGCAAAGCCTACATGATTTGCATTCTCCTGCATGCGGCCGGGTTTTATCAATCCGCCGTCCTCTCCAAGGTGATGGACATCGGTTACCAGCAGGATTATGATATCTTGATCCAGACCTATTTTCCCTCCCACACCCGGTCCAAGGAGAAGCTGGAATCCCTCGTTCGCGAAGGGCGGGTGGATGGGTTGGTGATCACACCACCCTGTGATGTGGATCCCTTCCTGACGGAGCTGCTGGCCAAATCGAAGATGCCCTATGTCCAGATCACGCCCCTCAATCGCACAGCCGAGATTCCTTATGTGACCGGGGATGATTACCAAGGAGCCTACCTGATGACGGAACGCCTGGTGCTCCTGGGCCATTGGCGGATTGCTTTCTTGCGGGGACCCCGCAATCATCGCACCAGCATTGACCGTCTCTTCGGATACCGGGCAGCCCTTGAAATGTATCGCACTCCCTTTGACCAGGCTCTGGTGGTGGATTCCCTGTTCAATTTTGACGGTGGGTACAATGCGGCCCGCTTGTTGATGGGGCTGGAGAAACCGCCCACGGCCATCTTTGGCGGAAGCGACGAAGCGGCGATTGGCGCTCTCTATGCCCTGCAGGAGATGGGCATGGCGGTTCCCGCGAGGGTCTCCGTGGCTGGATTTGACAACCTGCCCCAATCGCGACAGACCTGGCCCGGTCTGAGCACGGTTCATCATCCCATTGAGGCCATTGTTGAGAAGGCGACGTATATGTTATTGGGGATTCTGGCTGGTGAAACACTGGAATCCCAGCAGATTGTGTTACCATCCCATCTGGTGATGCGTGGTTCCACGGCGCCGCCTCCCCCGGATGTGGATTGATGTTGGATTAGGATTAATGAAATGAAAGAACGGACAACAGAAAGGAATTACCCATGGAAGGTGTCTTAAAAGAACTGTATGATTCAATATTGGAGGGACAGCGCGATGTTGCCAAGGCCAAGGTGGAACAGGCCCTGGCGGATGGAGAGGATCCGGCCGCTGTGCTGGATGCCATGGTGAGCGCCATGGGCGAGGTGGGACGCCTGTTTGAAGAAGGGGAGTACTTTGTCCCGGAGATGCTCATTGCAGCCCGGGCCATGAAAACCGGCATGGAGATCCTCAAACCGCAACTGGTGGATGCTGACATTCAACCCGCCGGAACGATCATCGCCGGGACTGTCAAGGGGGACTTGCATGATATCGGCAAGAATTTGGTCTGCATGATGCTGGAGGGCGCTGGATTCCAGGTGGTGGACCTGGGTTCGGATGTTTTGCCGGAAGCCTTTATCGCTGCTGTGCAAGAGCACAAGCCGGATTTCATCGCTATGTCGGCGCTCCTGACGACCACAATGCCCAACATGAAAACCACCATTGATGCCCTGAAATCCGCCGGACTGCGAGATTCGGTCAAGGTTTTGATCGGCGGTGCGCCTATCACCGATGCCTATGCCGAACAGATCGGCGCCGACGGCTATGCCCCGGATGCCAGCCGGGCGGTGAAACTGGCCAAATCCCTGGCCTGAACCATCGCATTTCCATCACGCAGCAAAGAGCCGCTCAAAAAGGGCGGCTCTTTTTGTGTTTTTCCTGTGTTTCCGGGAGTGCTTCTATCAGGACCAGGGTGCCATTCACGACCACGCCAATCCGATTGGCGGCAAATTCCGTGTAATCAATATCCACCCCCACCACGGCATTGGCGCCCTTCTGGAAGGCGAGGGTCTTCATGCGTTGAAGGGCCGCTTGTTTGGCGGCGGCCAGTTTTTTCTCGAAGGCGGACGAGCGCTCCCCGAAGAAGTCGGTGATGGCGCTGGTGAATTCGCTGACTACGCCGGTGCCAATGACAATCTCAACGGATTCGATACCGAGGTAGCGGCGGATGCGATAGCCTTCGATCCCGTTGGTGGTGGTCAGGACCACCTTTTTTTGGGCGGCGTGCAGGGCTTGTTGCGCGCACCCAGGGCAGACCACCTGGCCGCGGAGCTTCCGCGCTTGGCTGGAATCAAAGGATGTTCCGCATCGGTCGCATTGCCTGTTTGCCATGTTGTGATTCCTTTCATGGGTTTATGACGGTTTGATTTAGGGAGAATCATAATCCCCCAGCAGCTTCTTCTCCTTAGATTTTCTGGGGTCTGGGCTTTAATCGTTTCCCGGTGGGGCAACCCGCCGGATGATGTCTTTCCCCCCAATCATTTCGATGGACTCCCCGGGGGCAACTGTGAGAAAGTCTTCGTCCCAAACGCCATCGAGTAGTTTTTTCACCAGAACCAGGTTCCCCACGACCTGTTCAAAGGTCCATCCTCTGCGCCGGGCATCTTCCCGGGCCTGTTCCGCAGTGCGGCGGCCATTGCCTGCGGTCATCTGAATAAAGGCGGCGCGGGTGTAGTGGCCCTGCCAGGCGCCCATCACTTCCATCAGGTAATCGGCGTTGTCCTTTCCATATTTTTGCACATACTCGGCATAGAGTGCATCTGCATCTGCCGCGGTGTTGGCGCCAATGGAAAGGGGGATATCCTGGGCATCGCCCCGTTCAATAAAATCCTGGACGTACCAGTAGGTGCCGGGACAGGCTTGAAATTCCCGATCATAGCGGTCCCGTCCACCCAGGAAAAGGGTGATGCAGTCGTGGGCCCGGGGCACCACCAGGGGCAGGGAAACGGCCCGCAGCCCGTGGGTGGCCTTGCCGCACAGCCCGTAGGCCAGGAGGACCCCATCATAGCGGTCCTGTTCCGCGGCTGCGGCGATCAGGCCTTGCAGTTTTTCCCGCAGCTTGTTGGGTGTGGTATGCAGACCGTAGGGGACCAGCTCGACATCAATGATATGGGGCGAATGGGCCGCGCAGAGATAGACGGGCCGCGCCAGGACGTCACAGGCGATGCACTTGAGATGCATTGTGGGTCAGCTTTCTTCCCAGAACCGGGCCAGGGCTTCCACGGTTTTTTCCGGTTTTTCCCAGTGGGGGAGGCCCTTGGTGGGGGTGATCCGCAGACCCTGCCAGTTCGATTTTTCCCTGAGAAGCGCGGGGAGCATTGCAAAATTGGTGAAGGCGTCCCGGTCATAGAGGACCAGCACAGGCATTTCCAACACCCGGTACACCGTGTCCCGCACAGCGGGGGTGAACAACTTCCCGCTCAGGAAATAGGTCGGCGCAAACTGCGCCCCCGGCTGGTGAGCTGTCTGGTAGGCATAATCCACAAAGTCGGCCGGGACGAGACCCTCAAAGCTCATATCAAGGAAATGGTGGATGCTGGGACGGGTGGTGATCAGATCAAACAAAGGACGATTCCAGAGGGGGACGGCCAGTCCGGCATACAGGCTGCTGTTGGTCCCGGAGGTTCCAACCTTTTGAGATAATTTCCCGGTTTTGGGCATGTTGAACCCCGTGGGGGAAATCATCGCCAGGCTGTTGATCCATTCCGGATTGTGGGCTCCTGCCAGCGCGGCAAATTCGCTGGAAAGGGACAGCGCGACGACATCGGCGGGTTTTCCGACCACTTCGGTCAGGAATTCGGTGATGGCGTTCTGGTAGAGCTGCGGGGTGTAGAGCCGGGCGGAACGCTCGGAGAAGCCAAATCCGGGCAAATCCAGGGCAAACACCGGGCGTGTTTTGCGGAAGGTGTCAAAAAGGGGCCCCACCTCGAAGGCGCTGGCGGCGGCATTGACGCTGTGCAGGAGGACGAGGGGTCGGCCTTTGCCGCCGGCATCCTGATAATAGCTCAATCGTCCGGCTCGCCTGGACTGGTAATTCTTTCGGTCCGCGTTCAGGGCCGGGTCCAGGGGCAGGTCATGGGCAATGTATTTGCGGCTGTAGAGAATCCAGCCGGCGATGGTGGTGATGAGGGCCGAGATCAGGCCGCCCAGTCCCCACAAAACACCCCGGCTGATCTTCTTTAAGGTTTTATTCATGATGGACCTCCCGGTTTTGGTATGCACTGGATCAGGAATTGTGCAGCATCTATTTACTTTAACACATTTTGGCTCTGTTGGTGGCGATGACGCAGGGCAATTGCAGGGCAATCGCATTTGAGAAATTATTCGCCTTGAATGCAATCGCGACATCCTGGATCATCGTTGCGGATGAATCAATCGCAACACCGCTTTCCAGCAAAACCCCACCCACCCGCAAGCTGAGCCCCCTCCCGCCCCATCAGCGCAGCGGTACGCCCCAGGAGGCCCGTGCTGCCCCATCAGCGCTGTGCAAAGGCCCACGAAGATGGGGTCAGTCATTGGACAAACAGCTTGATGGGTCCATATGCGATTGTCCTGGGCGATGACGGAAAAAAATGGGCTGTTCCTTTAACTCTGGTAGAATCAAGGGCATATGAACCGACAGGAAACGCAAAAAAAAGCTCAATGGCTCTGGATTCTCCTTGGTGCCCTGGGGGTTGTGTTCGTCCTTGCCAGCGCGCTCATCACAGCGGTTGAATATCAACGCTACCGCAGCGGAACGGGCCTTTACCCCCCGGGATCCCGGATTGCCGGGGTTCCTGTGGGGGGCTTGGATGCCGGGGAAGCGGCCTCCCGTCTGCAGGCGGTGTATGGGACGCCCCTGATTTTGACCTATCAGGGCGCAATGATCCATGCCGCCCCGCAGGATCTGGGCTTTTCAATGGATATTGAGGGTATGCTGACTCAGGCCAGCCCGGCTGATCCTTCGCTGAGCGGCTTCTGGGGGTATCTGTGGGGCCGGGAGGCGCTCTCTGCTGTGGATGTGCCCCTGATGGCGGGTGTGGATGAGACCCTTGTGGAAGGGTATTTGCAGGAGGAGATTGCCCCGCGCTATGACAACCCCGGGGAGTCGCTGCGCCCTCTGCCGGGGACGACCAACCTGCAATTGGGTCAAGCGGGACACTATTACGAACCGCAGCAGTCCATCACTGCCATCAAAGCGGCCTTGCTCTCTCCGACGAACCGGGAGGCGGAATTGGTTGTTTTGGAAGGCCCGCCGAAAAACTTGCCCTCCGCAACCATGTTTCCGGCCTTTCTGAAGCATCAAATCAACTGGACCGGTTTTGACGGTCTCGTGGAAATTTACATGCAGGCTCTGGATTCGGACTGGTGGATCCATTTTGCCGTTTGGGATGGCGAGGCGGTTGAGCCGGATGTGGCCTTCACCGCAGCCAGCACAATCAAGATTCCGATCATGGTTTCCGTGCTGCGCCGGACTCCGGAGCCCACCCCGCAGGGCGTCATCACCCTGATGGAGCAGATGATCGTTCTCTCCGAGAATCCGCCAGCCGATGCGTTGATGGAAACGTATCTGGATGCGGTGCGCGGGCCCCTGCTGGTCAGTGAAGACCTGACCGAGCTGGGATTCGAAAATACCTTCCTGGCCGGATATTTTCATTTGGGCGCGCCCGTCCTCGCGCTGTACGAGACGCCGGCCAACACCCGCACAGATGTCAACCTGGATCCGGATGTGTACAATCAGACCACCCCAGCGGAGGCCGGGAAGCTCTTGGAGGCGATTTATCACTGTGCGATGGCGGGGGAAGGCCTGCTCGTGGAGACCTTTCCGGGGGAGATCACCCAATCTGAGTGCCAGTTGATCGTGGATATTCTCTCTGACAATCAGATCGGGTTGTTGATCGAAGCCGGCTTGCCCCCTTCGGCCGTGGTGGCCCACAAACATGGTTGGGTGCAGGAGCTGGATGGGCTGCTGCATTCGATGAGCGATGTGGCCATCGTTTCCACGGAGGGAGGGGATTATGTCCTCAATATCTTCATCTATGATGCGGAGCGGTTGGATTTTGAGGCGGGCAACCGCCTGATCGCCCGTCTTTCTCAGACAGTTTATAATTTCTTTAACCTCCAGGATCAGGCGCATTGGTGGTTTGACTGACTTATGAAGGTGATTCTGACGCACGAACAGGCCGATATGGATGCCCTGGCATCGCAGCTTGCTGCCTGGCTTTTGTGGCCGGATGCGCTGCCCCTGCTGCCGCGCCATATCAACCGGAATGGGCGGCAGTACCTGCAGGACCAGGCCGCAGAACTTCCTTATATCACCTATGAGGACCTCCCCCGGGAACCGGTGGAGACGATCATTCTGGTGGACACACAGTCGCTGATCACCCTGCGGGGGATGCAGGAGGACACCCGGATTGTGGTCTATGACCACCATCCCCGGAAGGAAGACCTGGATCGGGATTGGGAGGTGCATCTTGTCGAAACGGGCGCAAATGTCACCCAGATGGTGGAGCGCCTTGCGCAGGCCGGCCGGGATCTGACCACAATTCAGGCGACGACGCTGCTCCTGGGATTATATGAAGACACAGGATCGTTCACCTATGGATCCAGCACCCCTGCCGATTTGACTGCGGCGGCATACTGCCTGGACCAGGGCGGGGATCTGGATGTGGTCAGCCGGTATCTTTATCCCCCGCTGACCAGCGCCCAGCGCGCACTCTACCAGCGCCTGCTGGAGAACGTGCAGCGGGTTGAGATTGAAGACCAGATTATCCTGGTGGCCAGCGGAAATGCCCTGGATGTGCAGGATGAGATCTCCACGGTGGCCCACAAACTGCGCGATGTGCTCAACCCGTCGGCCCTCCTCCTGCTGGTGTCCACCCAGCAAGGCATCCGTTTGGTGGCCCGGTCCACCAGCGACCAGGTGGATGTCTCGAAAATAGCTGAAGCCATGGGGGGCGGCGGGCATAAACGGGCCGCATCGGCTCTTGTTCGCCCGGAAGGGCATCTCGAACCGGAGGCAATCGAAGAGTTCCTCACGGCGCAATATAAGAAACTGATCCGGGTTCTGAAACGCCATGTCAGGCCGGCGGTGACCGTGGGAGGGATCATGTCCCGGGACCCCTTGATTTTGTCGCCGGACACCCCGGCGGAGGAGGCCCACCGTCTGATGCAACGCTATGGATATGAGGGCTATCCGGTGGTGGCGGGGGGCCGGGTGGTTGGGCTCCTCAACCGTCGGGAGGTGGACCGGGCCCTCAGCCATGGTCTGGACCTGACCGTGGAGAGTTTGATGGATGCAGGGGATGTGACCATCACCCCGGAGGAATCCCTGGAAACTTTACAGCGGTTGATGGGGAGCAGCGGTTGGGGGCAGGTGCCGGTTGTCTCACCGGACAGCGGTGAGATCATTGGCATTGTGACCCGCACAGACCTGTTGAAAACCCTCATGCCCAAGCCGGATATCCCCAGCAGGGAGGAAGTGGCTGAAAAACTTGTCCGGGCGGTGCCGCCAGCCCGTCTGGCCCTGTTGAAGGCTGTTGCTATTGAGGCAGATCAGGTTAATTTGCCTATGTATGTTGTGGGTGGTTTTGTTCGGGATTTGCTGTTGGATCGCCCCAGCCTGGATTTTGACATCGTGGTTGAAGGAGATGCGATTTTCTTCGCGCGTCGTTTGGCGGATCGTTTTGGCGGCCGGGTGCAGACGCACCGCCGATTTGGGACCGCTAAGTGGACCATCACCGGGATCCAGGAAACGCTGGCGGAAGCCCTGACGGTGAGCCCGTCGGCCGACCCCGGCAGGCTGCCGGATAGCCTGGACCTCATCACGGCCCGGACGGAATTTTATGAGCAGCCGGCCGCTCTTCCCACGGTGGAGAGCAGCAGCATCAAGATGGACTTGCACCGGCGGGATTTCACTATCAATACCCTGGCGTTGCGTCTGGATGGCGACTTTTACGGCACCATCCATGATTACTGGGGCGGCCTGGACGACCTGCGCAGCGGGCGCATTCGAGTGCTGCATGCCCTGTCCTTTGTGGATGATGCCACCCGGCTCCTGCGGGCGGTGCGGTTTGAGCAACGGTTTGGTTTCGCAATCGAAGGGCGCACACTGGCCCTGATGAAGGAAAGCCTGCCCCTCCTGAACCGTCTTTCCGGAGCCCGGCTGCGGCACGAGATTAATCAGATCCTGGCCGAGTCCCATGCGCCAGCGATGCTGGCGCGGCTGGATGCTCTGGGGATCCTGCAGGCAATTCACCCGGCCCTCCCCTGGGATCGGGAGATCAAAGACAGGATGTCCGCGTTGGATCCGGAGTCAATTCCCGCAGATTGGGATCTGCGCCCGCGCTTGGATCATCTCAATCTGAAACAGAGCCTGCGCTATATTGTCTGGTTGGGACGGCTGGAGGAAAGCGCTCTGCGGTCCATTGCTGCCCGCCTGCGGTTCAACAATGATCTGACCGAAGCGCTCCTGGCGACGGGTCGCCTGCACCGTCTTCTTCCAAAGCTGGTGGAAGCGGCTCCCAGCGCCGTTGTGCATCAACTGGAGAAAATGCCCCGCTTGTCTCTGTTTGGCGTCTATCTGATCCATCCGGAAAAGGCAATTCGCCAGGTGGTCTCCCGATATGTTCACCAGTGGGCGGACATCACCCCCCGGACCACAGGCCGGGACCTGCGAGCAATGGGCCTGCCCCCATCTCCAGCCTACGGGGAGATCCTGGGCGCGTTGCGGGATGCCTGGTTGGATGGTGAGATTGAATCGGCGGCGGAAGAAGAACAGCTTTTAACCGCCTTGATGGCGAAATATGGGGCCTGATTCCTGATAGGAGCGGGAAATATGGGTACGGATATTTTGCAGAGCCCATTGAATCTGGAAAAATTGATCGTCCGGGCCGTCACGAAATCGGATCTTCCGGCCCTGGAGTGGGACGGCGAGTACACAAAATATCGCAGAATGTTTGCAGATCTGTACCGGAATGTCCTGCGGGGGCAGACATGTATGTGGATCGTGGAAACGCCGGAGCGGGAAATGATTGGCCAGGTCTTTGTGATGTTGAAAAGCGGCGAGCGGGAGGCTGCAGATGGGGAAACCCGCGCGTATGTGTTCGCATTTCGGGTCAAACCGGCCTGGCGCAGCCGGGGCATCGGCAGCTATCTCATGCGGTTTGTGCAGGCGGATCTGCGCCGGCGGGGTTTTCAGTACCTGACGCTCAATGTGGCCAAGGACAACACCGATGCCCTGCGGCTCTATCGCCGTCTGGGGTACCGGATTATCGGTTCCCGTTCGGGAAACTGGTCCTACACGGACCATGAAGGACGGCGTCATCACGTTCGGGAGCCCGCCTGGCGGATGATGCGGCGCATTGATGAGAATTCAGAACCTTAATTGCTCCAGGATTGGAGCGTTTTCTTCAGATGGTCATAATCTGACCCCGGCAGGTCTTTGGGAATGAGCAGGGCGTTTTCTTTGATCTGGGTGGAAACAATCAGCCCTTGGCGCACCTCACGCACCCGGATCACATCCTTTTTGGTGAATTCGATTTCCGGGGATCGAGGAGCGGATCGGATCAATTTTTCTCTGTCAAGGCGGAGGGTATAGGCCTGCCAGTATTTGCGCCGTTCCCGCAGGGCCACCCATCCTGCCAGGGCAAACAGCAGCATGGTGAAAGGGATCAGCCCCCAGGCGCTGCCGAAGAGGGGTGCCCCGATGGAAAGATACACGACGCCCAGCCCAACCAGCCACAACACGAGGTAGGTCAGAAGGATGTTTCTTCGGATTTTGTGGAATTTCTGTGGGTCAAGATGGTACGTTTTCATGAGCCTCCTCGCCGGAATGCAGGTGGTGCTTAATTATAGCCGGGATTTGGATCTGCATTGAACCGCGTGTTGCAATGCGGCTGGCGGTAAGGCTGGGGGGACCGGTTGGGCTGATGCGGATCGGCTGAACCGGGGGATTTATGGGTATAATAAACAATTGCATTTAGAGTACCATATTTGACCGGATTTGCTATGTCCGGAGAACAAAAAAACCAGTGAACAAGGAGTTAACATGATCGTTACGACGAAAAAACTATTTAAATCAGCGTATGGCAAGTATGCCATCGGTGCGTACAACATCAACAACCTTGAACAGGTTGTGGGTCTTTTTCGAGGCAATTTAAAATCCCAGGCGCCCTTCATTATTCAGATCAGCCGGGGCGCACGGGCTTATACGGACAAGGTTCTCCTGGAAGGGCTGATTCGCAGCGCTGACAAGGTCTTTTCGGATGCGATCTTCGCCGTTCATCTGGACCATGGCGATGAAGAAGCCTGCATGGAGTGCATTGAATCGGGCTTTTACAGCTCCGTGATGATTGATGCCAGCCACGAAGATTTTGAGACCAATATCGCCATCACCAAGCGGGTGGTTGACGCAGCCCATGCGAAGGGCATTGTGGTGGAAGCGGAACTGGGCCAGCTTGGCGGTGTGGAAGAGCACGTCAAGGTGGATGAGGCCGATGCCAAACTGACTGACCCGGATCAGGCCAAGGAATTTGTTGAACGTACTGGCTGCGATTCTCTGGCGGTTGCCATTGGCACCAGCCACGGGGCCTTCAAGTTCTCCGGAAGCCAGAGCCTGCACTTTGATGTCCTGGCCGAAATCCAGAAGAAACTGCCCGGCTTCCCCCTTGTGATGCATGGTTCCAGCTCCGTGCCCCAGGATGAGGTGGCCCGCATCAATGCCGCCGGCGGTAAAATTGAAGGCGCCAAGGGCGTGGACGCCAGCCAGTTCAAGAAAGCATCCAAGCTGGGCGTCACCAAGATCAACATTGACACAGACGGCCGTCTGGTCTGGACCCGGGTCCATCGGGAGTACTTCCGCGACCATCCAGAGGTTTTTGATCTGCGCAAACCCGGCACCGTTTTCATGGAAGCCTATGCCGATTTCATTGCCGAGAAAAATGAATATCTGGGCAGCGCAGGCGAGCTGGAAACTGTCCGCAAGGTGTTATCTGAATAGGAGCCGCCATGCAACCCACTGAGATCAGACCGGGGATTTTTTGGGTCGGCGTCAATGATCGTGTGACGGATCTGTTTGAAGGTCTCTGGCCCATCCGGCAAGAAGGTGTTTCCTACAACTCGTATCTAATCCGGGATGAGAAACCAACCCTGGTGGATCTTTCCAAGGAGATGCTGGCGGATGAATACCTGGCGCAGCTCTGTGAGCTGGTGGATATCAGCAGTCTGGCGTATATCGTGGTCAATCACATGGAGCCGGATCACAGCGGCGCGCTGCTTCGGCTGCGTCAGCTTGCGCCCGACGCGACCATCCTGGGCATGCCCAAGACTGCCCAGATGCTGGATGATTTCTATGGTCTGACGGAAAATGTGGAAAAGCTTTCCAATGGCCAGGAGCTTGATTTGGGCAAAAACACCCTGCGGTTTGTGTATACGCCCTTCGTCCATTGGCCGGAAACCATGATGAGCTATCTGGTGGAGGAAAAAATCCTCTTCTCCTGTGACGCCTTTGGCAGTTATGGCGCCCTGAACGGAGAACTGTTTGACGACACCTGCGCCGATCGGGACTTTTTCGAACGAGAGGCCCTGCGCTACTATGCCAATATTGTGGCCGCGTTCAGCAAATCGGTGCTGCGTGCGATTGACAAATTTTCGGATGTGCCCATTGAGATCGTGGCCCCATCCCATGGCCTGGTCTGGCGCGAACATCCGGAGCGGATCATCGAGCTTTACCAGCAGTGGGCGGAGTATTATCGTCAACCATCTGAGATCGGCATCACGGCCCTGTTCGGGACCATGTACCGCAACACGGAACGGGTTTTGGAGGCAGCCCTGGAAGGATTCGCTTCGGAAGGAGTGCCCGTGGAGGTTTTTGATGTGCGCAAGTCCCACGTCAGTTATATCCTCCCGGCCCTGTGGGCCAATCGGGGTGTTCTGGTTGCCGCGCCCACGTATGAGGGCGGCTTGTTTCCACCCATGATGGATGTCCTGATGATGGCAGACCGCAAACGGGTGGGTCACAAATCTGCTGCATATCTCGGCAGTTACGCCTGGAGCGGCGGCGCTTTGCGGGATTTTGAGTCAATGGCTGAGAAGATGGACTGGAATACCCTCGGCAGTCTCGATTTCCTGGGAGGACCCCAAGCCTTTGATCTGGATCGCGCCCGGGAGTTGGGGGTTCAGCTTGCCAAAGCCGTCAAAGCAGGCGACGCCTAGACCCGCATTGTCCTTTCCAACCGAGCAGCTCTGGAACGTTCTCCGGAGCTGCTTTTGACTATATTCTGAGCTTTGAAATGGAAATACCGTGTCTGAGAAGAAACTGCAGGATCAATCCCGCTGGGACGCCTTTGGGAAAATTACCCTTCAGGAAATGCACGAGAAACCTGAAACCTATTATATGAATGATCTGGCCTTTGAGAACTGGGTGATGTACCCTCAGTTCCTGGAGGAGATTGGGGATCCGGAAGGGCAGCAGATTCTCGAGCTGGGGTGCGGCTGGGGGAAGTTCGGTGTGCTGCTGGCCACAAAGGGAGCGGAGGTGGTCGGATTGGATATCGGCCGCTGGCTGGTCAGGGCCTCCCGCTGGTTGGGAAAGCATAACCTGACTGAAGCCCAATTTCTTCAGGCGGATATGACCGCGCCGCCCTTCCCTTTGGAACGCTTTGATGTTGTCTTCGGCGTTTCCGTTTTGCATCACCTTCCGGAGTGTGCGGTGCAGGGCGTCCTTTTGGAGTGCCGTCGGATGCTTCGGGAGGGGGGCAGGGCGATATTCTTTGAACCGGTTGAGAACAGCGCCTTGTTTGATTTTCTCCAAAACTTGATCCCGATCGGGGACCCGGAGGGAGAATTCTATCGGCCGTCCATTTTAAACCGCACCGCCTGGGCGCGCTATCGGGATACGCTGGATGACCGGCCGATGCACCTGCGGGAATTCAAACAGGCGGCCCGGCATTTTTCGTCCCTGCGCGTGACGCCCTACGGCCTGCTCAATCGGCTGGCCCTATTGTTTGGGCAGCGGGATTCTCAAAGATTACTTTGGTGGGATTCAAACCTTTTAAAATGGTTGCCCCCGTTAAGATACTTGGCGCAATCTGTGCTGGTCATCTATGAAGTATAAGCATTCGCTAAAACCAACACAACACTCACGGCGCTTTCCAGATGCTGGAGTTACTGGTTGAGAGATTGAAGACAATGTAAAATAATGGCATTGATACTCAATTAATCTGGATCTACCGGTATCCATTTGCTAAAATTGACTAAGCATTACGCTCTCAAGCAAAAAAAAACCAAGGAGAATCATGAAAAAAATCAAATACGCATCACCCATCGAAGTTGATTATCGCATGATCGGTCAAAAATCTTTGAACCTTCCGCCTATTCGTTGGCCTCAAAAATGTGCGTGCTGCATGAGTGTTGAAGCAGGTCAATCCTTTCTCATCCAGACCCAAGTCACTTACACGGATGATTATGATGGTTCAATTCATCGTCAAAGTTATTTCCCGATTTCCATGGAAGTGCCGTATTGTGAAACCTGTCTGAAGCACAGGGAACGAAACAAGAACAAGAAAGGGCGCTGGATCGCCCCGCTGGTCGGTTTTCTATTTCTTGTTTTAAATGCAATTGGAATATTTTCCAGTCAGGGCCAAATCACGCCCTTATTCACGGTAGTGATCTGCTTGACCAATCCCATTTTGTGGTTTTTCATCCCCTTTTTCATCGTCCGGAACCAACATAAAAAGGCGGTCAAAGAAATGATGACCCCGCAATGTGCCGTTCCAGGCCAGCCTGTTGGGATTTGGTCAGATGAGTGTGAAA
>DAOTUG010000225.1:0-3042 GCA_034437335.1 Anaerolineaceae bacterium
CTGGCGCACTGCTTCAACCAATGTGATCTCAGCCATTGTTGACCTCCTCTGTCTGGGCATATACCGGGAAGGCGGCCTCCTCGCCTTTGGGATAGGGGGCCTCCTGGGCCGCTTTGACCGCGGCATCCACCTCGGATTTGGCTTTTTCTTCGAGAGCCGCGTAGGCTTCCTCTGTGAGAAGCCCTTCCGCAATGAGGGTTTCTTTTGCCAGCAGGATGGGATCCTGTTTCTTGTGGGCCTCCACTTCCTCCCGGCTGCGATAGCTGCGGTCGTCGTCATCCGAGGAGTGGGGCGTCAGGCGGTACATTTTGGCTTCGATGACGCTGGCGCCTTTGCCCGTCCGGGCCCTTTCGACGGCTTCCAGGACGGTTTCATACACCTCAAAGACCCGGGTGCCATCCACCTGGATGCCGGGCAGGCCCAACCCGCAGGCCTTGTCCGCTGCGCTGCTGACGGCCATCTGTTTGTCCTGGGGGACGGAGATGGCATACTGGTTGTTTTCCACCAGGAAGATGACGGGCAATTGGTGCACGGCGGCAAAGTTGACCGCCTCATACCATTCACCCTGGGATGTGGCCCCTTCACCGATGCAGGTCAGGACGACCTTGTCATCGCCGCTCATTTTGATCGCAAATCCGAGCCCGGAGGCGTGGGGCGATTGGGTGGCAACCGGCGCCGAGTGGCTGACCACATTTGCCCGCCCCAGACCAAAGTGGCTGGGCATCTGCCGGGCGCCTGAGGTGGGTTCCGGGGCCTTTCCCATCAGGCTCATCACAAATTCGGCCGGGGTCATGCCCATGGCCAGCATCATTGCCAGGTCCCGATAATAGGGGACCAGCCAATCGTGCCCTTTTTTAAGGGTATAGACGGCGCCAATTTGCGCCGCCTCCTGGCCGATTCCGGATATGTGAAAGGCGATTTTGCCCTGACGATGCAGCACCCAGGCACGCTCATCCAGCCGCCTGGAGAGGAGCATCATCCAAAACATGTCGTTCTTCTGTTCATTGGATAGTTGCATTACCCGTTCCTCCCGAGGTAATAGGACTAAAACCCTAAAATTTGTATTATTATAAATGATTTTACCATGATTAATAACAAATTGCAATAAAATTGTTCGGGTTTTAACTTGAGAAGATTAGAATAAAGTGATAAACTTGTATTAGCAAAAGATATCCATTTAGTGGGCGAAATGGTAAGATTAACCTGGCGAGGCCGAAAAATCCCATCAAGGGCCGGGCCAGACACAACATTTGGATATCATCCGAAACATGGATCAACAGATTGGCTGACCGGCAGAACATGAATATGACACCACCACCCATCACCCATCAGGATCTGGAAGGCCTCCTAGGCGCTTCTAGCGCCCGCGCGGCCATCTTGCTGCGGAAGGGTGAACGGCATCTGACGGTTGGCGACTTGCGGGAGAAGGGATTCGACATCCTGCAGCGGACCTTAGCCCGTCATTGGCTGGCAGCGGATCGCAGCGATCTGACCCGATATGCGGGGATCTCCCTCAACGGCGATTTTTATTTTCTCTTTGCGCACTTTCTGCCCATCAGCGGGGATTTGATTGGCTTTGTTTTCCCCCTCTCGGTGCCCCTGGTGCGGATTCGCAAAGAGATGACGGATATGATGCGCTTCCTGCTGGATCCAAAGCGCAAACCAGCCCCCCGGCCAACCCCGGATCCTCCGGCGCATCCCAAGGATTCAACATCGGAGGAACGGAAAAAACCGGAGGCCAGAAAAACCCGAACCCAGGACCCGTCCGAGGCGGGCGATGTGGACCCTCTGGAACAGACCTTGCAATTTCTGTTTAAATCCTTTCCTGAACCGGACCCTGAACCTGATCCTGCACACCCTGGAAAGGCTGCGGACAGCGGATGGCGGCCGGAGGTTGAATCCTATCCTGTCCATGAAGAGGAAGCACCCGTGTCTGAAGAACCCCGCAGGCCAACTCATCAACAACATCCCAAGGAAGAGGGAACCCAACCCTTCTCACCCGGTGGGGAGTCCCCTGGCCGCCCCCTGCCAGCCCCTGAGACCCCCGGACGGGAGGATGAGGAACGCTTCAAGGAACTTCCCCTTGGGATGGACCTGCTGACTACCGAGCCGCCTGAAGCCAAACAGCAAACCGGAGCTCTGTCCAAACCGCCCTTGGAAGATGTGGACGATGTTCCCCTGACCCCCCTTTCTCTGGGAGATGACGGCTTTTCTTCCGATGAGACGGGGCCCATCCGGGTGACCCTGCCGGATGAGGATGAAAGCGATTGGCAGCCGCTGAACGACCTGCCTGTGCGCGATGAGGACCTGGCCAGCATCCTTCAGGATGATTTTGAACTGGATGACAACCTGACGGATCTTTCCAGCCTGGATGAGGATGTTTTTGATGGGGAAGAACCCGAGGAGGAAGAAGAACCGCGGCAGGAGGAATCCGCTGCGGAGGACTCTGATGAAGGTTCCTCCGACACCCTCCTGGCGGAGATTTTGGCCGGGGAGGCGGAAGATGCCCAGGCGATGGATGCGGTTTCTGATGTGACCTTCTATCTGGTGCCCCGATTGGCCCATCATTATCTGTTGGGGGAGCTTTCCCACCGTCTGCGCCGCTGGGTGCCCAAGATTTGCCAGGCCTTTGGCTGGCGGCTGGAATTTCTTTCTGTGCGGCCGGATTATCTGAAGTGGACCCTGAGCGATTTTCCGGAAGCGGCCACAAAAGAGATGCTGCAGATCATGCGTCAGCAAACCTCCGACCGGATCTTCAGGGATTTTCCCAGCCTGCAGGTGGAAAACCAGGCCGGGGATTACTGGTCTCCCAGCTATCTGGTGGACAAGGAGAACCGGTATTTCTCCACCCAGGCCTTGATGTCCTTTGTTTCCAAGACGCGCTTTGAAGATGACGGGCGTTGAGCGGGGAACATTTCCCAGGTGTTAACTTCTGATACTTTTCTTACAATTCACCCTTGCATTTTTCCCGGAGTTATGCTATATTTATAACCGTCGAACGTCTGGGTGCCCCCCTCACCCAGGCGTTTGGCACTTTAATGA
>DAOTUG010000226.1:0-2725 GCA_034437335.1 Anaerolineaceae bacterium
TGAGGGTATGGGCGTCATGGTAGCCACCGCTGCCGGGTTGGGGTGGCAGGCGGTCAGGGACCAGACCAGAACCAGGGTCAGGAAGAACGCCTTCCTCATTCCGTTTGGATCCGCCGGCATTCCAGATAGAAGCGTTTTTCCCGGGCTTCGCCCATTGAAAATGTTTTTCTGGGCAGGGCGCCATCAAGAATCACCGTCTTGAACAGATCCGATTTATCCATGGCAGGAACATAGAAGCCTGCATTCTCCCTCGCCTGACCGCGATCAAAGAGCACCGTTTCACCGTGAACATAGTCAATTTTCTCTGCGCCGTTGTTCTCCAGGAAGTTATCCAGGAATTTCTGCAGAGTGCCAACCGGCAGGTTGTCTTCTGGATCCTTGATTTCGAGAAGGGAAAGGCCTTCGGGCGCGACCAACCCGATGCAGTGGGATGGTGAGCCTGCCGTATCCACTGCGTGAAGGAGACTGTCCTGATCTGCAACAGGGGTAACCGTCAGATTGTGCCCCCAGAATTTGCGCATTTCCTTGATCAAATCTCCCTTGACCTCAAAGAGCAGGCGGTGGATGGGTTCAAAGGCCAGGGCCGGGTCGTGGACGTTTTCAATTTCAACGAGGGCGTACCGGGCAGGATGATCCATCCCGACATCGGCCTTGATTTTCTCCCAGATAGATTTGGCTGTGGCCAGGGAGTGATTGCCGTCCCCCATGGCAAACAGAAGGGGGCTGTGCTCACGAACTGCAAATCCATATTTTCCTGCAAAGGTCTTCGGCTCGATCAATGCCTGCAGGGCTTGGATGACCTTCTGGCGTTCAGATGTTTTTTCCAAGGCGATCCCGGACAGATGTCCGCTGCCCAGCATCAGATCGAAATCATAGACTGGATCCTGGGATGTGGTCAGATCCTCCAGGGGCCCAAGGACTGAATCCTCGGGATCATCGAAGAGGACCAGAATGTGCGGGCATTCCAGGGGGGCCTGATTTCGGATGCGAATGCGGGGAGGCAGGCGTTCGAGGATGGTTCCCTCTGTCGCCCGGATCAGGGTTTGCGCCCCTTTGTTGTAATCGTAGTGTTCCAGATCCAGGGCGATCATTAATCCCCGCCGGGTCTGGTCTCCGAAACTGCGTCTGACGTAGATCATGTCGGTCAGCGACCTGAAAATGCCGGTCTGGAGGTAATTCTGCATGGTGTCATAGGTGGATTGGATGCGCGCCTCTTCCTCCGGGGTGTCGAGAAAAACTTCAGGGAGGATCATATGCAGGGTGGAAGGGGCGTCGCTGACAATCTTCGAAACTTGCTCCCAGTATTCCGGTTCTGAGGTGAACTGGTCACAGGCAATCACTGCCCATTTATGCAGGTCAATGGACTGTTTGGGGAGGAGGATGGAGGGGGTTTTGACACCAATTTCCTGAGCAGGGTTCATGTTTTTCCTTCCAGATAGTTGGTTGGTTTATCAGTTGTCAGCATATATTGTATCTGAAATTCTCATGCTCCGGGGAGGTTAAGAAAAGGAAGACTGCCCGTGGAGACAGTCTTCCGGCTTTTCTTGATGGGGTAATTTGGGGGAAACTCAGGCCTTGATTAATTCAGGATCCACATCGGCCACGAAGGCCACCCCAACGGTACCCGGTCCGGTATGGGTGCCAATGACCGGGCTGAGGTTGGCAAGCATGATCTCATTGGGATTAAAGCGCGCTTTGATCTCGGAGAGAAGATATTCAGCGGCTTCATCCGCTGCAGCGCCAACCACGCCGATCATATTTGTCACCGACGCTTCTGAAAGGTGGTTTTCGAGGAGGTCGAGCAGCCGATTGTGGGCTTTCCTTGCGGTGCGAACCTTTTCAAAGGCGTCAATTTTTCCATCCTCCAGTTTGAGAATGGGTTTGAGCTGCAGGGCGGTGCCCAGGAAACGGGCTGCGCCGCCGATGCGGCCGCCCCGATGGAGGAATTCGAGGGTGTCCACGGCGAAATAGACCTGGGCATGGTCCCGCACCGTCTCAGCGATGGCCTTACATTCCGCCAGGGTGGCGCCGCGTTTGGCAGCTCTGGCAGCAGACAGGGCAATATAGGCCAGGGGCACGGAGGTGTATTTTGAATCAATCAGCTCAATGGTGGCCTCAGGAACCATCTTTTTCGCCTGCTGAGCGGAATCAAGGGTGCCTGAAAGGGCTGATGAGATTACCACCGTGAGGATCTCATATCCTTCAGCGTGCAATTCTTTGAAGATATCTGCGAAGGTCTGAATGGTTGCCTGGGAGGTTGTCGGCATCACCTTTGCCTGGGACAGACGTTCATAAAAGGCAGTGGGGGTGATGTCAATATTATCCTGCAGTGTTTCTTCCCCCCAGATGACCACCAGGGGAGCCACCGTGATGTTATAGGCTGCAACCAGGTTGTCCGGTAAATAGGCAGTTGAATCGGTAACAATAGCTACTTTCGACATGAGAAATAATCCTTTCACTGACAATTAATAATGAGGATAATGACCAGAATACCTCACTCGGTTTAACCCAAAAGAAGCACATCCGTTGCGGAACAAGCTGCAGATAGCAAGGGAAAGCAGGAAAACTGTGGGTTCGTGTTGGTTTTTGTGGTTTTATTCCAGGTTCAAATTCTTTTTTCCGTCCTGGACTGTCAAGGCAAAGTTAAAATGTCCTACTCCCTAGCAAAGTAGAAATGTCCTATCAGGGAGTAGGCACTGGTTGTCCATTGATCTTTTTCCCATAG
>DAOTUG010000227.1:0-3565 GCA_034437335.1 Anaerolineaceae bacterium
TTCGTTTTTTCCAAAAACGAATACCCGCACACCGCTGTAAGGACCTGTCCGGCAAAAGGACACGTCCGACTCGCACCTTAACAACATCATCCGCCGGAGATAAGCCCACAGCGTGGGAGCATGTCTGGACAGATAAAAAAAGCCCCCCTCCTGCCCCATCAGCGCTGTGCAAAGGCCCACGAGGATGGGGTCAGTCATTGGACAAATAGCTTGATGAGACCATATGCGATTGCCTTGCCCTTCCTAGCCTTTGTTAATACTCCTGTGGTAAGCTTGGTACAATTAATAGATGAAATAACCCTAGATAATCTGGGGGGCAGCCTTGCTCCCGGCAGATAAGATTGAGCCACCGGTCCTGTCTCCCAAATTAAAAGACCGGTGACAAGTTAAAGGAGTTTATAGATGGAATCTAAAGGTTTGAGGACCTGTCTGGTCATCACCATCAGTGTTGTTGTGCTTGCCGTTGTCTTTCTGGCAGGGGCAGGCGTGGGGTATCTGACCCCGCAGATCTTCGGCGCCCCACAGACGGTTTCAGGGCCTGTGGATTGCCCCCCCTGCCCGGAAGTCCAAACCCCTGGCGCAGAAGGCGGAGAATCCGGTCCTGAGTTTGAATGCCCTGAATGCCCGGATTGTCCCTATGTGGATCCCTCGGGAAACACCCCTGACGCCAATGAGGACCTTTTCGCCCCCTTCTGGGAAGCCTGGGACATCGTCCATGAGGAATATGTGGATCAGCCCTTGGACGATGAAGTCTTGATGCAGGGCGCCATTGACGGCATGATGGAGGCCCTTGGCGACAGGCATTCATCCTACATGACGCCCGAGGAGTTTGAACAAGCCAACCAATCCCTGGAAGGCGAATATGAGGGCATCGGCGCCTGGGTGGACATCACCGGCGATTATGTCGAGATCATCAGCCCCATGAAGGGCTCTCCCGCGCAAGAAGCCGGGCTGCAACCCAAGGACAAGATCATCGCAGTGGATGGCGAGGACATGACCGGCGTTCCCGGAGACCTCGTCCTGCAGCGCATCCTGGGGCCTGCGGGCACAGACGTCACCCTGACGATCCAGCGCGGGGAAGAAATATTTGATGTCACCATCACCCGAGCCAACATTATCGTCCCCACAGTGGAATATGAGATGCTCGAAGGGGATATCGCCTACATCGCCCTGTACAACTACGGGGACAAAAGCACCCCCCAGCTCCGGGAAGCCCTGGAAAACCTGCTGGCTCAGGATCCCAAAGGCCTGATCTTCGACCTGCGGGATAATGGCGGCGGTTATCTTAACACAGCCATCCAGGTTGTCTCGGAATTTATCGCCGATGGGGTCGTTATGTACGAACAGTATGGCGATGGCACAACCTACACCTATGATGCCATCCCGGGCGGCCTGGCAACCGAGATCCCCCTGGTTGTCCTGGTCAATGAAGGAACTGCCTCCGCCTCTGAAATCACCGCTGGCGCCATTCAGGACTACGGCCGTGCGCCCCTGGTGGGCGTCACAACCTATGGCAAGGGCACGGTCCAGAGCTGGATCGCCCTGGAGGACAATGCCGGCGGTATCCGTGTGACCATCGCCCGCTGGCTGACCCCCGATGGACGCCAGATCAGCGAAATCGGCCTTGAACCCGATTACATTGTTGAGATGACTGAAGAAGATTACGAAGCCGGACGGGATCCGCAGTTGGACAAGGCCATTGAGGTTCTCAACGACATGATTGAATAGTGAAACGCATCAAAGGAAAGGTGAATGATGTTTTTTCTGCCTGTATTTAATCTCAACTATCTTCTCTATATGCTGCCGGCGATCCTCCTCGGATTGGCTGTGCAGTTGTATGTGAATGCTAAATTCATCCAGTGGGGGAATGTGCCCAATCGCGCCGGGCTGACCGGCGTGGAAGTGGCCAACCGCATTGCCGACCGAATGGGGCTCTATGACCTGCGGCTGAAAGGCGCTCGGGGACGCATGACGGATCACTATGATCCCCGTGAAAATGTCCTCAGCCTCTCCCAGGGTGTCGCCCAGGGCGCCAGCGTAGCCTCCATGGCGATCACAGCTCACGAACTGGGCCATGCCCAGCAAGATCAGGAAGACTACCTCCCCATGAAACTCCGCTCCGCCATGGTGCCGGCCGTCAATATCGGCACCACCGTTGGCTGGATCTTCATCCTCCTGGGGTTGGTTCTGGAAATTGGCAACCTGGCCTGGCTGGGGGTCTTCGCCTTCTCCGCCGAGGCTGTCTTTTCCCTGGCCACCCTGCCGGTGGAACTGAACGCCTCCAAAAGGGCGCAAAAACTCCTCCAGGATGCCGGCTTGGTCACCAGCGAGCAGGAAAAGCGGGGCGTCAGACAGGTCCTCACCGCGGCTGCCCTGACCTATGTGGCAGCCCTGGCCACATCCGTTCTGCAATTGCTGTACTTCGCCTCCCTGGCGGGGGGCATCGGACGCCGAAGACGGTGACCCGCGCTTCACAACCTTTACGCAAACAGAGGCGTCCTCTCTAGGGACGCCTCTGTTTTTTCGCCAATACCCGGTGCCTGTTCGGGCTTCAGGAAGCCCGAACCCGGGCGGCAACCCAGCGGCCCACGGCTGCCACCCCCAGGACGATAGCCGCTGCAAGGGCCGTCGTGGCCACCAGGGGCGTATTCCCTTGTTTGACCCAGATTCCCACAAAGGCCCACACCAGCACCAGGGGATAGGCCAGTTCCCTGCGGGTGAAGATCATCAACAGCCCAATAATTGAGGCAACCACCAGCATAATCGCGGCCCACAGGGGCTCGGAAAGCGGGGCGCCGCGCCATCCAACCACATACAGCACCTGGGTGACATTGGCCACCACCGCCACAGTCGCCCAGCCGAGGTAGATGCTGAAGGGTGTATCCACCAGCAGCTTGCTGACCACGGGACGCTTCTCCCGGCCCACACCCAGCTTGAGATAAATAACGATCAGGCTGATCAACAACCCCAGGATGGGGATCAGGGTCAGGGCAAACTGAAGATAATGCCAGAGGAAGATCCAAGCCGTATTGAATAAATTGGCCGCGATGAACCAGCCCGCAATGCCATCAATGCGCTTTTCTTCCAGCCCCCTTGACGTAAATTGATAGACCGTGAAAAGGATCAAAGCCAGATAAATCAACCCCCAGATGGAAAAAACGTAGCCTGCAGGGACAAACAGAATCGGAAAACGATCGGAAACCTCACCGGTGGTAACCCCATTGATGGGCAGGGAGTTCGCCAGGATATTAACCACCAGGGTTACGACCAGGGACACTGCGGCGAGAATGCGCTTTGTTTTCATTTAATCTCCTTAATTTGAGTTGAATATGTTTTCATTATACGCCATCACTTGGTGCAGCATGGCGTTTGTATAATCTTTTGTTTTGCCCTGGAAACCGGTAAAATGCAAAGCGACATTGATCAAATTTCTGGACAAGAACCGGTCAAACCTGAAAACACCCCACAAAGAGAACGTGTTATAATCAAGGCTTGATACGGACTAAATTTGTCTGAATATACAAATACAATCCCTGGCCCAGCTTACCACAGTCATATCCCATGG
>DAOTUG010000228.1:0-23367 GCA_034437335.1 Anaerolineaceae bacterium
TTCGTTTTTTCCAAAAACGAATACCCGCACACCGCTGTAAGGACCTGTCCGGCAAAAGGACACGTCCGACTCGCACCTTAACAACATCATCCGCCGGAGATAAGCCCACAGCGTGGGAGCATGTCTGGAACAAATAAAAAAAAGCCCCCCTCCTGCCCCATCAGCGCTGTGCAAAGGCCCACGAGGATGGGGTCAGTCATTGGACAAATAGCTTGATGAGTCCATATGCGATTGCCTTGCGGAATATTCACCTCGCAGAACCATGGGACGGTTGATTCCGGTGTTGTTTATTAATCCCCCATTATGTTTTATACTTGTGATATGCCTATTGAACATGCGGAGATCAGGGAACTTCTGCAGCAGACCCCACTTTTCAGCCATTACGAAACGGAAAATGTTGCTGAGCTGGCGGATTTGTTTCAGCCGGTTCGCTACCATGCAGGAGAAACTGTTTTCAACATCGGTGATCCCCCGGAAGGTTTCTACCTGATTTTTGAAGGTCGGGTTGATCTGATGATTCCGGAACCGAGAGAATTTGTGGCCTTCGCCCGATTGCTGCGGGGCGACTTCCTTGGCGAGGAAGCCTTGCTCTATGAGCAAGACCGCCCTTATCGGGCTGTGGCCCAGGAAGAGACCATCCTGCTGCGCCTGGATACGGAAGCATTTCTCCAGATTTGCGATCAATACCCAAGCCTGGTACGGTATCTGGAAGTCAGCGTGGACAGCCGGCGACTATCGGTGCAGAAGTTCTTCCCCTGGTTGGGAGAAAATGAGACAATTTACGTTATCACCCGTCGTCACCGGATTATCCTGTGGGCCCGGTTATTCATCCCTGTGGCTTTCAGCATCGCAGTGGGTTTCTTTTCCGCCAGCCTTCAGTTTGCCTGGTTCCCCGGTCAATCCTTGGGTATCATCGCAGGGGCCATCGGCCTGCCGATCACCCTGGGCTGGTTGGTTTGGACTTACCTTGACTGGCGCAACGATTATTTTCTGGTGACAAATCGCCGTGTGGTGTGGGTCGAAAAAGTGACCCTGATCTATGACAGCCGTCAGGAAGCTCCCCTGAACACGATCATGTCTGTTGGGGTTGAAAAAACCAGGGTGGGGTCCTTGCTGGGCTACTCTGATGTGGTCGTGCGTACCTATGTGGGCACCCTGCGGATGCAGGAAGTGGCCCATGCGGAAGTGATCTCCAATATGATTGAATCCTATTGGCACCGGTCGGAAACTTTTAATCGCCGCAGGGAATCCAGAGCCATGGAGCGGAAGCTGCGGCAGAAGCTGCACCTGCCCTTGCCTGAGGGTGAGGAACCCCCGGAGCCGGAAAAAATGCAGGCGCCCGGGCGGACTGATGTTGAGGATACATTGGAAGCGAGGGAAACGGGGTTTCTAAGTTGGTTGTTTTCGGATTTTATGCGCCTTCGGTATGAATCCGGGGGAACCATCACTTATCGGAAACACTGGTTTGTGCTTATCAGGACAACCTGGATTCCTGGGTTGGGCTTCGCCCTCACGCTTTCTCTGATTGTGTGGCGTTTCAGCGGCGGCCTGGATTTTTTGCCCCTGGGACCCACCCTGGTGGCGCTGTTAATCGTCCTGGCTGTATTCTTTCTGTGGCTGCTGTACCATTATATTGACTGGCGCAACGATATTTTCCAGTTGACTTACGATCAGATCATTGATATTGATAAGAAACCTCTGGGAAAGGTTCAGCGTCGCTCGGCCCCATTGGAAAATGTCCTCAGCATTGAATATGAGCGTCTTGGATTTTGGGGTTTGCTGTTCAATTTCGGTACGGTGTACATTTCTGTGGGAAATACCCGGTTGACATTTGACTATGTGTATAATCCCTCGGAAGTGCAGCAGGATATCTTCTATCGGATGGGGGAGCGGCTGGAGGAAGTGCGTCAGTTTGAGATTGAGTCCCAGCGGGAGCGGATTGCTGAATGGATTGCCAGCTATCATCGGAAATCGGATGAGTTGCGAAATCTGCGCAGAAACGCACCCCCTGAGGAAGATGACATTTATCGTCCGGAAGATTTTTAATATCGCATTAACAACTTCAGGGTAAAATCACATGTGGAGTGATAAAAAATGACCCTACGAGAGATTAAAACATTTCCTGATCCGGTGCTGCGCCGAAAGGCTGAGCCGGTTAACAAAATTGATGAAACCATTTCCACCCTGGTTGACGATATGATAGAGACCATGCGCGCGGCCCCAGGCGTGGGCCTGGCTGCTCCACAGGTGGGTATTTCCGAACGGGTGGTTGTTGTGGAATTTGGGGATGAAGCGGATGAGGAAATCCCCAAACAATTGTATGTGCTGATCAACCCTGAAATTTTGTCCAGGTCGGAGGAGGCCATTCAGGGCGTGGAAGGGTGTCTTTCGCTTCCCGGATTGGCGGGTGAGGTGGAACGATCTGCAACCGTCATTGTTCGAGCGACGGACCAGCATGGAAAGAAGAAAAAATACCATGCCCAAGGCTGGCTGGCGCGGATTTTCCAGCATGAGATTGACCATCTGGACGGCGTTCTCTACATTGACCGCGCCATCAATATCTGGCAGCCCGATCCAGAAGAATTGGAATCAATCCCCGACTGATGCACCTCAATCGTCTATCCCTGACAAATTTTCGCGGCTTTTCCCGGTTGGATCTGGATATCCCCCGGGAAACCGTTTTGTTAGTGGGGGGCAACGCCCAGGGAAAAACGAGTTTGCTGGAAGCGGTGTTTTTTCTTTCTGCCATCTCATCCTTCCATGCCAGCTCGGATCGGCAGTTGATCAACTTCACCCTGGCTGAAACTGCCCTGGCCGTGGGAAGAATTGTGGGGGTCTTTTCCCGGCAGGATGGGGAGCACGAGATTGAGGTTCGGCTGATCTTGGAATCCAACGGAGTCCTTGGACGGACCCGCTTCAGAAAAGAAGTCCTGATGGATGGGGTCAAGCGGAAAATCAACGAATTGATCGGTCAGTTCAATGCGGTGATCTTTCTGCCCCAGATGTCCCGTATCATCGAGGAAGGTCCCTCGGAGCGGCGCCGCTATCTGGATATGCTGGTTTCTCAGGTGTCTCCGCGCTATGTAAGCCACCTTAGTGATTATGGGCAAACCTTATCTCAGCGCAATGCCTTGCTGAAGCAGCTTGGAGAGCGGGGCGGGGATGCAGAACAATTGGCGGTGTGGGATGGCATGTTGGCCCGTCATGGTGCTTTTATCATGGCCTCTCGCATTCAGGCCATTCGCGAGATAGAGGATGTCGCCAGGCGGATCCATTACAACCTGACCCATGGGCGGGAAGTGCTCCGTCTGGACTACCAGCCGGCCTTTGAACCCCTATCTGCACCGGAAGGACAGATGTCCCTGCCGGTGTCCACCGTGGTGGACCGGTCTTCCCTGTCCAGGGAAGAGATCGAAGCTGGGCTGCTGGATGCCCTGAAGCATCTGCAGCGAGAGGAAATTGCCCGAGGGGTCACCACCATTGGTCCCCACAGGGATGAACTGCGCTTTCTGGCCAACCAGATTGACCTGGGTGAATACGGTTCCCGAGGACAGGGGCGGACAGCCTTGCTGGCTCTCAAAATTGCCGAAGTGCACTGGCTGCGGGAGCGCACCGGGGAATGGCCGGTATTGCTCCTGGATGAGATCATGGCCGAACTGGATACCCAACGCCGCCGGGATTTGCTCTCTGCTCTGGATTCCTGCGATCAGGCCATACTGACAGCCACGGACCTTTCCATGTTCGAGGCGGGATTTACGGAAGCCCATCCGATCTGGCGGGTTGCCGGGGGTGTGATTTCGGCCGATTAGTTTTGACCCTGGAAAGAAAAAGACCCCACCCTGCATGTGCCTGGTGGGGTCTTTTTTTGGTGTGGTGTTATGCTGCTCAGATCACGACATAGTACCCAAATTCCACATAGATGTATCCACCTGGATCGAGGGTCACAACATAGTGGTCCGGGGTGTTCATGGTGGCCCCGCCGCTGATCTGTACACAATAGGTGCCGGCGGACAGGCCGCTGAAGGTGAAGGCTTTCTGGTTGGTGGTTTCGAGGATGGTTCCAGAGCAGGATCCTATCCGCAGGGTGATGGTGACATCATACACGGTCAGGGGCTCACCACCATCCCGATCACCGTCGTTGTTGAGATCATCAAAGGCGCTGCCTGCAATCACGCCCAGGAGTTCTTCCGTTGGGGTGACTGTGGGGCTGGGGGTCGGCGTTGGGTCTTCCGGGGTCTGTTCAACTTCCATCGTCTCCTGGGTCAATCCCGGGGTTTCCTCTGGGGTTTCCGGTGTCTCTTCGGATTCGGGTTGTGCACAAAGTCCGGGGATGGGGGAGGTGGGTTCAAATCCGAAGACCTCACGGCAGGTGTTATCCACCAGATTCAAGGCTGCGAGGGGATAGTTGGTGTGGCTCTGGTACGGGGATCCGGCTTGCTCCTGGGTGTAGTGGTCATGCAGGTCCAGCTTGGCCGGATCAAGGACGCTCTGGGCTGCCCATACACCCCAAACAAAGGTGCCATCTCCGGGAATGAGGCTTTTCTTCAGGGCGATCGTCACGGAAGGCGGGGTGCCTTCTGCAATCCGGGCCCAGGCTGCATCGGGATCGTTCAGGACATCCCGGGAGAAGACCACCTCCTCATAGCCATTGCTGGGGTCATTGGCATCCGGCCGCAGGATGGTTGCGCCGCCCACATCGCCATCCGCGTCTTGATAGATGCTTACCCCGGCGATATCCCAGGTGGGTGATGCTGGTTGTTCCGCCAGGACCAGCAGATCGCCGCGTCCGTCCTTGTCGGCGTCAATTTCCACGCCGTAGGTTGCGGGAAGGCCCTGTTCAGGATGGGGGGCATGGAGGGTGATTGTGACATAGATGAAGGTGTTGTCCGCTGAAATCTCGGCTTTGTTGATATCTACTTCCGGTCGGTAGCCCATCTCGGTTTCGGTGAAGGGCCGTTCAAAGAGGTTGGCGACGAAATCATCTCCGCTGGTGACATAGCCCAGAGCAGCATTTGGGCTGGAGTCGGTGTCGAAGAAATACGTTTGGACCCAACCAGGTTCTCCCGGGGTGATCTGATGTGTCACTACCGGCGCTTCCTCGGTGGGTTCGGGTTGGGATTCTTCTTCCGCTGGCGGTTCGGGGGTCGCTTCGGTCGGGACGGGCTCTGGCTCCTGGGCCATGGCTGTTTGGGTGAACGCGATGGCGGCCAGGGTTTGCGCCATTTGCTCCTGGGTGTTATTGGTGGGAACGCCCCCAAAATTGCAGGCGGATAGGACCAGGCTCAGAATGAAACTGATGCTGAAGGTAAGAAAGGTTGACTTTTTCATGGTTTGCCTCCTGAAAATCGAATCACGAACTTGATGTCTTTATTAAAACCTGAAAGAGGAAGGAAAGACAGGTACTGCGCTCACGATTCCCGCAGCGCTCCCAGGGACCGGGTACGGTGGTGGAGAAAAGGAACTTCTGAGCGGATGACGTAATTATTTACAGAAGGTAAAAATGGGGCTGTGTTGTTATTCGTGGCGGGGTTTGGTGGAGGGCTTTTTGCGATATTGTTCAAAATAACCCAGCAGGTAGCTGCCGCGATGCCGCACGGCAACCATGTACAGTGCTTCGTTCTCGTTTTCGCTGATCATCTGCTCGTCCAGATCATTTTCCTGCATTTCTTTCAGGATGGCTTTCATTTGAGCCTGGGAGGCGGGATTGTGGCAATCCAGGAGATTGCTTCCGAGAAGCGATTCGCCGCCCCGATAGTGCGCTTTGGCTGCCTGGTTCATAAAAACGACATGGTGCTCTGTATCAGCGACCAGGATGGGTGTGTCCAGCGCGTTCAGAATGCCTTCGTATAAGAAAAGCGGCTGCAGTTTCATGATAACAATCTCGCTCTCATTTTGTGATTATAATAAAGATTATAATCGTTTTGTGACCTTTTCCCGCATTCTGTGGGATTGAAAGGGATGCCATTGAAAATACGGAGAGTCCTGGCGCAAATTCTGATTGGGCTTGTTTTGGTTTGGAATCTCCAGGCTGCCCTCGCCTTCCTCATCGCGCCCGGTTCATTCCAAGGGGCTTTCCTCTTGGAAGGGGTTTCTGGAAGAACAGCCCTGCGGGGAATTGGCATTCTGTTCCTGATGTGGCAAATTCCCTACGGTTTTGCCCTGGTTGCGCCCACCCGTCACCGGACATCCCTCCTGGAGGCGTTGTTGATGCAGATCGTTGGCTTTGTGGGGGAATCTGCTCTCTGGGGTTTTCTTCCTTTGGAAACTGCCCCCCTGAGGGACGGCCTGCTGCGTTTTATGCTCTTTGATGGCGCAGGCGTGATCCTCCTGGGTCTTGCCCTGGCGCTTGTATCCCGGGGAAAAATAAGAGAAAATAAGAAGGAGGAGGATTAGGCTTCATGCGGAATATATTGCGTCTGGTGCTTGGTTATTTTTTACTTGTGATCGCCCTGGGGGCTGTATTTATCTTTGGACAATCCATCCGGCTGACATGCTTTGAATCGGAGGGAGAAGCTGTGTGTTATACACAGCAGCGATTGTATGGGATTGTCCCCATAGGGCAGAAGGAAGGCCTCACCCATGAGGACGTCCTCACTATCTGCGATCCCTATCAATGCCATTTGGAGTTTCAGGGACTGCTGACTTATGTTTATGATGTGCCGGAGGGCAATCGTGTGGTCAATTTCCTGGCTGCACCCCAGGAAGAACCCATGCAGGTCTATTTTATCAATATGCCCTTGTCCTTTGCCGGTTTTGTTCTGGTGACCATGCCCTTTCTGATTGTTGGTGTCATTTTGATTGCTTCCGCCTTCAAACCTGCAACCCCCAAACAGACTTCTCAGGAGATTGGAGAAACATAATGGATAAAAACCTGCATTTTGCACTTTTGGGTCAACTGATGTGGAAGGGCGTTGTTCCCGCCTTTGACCTGAACGCTTTCTTTGAGGAAGAACTTGGTCAGGAATATGATCCGATGGCCGATTATAATTACGAGCCGATTCCGGCGGTGGAGAATTATCTCCGCCAATATCCCCCGCAGGAAACGGATTTGCTCAAGCTGGATTCCCTCTCCCTGGATGGCGGGGATGCAATTTACGGTTGGATCTGGCCGCAATGGGATGGGGAGGATGATTATTTTTCCATCCGGTCCTTTGAGGGCATTGAAGCCTGTCGGAACATCACCTCCATTGACATTGTTGGGGTTCTGAGCCTGGATCACCCGGTGAACCTTAAGGGTATTGACAAACTGCCCCAACTGACCAAGCTCAGCTTTGATGGCGGTTTGTTCGGGGATCTTTATCCGCTGACTGAGGCACCTGAACTGCGCTCGGTGACCTTTTTTTACAGCTTGTTCACGTCGGACACCAATCGAGATGCGGTGTTTTCGGCTTTACGGGAAAAGGGCGTGACGGTCTCTTCCTGAGAATTTTTCCATGTGGGTTGCCCCGGTTTGGAGTTTTTCATTCCTCATCCCCGGCAGATCACAAGGGCCATTTGTCCGATGGAAAATATGAGCATCCTTCCAAGTAAATTACACAAGACTGGTTAGGAGATATTATGACGTTAACCTTGAATATGATTGAAGACCTTCTGGGAGATGAAGCACAGGATCTGTTGACCTATGAGTCAAAAACCGTGTCCAAAGACCAATTGCATTTGCCCGGTCCGGATTTTGTTGATCGTATCTTCACCCCCAGCGACCGTTCTATCCCCGTTCTGCGCAGTCTCCAGCAACTTTTTGATCACGGGCGGTTGGGAGGGACCGGCTATCTTTCGATCCTGCCTGTGGATCAGGGCATCGAACACACAGGGGGATCGGCTTTTGCCCCCAACCCGATCTATTTTGATCCGGAAAACATCATCACCCTGGCCATTGAGGGCGGCTGCAACGGAGTGGCTTCCACATTGGGAATCCTGGGATCTTTATCCCGGAAATATGCCCATAAGATCCCATTCATTATGAAATTCAATCATAATGAATTGTTGACTTACCCCAATCGGTATGATCAGGTCTTTTTTGCTCAGGTGGAGCAGGCCTTTGACATGGGCGCAGTGGCAGTCGGGGCCACGATCTATTTTGGGTCAGAAGAATCCCGCCGGCAAATTGTGAATGTCAGCAGGGCCTTTCGCAAAGCCCATGAGATGGGCATGGCCACGATCCTCTGGTGCTATCTGCGCAATGAGGCCTTCACCGTGGACGGCGCCAATTACCAGGCCGCGGCGGATCTGACCGGGCAGGCAAATTATCTGGGCGCGACGATTCAAGCCGACATCATCAAGCAGAAACAACCGACCCTGAACGGAGGGTTCAAGGTTCTGCGGCAATCCCGCAGTTCGGATTACGGCTATCTGGATGAGAAGATCTATACAGACCTGACCACTGACCATCCGATTGATCTGACCCGCTATCAGGTGATCAATAACTACATGGGACGCATCGGATTGATCAATTCCGGGGGCGCTTCCGGAAAGAATGATATGGCCCAGGCCGTTCGGACGGCCATCATCAACAAACGCGCCGGGGGGATGGGTTTGATCAGCGGGCGGAAAGCCTTCCAGAAACCGATGGCGGACGGGGTGAAGATCCTGAACGCCATCCAGGATGTTTATCTGAACAACGACATCACGATTGCCTGAGAAAGGAGATAGGATGGATTTGATCACTCTGGTCAGAAAAAGCAGAAGTTACCGCCGATTTGATGAATCGCACCGCATTGATGCGGCTGTTCTGCGGGAGCTGATCCGGCTGGCGCAGTATTCGCCCACGGGGAACAACCAGCAGCCGTTGAAATTCTGGCTGTGCCATTCTCCGGAAAAGACGGCAGCCGTTTTCCCGCATCTCGGATGGGCCGGACGCCTCAAGGATTGGGACGGCCCTCTGGAGGGTGAGCGCCCGAGCGCGTATATCCTGATCCTTGGGGACACAGAGATCGCAAATCGGTTTGGGGTGGATCATGGCATTGCAGCTCAGAGCATCATGCTTGGAGCAGCCGAAAAGGGTCTGGGTGGGTGCATGATCGGTTCCATTCAGCGAGACTCCCTTCGGAACGCTTTGAAAATTCCGGCGCGGTATGAGATTCTATTGGTGCTGGCATTGGGCAAACCGGCGGAGCAGGTGGTCACCGAACCCCTGAGCGCTGAGGGGGATGTGAGCTACTATCGCGACGCGGAGGATGTGCACCATGTCCCCAAGCGGAGCCTGGACGCGTTGGTCGTCAACAGCGGCTGATCGGATTCACGGGAGATATCCTTACGAGAAAGAGCCGCCCTTTTCGAGGGCGGCTCTTGTTGCTTTGTCGAAATTTTTTTGGTTATCTCACCAGGTTTCGGTGACCTTGTTCAGGCCGCGGGGGTTATCAATGTCAAAGCCCCGGGTGTGGGCCAGGAACATTGCGAACATCTGCGCCGGCAAAATGGAAGGAATGGGGGAGAGCCATTCAGAGATGCCGGCTGGGAGGGCCATTTTGTGATCAGCCAGATTCAGTAGCTGGTCTTGGTCGCTGATCATGATCACTTCCGCCAGGCGGCCCTGGATTTTCTCCACCAGTGCTTTCATTTCGGGGACCATTTTCCCGCTGGGCGCGATCACGAACACCGGAAATCCGCGGTCCACCAGGGCGACAGGGCCATGCAGAAAGTCGGCGCTCGAATAGGGTTCAGCGATTGTGTAGGTCAGCTCTTTCATTTTGAGGGAGAATTCAAAAGCGGAGGCATAGTTGTACCCTCGGCCGATCACGGTGCAGTGGTTCATGTAGCGATATCGCTCCGCCAGACTGCCAATATGCGATTCAATTGAAAAGATTTCATTCACCTGATGGGGCAACTCCTCCAGGGCTGACAGATCGGTATCCTCGTCCCGCAGGGCGGTTGAGAGCAGGGCCAGGATGGTCAATTCGGCTGTGTAGGTTTTGGTGGCAGCCAGGGATTTTTCTTCTCCGGCCAGGAGGGGCAGAACGAGGTCCGCTTTTTTCCCCAGATCGGAATTGGGGAAGTTGGTGATGGCGGCGGTCAGCGCGCCCTGTTGTTGGCCTTCCGCCAGGACCGAAACGATGTCCGGGCTCTTTCCGCTCTGGCTGATCCCCAGGACCAGACTGTGTTTGAGCTCCGGTGATTTCCTGTAAATTGTGAAAAGGCTGGGCGCAGCCAGGCTGACAACCATCCCATTGCGGGCGCCCAGCAGATACTTGGCATACCGGCCGGCGTTGTCACTGGTGCCCCTGGCGGCAATGAACACCTGCCGGATACCCCGAGTTTTGATCGCATCTGCCAGAGCAGCGATCTGTTCCGGGGGTTCCTGGATGAGTTTTTCGATGATGTCAGGTTGTTGGTGAATTTCCACATACAAGCGGGTGTTTTTCAGGGGGGGCATTTTTTGGGACCTCATCTCATGGGGTTGAAGGGTTTGAAGGTAACGAAACGATAGTTTTCTGAAAAAGCGGGCCCTGTGATATATTGCACGGCCCAGGGGCTGATCGCATCCATGTGGTCAAAGTGCACATGACCGCAGAAGACGGCGACCAGATTGCGGGCTTCTGCCAACAGATCCCGAAAAGCCAGGGTTTCCGGTAGATCCGCCCGAGCCCCCCACCATCTCCGGGATTCCAGGGTCCAGTCCGGGTCGGCCATCAGCAGGGGGGCTTGGTATACATTCATAACCGCGCTGCGCAGGGTAGGCAGGCTGAGGGGGATATGCATGAGCACCACGGTGGGCAGCTCCCTGGAAAAGCCGTTGCGCATGAATTCCAACTGGGCAGGGGTGATTTGGTAAATTGAATTATCCAGGACCAGGAATTGCAGGCCGTGAAGGACATACTCGGCGCATTCCATGGAATCGTTCTGGAGGGCCTTGATTTTTTCCCAACCCTCCTGGCGGTCAATGTGGCTGCCGGGAACATTGGTGAAGCACCAATCATGATTTCCGGGAGTATAGATGACCGGCAGTCCGGTTTTTTCAATCCGGTTTTTCACAAATTCTATTGCATACTGGGTGGGATAATGGATGATATCCCCGGTCAGACACAACAGGTCGGGGGAGAGCACCTCCGCCCGTTCAACGACCCGGGCAAAGCGATCGGTGGGATTGATCTGGTTCCCGGCCTGGTCAAGCATGTTGTTGGGGAATTGCTCCATGTAATTTTCCCTACGCAGGCGTTCCAGTTCCTCCGGATCTCGTTCATCAATCAGGCTGACATGGGCGTCGGTGATCTGCATCATGGAAAATGATTTCTTGAGACCTTCCACGTGGATGACGACCTGATTTTCTTTAATCTCGTGGGTGCTGCGCATACATGTTCCCTTTGCTGCCTCTGCCTGGAGGCTATTACCAGTAAAGTAAGGCTGATGGAGGATAGGATGATTTGGATTATAAATTCTCCTGGGCGAAGGTGACCGCTTCTCCGGTGTTCATGTTTTCTGTTTCTGAAAATAGATCTTTCTCATTTACCAGGGGGTTTTCCAGGAGGGAGAGGGCGGTTTCTTTCTCAAATCCTGCTGCGACGGACTTTTTGACCGCCAGAGGCGGGGTTTCTGTCGGGTTTAGGTTCAGGAGCGGGCCAAAAAAGTTGACCACCTCGAAGGCGGCCTCAAAGGGCCCCGCGGAGAGGTGCACCCCGTTGGTGTTGATACCCACCTCTGTCAATCCGAAATGATCCGGATGATGAAAGAGTTGGCCCCGGATGGAGTCGGTTTTGGCGCGTTCGGGGAAGGTGTCTCCCACCAGATCAAATTTCAATGCTTTCCAATCTGTATCGGTGTGCAGGAGCATCAGCACAATCCGATGATCTTTCCGCGTGAAATGTTCTAGTTGGGAGGGATGAAATCCATTGATCAGGATCACCGGCTGATCCGCAACGGTGTCTTCGATGAAATAAAATCCGCTCCGCAGTTTGTTGGCTTCTTGGGCAAACCACACCTTGGAAAGGGTATTCATATCGGTGTCAAAGGCTTTCAAAAATTCATGGCCGCCCAGAATACGGTGCTCCCCGGTATCATCCTGATCGAGGAGATCAAAAAGGCGTTTCCGAGTTGCAGTGTCCACCATTTCAGATGCCTTTCGGGAAAGCTGATTGATGAATCCATAATGGCGGTTCATGATCCCGTGCTCTTCCAGAACGGGTCCGGGAACGATGATGATGCCCCGGATCAGGACTTCAAAGGCCGCCAGTTTGTTCTGGATAAGTTCCGTGCTGTTGGCGATCTTACCGGCGTCTTTCACATCCAGCAATTCAGGTTTGATGAAGAAGACCAGCTCATTTTCTCTTTTTGTTTCTCCAACCTCTACCGGCTGGATGGTTTGGGCTTGGTCTGCCTTCAGGATTTTCTTAATCAAAGCTTCGTTTGTCAGGTCTGTGTGTTTCATGAGCTCCTCAGGCTGGTTTTAATGTTCCCTAATTATACCCACAAGTTTTCCGCCGAATCAAAACCGGTGCAAGGACCGATAGATTCTGGCTTGCACCGGTTGTGATGGGTGTGGAGGGGAATTTACGGGGAATAGCAGATGGCATATGTGTTGAGCAGTTTCTGGCTGCCGAGACTGTTACGGGCGTAATTCTGCCAGCCATTTCCTTCCATACTGGTGTTGTAAATGGTGACGCCAAGGTTGGTGGCGAATCCTCCGCCCGTTATGGTGCTCCCCGCAGGACAGGCTGTTACCACATTGCCGATGTCATTTGCGGGTACCGGTCCGCTGTTGGAAACCTGGGTGGTGGTTCCTGAGACGCCAGACAAGCAGATGGCATACACATTGATCAGGGGGGAGCCGCCCCCGCTGTTATTAACATAAATCTGCCAGCCGTTTTCCACCATAGTAGAATGATAGATTTCAATGGGGTTATTGGAACCGATCACCCAACCGCCACCTGTGACAACGGACCCGGCCGGGCAGGCCACACTCAAGTGGGCGATGTCATTGGGCACTCCTTCACCCTGATAAAATGCCTGGGTCACGGTTCCGCCAGAATTGTGAAGGCAGATGGCGTACACATTGAGCAGTTTGGAAGACCCGCTGGTGTTTTTTGCAAAGACCCGCCAGCCATTTGCATCCATCATGGAGTGATACACGCGCAACCCGGTGGCGGCGGCGAAACCGCCTGAAACGATGACAGAACCGGACGGACAGGCGACGGTTGTATTGCCCGTGCTGTTCGCGCCAATTGAGATCTGTTCGAGGACCTGTTCCACGGACAACGGTGGTGTGGTGGCGGTGTGGGTGGGAGTATGGGTGAAGGTTGGCGTGAGGGTCAGTGTGACCGTGGGCGTGGGCGTGAGGGTTTGGGTGGGTGTGGGGGTGTTGGTCGAGGGTTGGGGGACAATGATGGTCAGGGATAGATCCGGGCCAAATACAGCGCCATCGTCCTTACGGAGGCGCCATACGGCCGAATAGGTGCCCGGAGCAGTGGGGGCTATCATATTTATGCCCAGATCAACGCTGCTCCCAGAGGTGACCAGGGGGATGGCTTGGGGGGTGGCAGCGCTCATGGGGTCTCCACTGGCCAGAACCAAGTCGTATCCGGACCAATCACAGGTGCCGGTGTTGTTGACCCGCCAGATTTTTGTGAAAGTTGCGCCGGGGCTGAGATAGGAGTTGACGGGGATGGTCACATCTTCCACGAAGGCCGCTTCTGTGGTGCAGGTTGTTTCGTTCGTGGGGGTGGCTTCCCCGGTTTCTACCGTGGCGGTGGAGGTCGGGGTGGTGGCTCCCTCTTCCTGGCTGACAGATGGGACGACCTGCACGGTCACGCTGACTGGATCCGAGATGTTGCCGTTTGCATCGGTGGCCACCACGGTGATGATCGCGTTGCCCTCCTGATCCGGTGTCCAGGGTTGATCTGCCACATATTCGGTGGGAGCCCCTTCCTGCGGCTGGTCGGTTTGGGTCAAGGTGCCGTTGATGAAGAGCTGCACTTGTTCCACTCCCTGGGCCGCGGTGACCCGGGTGATGACCCGGGTTTCTTCCAGGAGGACCACAGATTGATCTTCGGCAGGGCTGGTGATGGAGATGCTGATCGCGTTCCTTCCTGGCAGGTTGCAACCGGTAAGGGCCAGGATCAGAAAGAGGATCAGGGTGATTTTGAGGGAGGAAACTCTTATTACCATATATTGTCTCACTTTCGGTTTGTTGAACGGTGTATAAAGGGAGTATACAGGGAGAAAAGGAGGAATTGCAAGTGAGACCTGGAGATGGTTCCCCATTGTGATGGGTTAAAACAATGCAGGCTGATCCGTTTTGGGGTCTTCCAGCCAGGCTTCTTGCAGGGCGCCGTCTTTGAGGATATGCCAGACATGGCAGCCGGAACGCAACAGGCTTTGGGCGATCAGATGTTGGCGATGGCAGCGGGCTGGGTCCGCCTCAGCGCAAAGAAGGGTGGTTTTCATCACCCCGGACCTGGCGATGAGATGATCAATGGCCTGTTGATAAGCTGCAACTTCTTTTGTGTCTGACCCGGATTCCTCGGGGTCAGATTGTTTTCCTCCTAATTGGTGGCCCAGGTAGGAATACCGGATGGCATAGGGCTTTAACAATTCTGACAACCTGGATTTATTGCTCCAGGATGCGTGCCGACTGTAGGGAATGCTACGAATGTCTGCGATGTGGCGGATCTGATGGGCCTGAATCAGGGCGAGGAAAGCGAGGAAGGTGTGATTGCTATGGCCGATGGTAAATATTTCATTTGCCATACTCTATTATAGAGGGAAGTTCAGGCAAAAATCAATTGAGTCCCGGGAGGAGAATCACCCCTTTTTAACCCCTCCGAGGGGTGCGCTGTTTCCATCCAGACAGTATAATCAACCATTACAGTTTTTTGCGTGATCCCTGCGTTTTTCAGTAAAGATAATCATTTAGGGGTTGGGATACGCTGTTTACTGAGAATAGGAGCAACTCTGATGAATTCCACTGCGGCACCCTCCTCTGCTGGTCTGGATGAAGAAAGAAACAGCCGTTTTTCCTGGTTGGGCTTTCGAAAATCCCTCGGACGTATTGTACGCTACAGTTTTGTCAGAATACTGACGATCTTTCTGACAGTCGCTGTGGGCATTTACCTGACACTGCTGATCGTAAACTTGGGGGGATTTGTGGACGAAATCTTTGAAGCGCAAATTGCTGAGACCATTGCTGGGATGGGCTTGGCTGGGGCCTTTGATGATATCCCTGAGGAAGAGCTGGCGGACCATGTCGAAAATCTCAAATGGCAGATGGAAGAGGCCATGGGCTTGCATGAACCCCTGGCCCTCCGGACGGCGCGCTGGTGGTGGCGAGCGGTCAGTCTGCAGTGGGGAGAGTCGGAAAGGTCCTGGTCTTTGGATCGGCAATCCAGACAGGTTTCGACATTGATTTTTGAGCGAATGCCCTACACCTTGCTGCTGGTTGGCGCAGCCAATGTGATCCTGTTTTTCATCAGCCTGGGGGTGGCGATGATGCTTTCCAGCAAACGCGGAAAATTCTGGGACAGGCTGTTGGTCACCCTGACGCCCATTTCCTCGGCGCCGAGCTGGGTCCATGGGGTTATCCTGTTGGCGATTTTTGCCCTGGAGCTGCGGCTGCTGCCCTTCAAGGGGATGTTTTCAGGGGCTCCTCCGGAGGGCGCGCTGGAGTATGCTGTTGATTTAATGAAGCATATGGTCTTGCCGGTGATGGCCGTTGTTTTGAGCGTTTTCTTCCAGAGTGTTTATACTTGGCGGACGTTCTTCATTGTTCATTCCGGGGAGGATTATGTCGAGCTGGCCAAAGCAAAGGGGCTGCCGGATCGGTTCATTCGCCGGCGCTATCTCATGCGGCCAACCCTGCCATCCATCATCACCAGTTTCGCCTTGATGTTGATCAGTTTTTGGGAAGGCGCTATCGCCCTGGAGGTTTTGTTCAACTGGACAGGAATTGGCGCGCTCTTTTTTGACGCGGTATGGCGGATTGATCGCCCCATCATCGTAGCCATGGTGGTTTTGTTCGCCTATATTCTGGGATTATCGGTGGTCTTATTGGATGTGATCTATGCGCTGATGGATCCCCGGGTGCGGATTGGTCAAAATGGTGCTTCTGTTTCAAAACGCGCTGTCAGAAAGCGGAAGTTATGGGACCTTTTCCGACCCAGGAAATCAACTCCCAAGCGGGAATTACCCCGAACCTTCTTTGACCAACAATTGACTGAGAGAGATAAACAAGCGGGTGTAAACCAATTGAAGACTACCCCCACCGGGGGGTGGTTCCGGGAGATCTTCAAGACAGCCGGCCGGCGGATATCAAAATATCCCCTGGCATTGTTGGGGTTGGTGATCATTCTTATTCTGATTGTTGTCGCCCTGGTCACCGTGGTTGCGATTCCCTATGAGGAAGCGGTTGCCTACTGGCATTCCGAGGGTACGCTGATGACGCCGAAACTTGCCCGTCCTGTATGGACGAATTTCTTCCGGCGAGAAAATTGGCCCGAAAGCATCTATCTGGATTCAACGCAGCCAACGGAAGGAGTCGCCTATACCGTTGAAGAGGTTCCTTTGGGTGAGGAGTTGACGGATATCCGCATGAACTTTGCCTTCGACATGACCGCTGATGTGTTTCCTCAGGACCTGATCATTGTCTTCGATTCACAGTACGAAGAGAAACACCCCTTTGTCACCTTGAATTTGATCACGCCCGATGGCCGGGAGATGGAGATTGGCAGTTTTTCCGTGCCAGACCGCCTGAAATATGTTCTTTCCCATGAAGATATCGGTCTGGTGAAAAATGCAGAGATACCCCACGTTCATCAGTTTTTTGGGGATCCGGCAGCTGATTTCACCCGCCCCATGAAAGGGGAATATCAGCTCCAGGTTCTTGCGGTGGTTTTTGAGCCGGAATCTTCTGTGGCATTGGAGGGAGCCATCACCGGTGAGGTGTATGGTCCGTTTGGCACAGATGCCCTCCGGCGAGACCTCACCATCGCGTTGCTCTGGGGTACGCCGGTGGCATTGACATTTGGTGTCATTGGCGCGGTGGTCACAACCCTGACGACCATCGGCATTGCCGCTATCAGCGCCTGGTATGGGGGGCTTGTGGATGAAATATTACAGCGGATCACGGAACTGAATATCATCCTGCCGACCTTGCCGATTGCCGTTCTGGTGTACCTGCTTTACTCCAAGAGTATCTGGGTGATTCTGGGAGTGGTGATCCTGATGAATATCTTTGGGAATTCCCTGAAGGAATACCGGGCGATGTTTTTGCAGTTCAAAGAAGCGCCCTATATTGAAGCGGCTGTGGCCTATGGTGCGCCAGATTGGCGGATTATTTTCAAGTACATGTTGCCCCGCATTGTTCAGGTGATGGTGCCGCAGCTCGTTATTTCCGTGCCTGCCTTTGTATTTCTGGAGTCAACCCTGGCCTATTTGGGCGTGGTGACGCCATACCTTCCCACCTGGGGTAAGGTCATCAATATGGCCCTGCATCGCGGGACATTTTGGGGTCATTATTTCTGGGTTTTGGAGCCGATTATCCTGGTGCTGATCACCGGTCTGGCCTTCGCTTTGGTGGGTTTTGCTCTGGATAGCATTCTCAACCCCCGGATCCGGGATCTCTGATCCGGAAGGATTTGGGCAACCGCTACTTTTGGAGAATTGCTCTGCGCTCCGAGTTTGGAGGGCTTTGTGGGTCGTTTTAAAAAAAAATCTCAGACCCAGGTCAGCCTGTAAGCCGCATTCTGTCCAACGGGTTTCCCCGTCTGTATGGGCATCTATCTGGGCTGCCGATTGCCCGGCAGCTCTAGCAGTCTACCCGGAGATGGTTGGGAAACGAGCCGCTTCCCGCCCGGGGGCTTCTCTCCTGCTTGACCTTGCACCGCATGGGGGTTGCCTGGCCGGCGGCATTGCTGCCGCCGCCGGTGGTCTCTTACACCGCCTTTTCACCCTTACTCCTCGCGGAGCGGTTTGTTTCTGTGGCCCTGTCCAGACGCTCACGCGCCTCTGGGCGTTACCCGGCATGCTGCTCTGTGGTGTGCGGACTTTCCTCGGGCTCTCAGGCCCGCGCCCATCCGACCGACCTGGGTCTGTTGAGTTGGAAATACATTATACGCCATTTTTGTTGGAATCGTATCAATGATCCTGGGTGGATTCAGGGCGATCGCATATGGACTTATCGAAGGTTAAAATCTATAAAAGAGGAATAATAAGAAGAAAATCGCCCGAAGGTGTGGCGAACTTCTTTCGATATCGCCCTGGATAAACGTGCTGACTGTCCAATTACTGACCCCATCCTCGTTCCTTCCCCTGTAATCAGGGCGCGCATGCATGCGTCAGAAGCCTGCAAGCGAAGCGAGCACGGACCTCCTGGCCCGTTATTCTGCGATGATGGGGCAGCACGGGCCTCTTGGCCCTTCGCACTGCGCTGATGGGGCAGCACGGGCCTCCTGGCCCTTTGCACTGCGCTGATGGGGCCTGATGCCCCTCAGCTTGTGATGCCCCTCAGCTTTAGGCAGGATGGGTTTTTTATAGAAATGGAGAAGAGAAGTTATTGGAAAACCCACAACCACAATCGAGTTTTGCGATTGCATACTCATCAAATGCAATTGCCCTGAGGGTGGATGTCTCTTTGGAAGATCCTGATTCCTTTATTTTTTCCTGACAGTTTGATTTGGCAGGTCTTTTTCCCACTCTCATTACCGAGATTCATTGCAATATCGCATCACCCAGGCCCCGGATGGGGTCTGATAATCGTGAGTGTGTTGCGTTTTGCGGATATAATCAGGGCGGAGCAAGGTGACATGCAGCGAATTGGTTTTGTGTTCAGGATTGCCTCTTCAAGGACGGCAGCTTTTAAAGCCCATCATCAGCGGGTTTGGCCTGAGATGAAGGCGACTCTTCAAAAACACGGCTGGCACAATTATCCCTTTTGATTCGGGATCATGGGTAGTTTTCGGATATTATGAACCCCCGGAAAACGTTGAAGCGATCCTGAACGGCATGGCAAGCGTTGATGGCGCGCTTTTTGAAGACCATCCAATGCTGCATGCAGACCAGAAGTTGGAGAAATTTCCCCTGGATTCCCATCCAGATTAGAAAAAACGATCAGAAAATTGAGAAATCGGAGCGTTTCAATGCCGCAGAATGAGATTGACAGCCTTAGAAAAAAAATTGCCTATTTGGGGAAATTGATGATTGATCGGAATCTGACGGATACGGCGGGTGGCAATATCAGCGCCCGAGCTGGGGATACTGTCTGCATCACCCCGAGCTATGCTGGCAGCAGATATCAGTGGGATATCACCCCAGAGCAGGTGCTGGAAGTGACTCTTACTGGAGAGAAAATTCATGGCGATGGGGAAATCTCCCGGGAATCCTGCGCCCATTTGACGACTTACCGCGCGTTTCCGGCAGTTCGCGGCATTGTCCATGCCCATGCGAGAAATGCATTGTCCTTTGCCGTAGCCTGCAAACGCATGCTGCCCATTCTTGAATGCACCCGCAAATTTGGGACCATTGCGGTGACAGAGGCCTTCGCACCAGCCCATTCTCAGGAGTTGGCGGATTTGCTGGTGGAAAAAATTCGGGGGCAGGAGGCTGCTATTGCCCGCCAGGCCGCAGTGGTCATCGCCCGTTGGCATGGATTGTTTGCGGCCGGGAAGACCCTGGAAGCCGCTTTTGACGCGGCGGAAAGGATCAATATATCGGCAGGGATTCTCCTGCAGGCCCCGGCTTTTGGCATGGATGTGGAAGAAGCCATGCAACGTTGGCATGCCGCCCTTGAAGCGGACGTAGCAGCTTATGCTGGACGCAGTGGAGATATGGAATGATATTGACGGTTACTCCCAATTCTGCTTTGGATCTGACTCTGGGTCTGGATGAATTTAAAACTGATCGGGTGGTGCGGGCTGCCCAAACGACCCTGTCTGTGGCAGGAAAGCCTGTGGATGCATCGTATGTGTTGGGTGAAATGGGGGTTTCCAGCCTGGCCACGGGTTTTGCGGCCGGGGTCTTTGGCGAGAAGCTGTGCCGGTTGTTGAGAAGCAAAGGCGTGGTGACAGATTTTGTGTGGGTAGACGGTGAAACCCGCATCAACCCGATCTTGCTTGATTGGCGGGATGGCACGGCGACCACACTCACAAGCGACTCCCTGCGGGTCTCTCAAGGGGATGTGGATCGGTTTTTTCTAAAACTTGACGCGTATCTTCCGGGAGTGGATTGCATGATTACGGGCGGTTCGCTGCCCCGGGGGCTTTCGCCTGGGTTGTATTCCAGGCTGCTCCGCCGGGCGCGCCGGATGGGCGTTTCAGTTATCTTTGATGGGAGCGGAGAGTATTTACGCGCCGCGCTGGAAGAACAGCCGGTTTTGATCAAGCCAAACCAGACGGAATTGAGCGAATTGCTGGGGTCAAAAATTCGGGATGTGACAGACGCTCTGGAAGCGAGCGTCCAGGTGCGGGAGTCTATGGGGGTTGGCGTGGTGGCCACCCTGGGAGAACAGGGCGCAGTGGCTGCCTTTCCTGAAGGACTGTATCGCCTGATGCCGATGGTTGTCAGAGAGGTCGTCAGCCCGGCCGGAGCCGGAGATGCCATTTTGGCTGGTTTATCTTTGGCCCTGGCCACAGGCAGTCCTCTGGTGCAGGGGTTGATTCTGGGCGCGGCTGCTGCGGCGGCTGTGTTGATAACTCCGGGCACAGCCGACTGCCGCCGCTCTGATATCCTGGCCTTCCTACCCCAAGTGGAGGTGGTGCCGGTTGGCAGGGGATAGGTTTTGGCGCGAGATGCAAGCCGAAAACTTGACAGAATTGGTCATATTAATGTATTCTGTAATAAATCGGCACCTGACCTTTGGAGGATAATGATATGACCCAAGCAGTCGCGCCTCAGGATTTACAGGAGATCATTCAGTCCGCCCAGCGGTTGGGGGTGGAGCTGGATGAGGCGGAGGCAAAAAACTGGCTGGAAGCAATTCACACAGCCAAGAAAGGGGGGGATGATATACATTTTGATGAGCGCAGCGGGGTTTTTGGACAGAATGTGGCCATGCTGGATTTCAGCCCGGAACGCCTGGAGTATTTTCGGAAAATTGGCGGGTTGGTGGAGTTTTCCGATATCCCCGGCAAGGTGGAAACGGCCCTGGCGCTTTCCGGATCATCAGCCCAATCCCGAATTCAGCGCTATCCCGGGGATTGTGATTACTTTGAACGGGTGAACATCCTGGCCCCCACAAAAGCGGAGGCTTGCCGCATTCTGGCTGAGATCATGCGGGAGAAGGCGCTGGCGACCACCCAGGGGTTGACATACCAACTGATTGAGGTGAAGCTGGGGTCCTATCCGGTTGATTTTGTCCAGGGAAAGCGGACTTATCAAATGGGGAGTCCGATTTCCTGGGATCCGGATGAGATCAGGGCAGAAAAGAAAGTGGGTTTCACACCGGACGGAAAGGCAGTTGAGATCTTTTGGGAACAAGCAGCTCAGGACCCGGGTTGGTGTAAGTTGGACTGGGTTGTAGCTGACCCTATCCGGGGAACCCTGGCCAACGCCAGCAATATGCTTGATGTGACCTGGGAGACACCGGACGGTTCGATAATCCCTCTGGATGGGTATCTGGATCCCTATTTTCAGGAGGTGTATCTGCAGGCGGAATCGGTGCCGATTTTCTCCAAGCTGGCGCAGCATGTCAGCGCAAATGCCCTCGAACAGTATGTCACCGCGCTGGAGGGAGAGGTCAGAAAATATCTGACCAAGCATGTCAATTATGGCAAGGCGGCCAAACGCATGTATAATATTTTCCGCCTGACGGGCCGATATGAAGAAGCCGTTTTTCTTCGGGAACTTTTTGATGAACCAGCTTCGATGCTGTATCAGGTTTGGTCTCTGATTCGAACGGTGGATGATGCGGTACACGCCAAGGCCCCTTTCAAAAAGGACCAACTGATTCGGCAGGCGGACAGTCTGATGCTGGAGGTTGTCCGGGTGATGGAGGATGCCCGAGAAACCGAAATTGTGGCCCGATTGCTGCGCTTCCGGGATGCGATCCAGTCCCAAAAAGCCTATGAGAATCTGAGCGCACAGGCGGAGGCTGCCCGGGAAGAAGTGATAAATGTTGTCAACAACTTTTTTTATGATAAATTGACTGCCATTCCGGAGATTCGGGCGTATATTGAGGCATTTGTTTCGGATAGTCATCCCGTCCGGTCGGAGGATGCATGACGGGTTTCAGGCGCCTGAAGAGGTGTGCTCCCTGCGATGGATACAGGCGAGGGCATCAAAACAGAGCGCTTGATCACTGGAAGGTCTGGCCTCCCTGTGAGGTATCCTCTGAGGGGCGAGGTATCCTATAGCATGCCTTTCTTAAAAAAGTTGACTGGACAAAAATCCCTGGCTCCGGTAAAATAATTCTTCGTGATTATTGTACGTTGTTAGAGAACGATATTGGAGGAAAGACTTTGGCAAATATTAAATCGCAGATCAAACGAAACCGTCAAAACAAGAAACGACGCCTTCGGAATCGTGTTTTCCGTGGCAGTGCAAGGAAGGCCATCAGCAGAGCACGTGAGGCTATTGAAAGCGGCAACGCGGAAGAAGCCCAGGTTGCAACCCAGGCTGCTTTGCGCGCGTTGGATAAAGCGGCTGCGAAGGGTGTGATTCATAAGAATAATGCCGCACGACGTAAAAGCCGTCTGATGCAGCATCTCAACAGCATGGAATAGCCTTACGGGATATCCAGTTTGTTGCGCTGAATTTTACAGCGGGAGCGTGTCACGCTCCCGCTTTGTGCATTTATCCTGGGAGACATGATGATGAAAAACCGAATCTGGATTATTGGTCTGATATTGTTCGTGATGTCCCTGGCCTGCAATTTCCCTGTTGGATCACCGCCGCAGACGACTCCCCATCCTGGCAGTGACCCAACCCCCACTGCCGAAACCATTCCTCATGGCCCGGATCTGTCAGAGCCCACGTCTACGGAGAAAGTGATGGATGAACCCCCGGCGGCTCTGGCCCCTGGCATCCCCCTGGCATATGGGGATCGGACATCGAATCCCGCCCAGGTGGTCCTGCTTGATCCGCGGGATGGATATCCCATACAGCGACTGGCCGCGCCCGGGTTGGGATGGGGTGGGAATGGGGGGGTGACAGCGGATGGTATATTTTATGTTGACGCAGCTTATCAGCATGCTTATCATCTTGCCTTTGATGGCAGCCTGCAGATATTGGATTTCCTTAATCCTGAGGGGGGCACTTTTTCTGGCGTGATGCTGCCCTCACCGGATGGGCGGAAGATCGCCCTGGGCGCTGTGCTCTCCTTTGATGCCGAAGGCGCCCGGATCCAGCTTAAGGTTGTCCATCGGGATGGAACCGGAGAACGCATTTTGCTGGATGAGATCGTAGAAGAAGAGCGGCCCATTCGTCCAACCCCCATCAAATGGTCTTCCGATG
>DAOTUG010000229.1:0-4307 GCA_034437335.1 Anaerolineaceae bacterium
CACCTGGTGATTAATCTCCAGATTCACATTGATATTTAACGTTATACTATTGAAATCATTGATATACTATGATACACTGGTGGTATAGAAAAACCCGCGTTGTCGTGGCTCAAAGGATAACGTCCCTTCCGGGTGTTCTCCCGGCAAAGATCCGCTACATCGCCGTCAAATAAACCAACCTTAACTTTCCCCAGAACCGAACGCAATCCGCCGAGTGGAAAACCATGGAGGAAAACATGTACAGGAATGAAAAAAGAAACAGTGCTCAGAAAAAGATCACCGGAATTATCGTTGCAGCCCTTTTTCTCTTATCACTCTGGACTCCCGGCCGGGTCATGGCCCAGACCATCACAGACCCGGAACCCCCCACCATCCTGGAGCCTGTTGGGGAGATCGTCACCGACACTCTGGCCCTTCCAAGGGTCAAGTGGACCCACATTGAAGGCGCCCATGCCTATACCATCTGGTTGAGCAGCCCGAGCTTCAATTATCCCGTCAAGGAATATTACTATCCCAAGGACCTCAACCCCGGTGATGTGATCAGTCTCCAGCTTGATTCCATGGGTCAGGAAATCCACTATGGAGTCCGGTATGGGATCACCATCCTTGCCATGTCAGACTACTTCACCGATTTCGGCGACCCCAACGACCAGTATGATTTCAACGTCCAGTCAGAAGCCGACTTCACCCTCGTGGAGGCGGACCAATCCCTCAACCTTTCGCCCCCTGTGGGCATCAGCCCCAACGGCACCACCGAATCCAACCCCGTCACCCTCTCCTGGCAGGCCGAACCCGGCGCTGCCCGTTACTGGCTGTGGGTGGATAACCTTCCCTACGGCAAGGAATGGGACGACACCGACATCACCCCCGCTGAGGCCGGCTGCGCCGGTGGTTCCGGCACCTGCGCCTACACCCTCCCCGTGGACCTCACCGAGGGCGACAAGGCCTGGTGGGTCCTGGCCTTTGACAGCCAGGGCGGCAACAGCGGCTGGTCCTCCTCCCTCAATTTTACCCTTCAGGACGGGGGGTCCGGCGTGGGCATTCCCGGCAAAGGCGTCGGCATCTTCCCCAATGGTCAAACCCTGACCAATCTCGTCACCTTCACCTGGCAGGCCGATCCTGCGGCCGCCCGCTACTGGCTCTGGGTGGACAACAGCGGCGGCGGCCTGGAATGGGACGACGACTCTATCACCCCCCAGGAAGCCGGCTGCGTCAGCGGCACGGGCAACTGCGTCTTCACCATTCCCGCCAACCTGACCGACGGCGACAAAGTTTGGTGGGTCCTGCCCATCGGCTCCCAGGGTGAGGTCACCGCCTGGTCCGATCCCCTCTATTTCCAGATTGACGACGGCGGGAGCGGCAGCGTCCCCGGCCAGGGCGTGGGAATCAGCCCGGACGGCACCATCGAATCCAACCCCGTCACACTCACCTGGCAGGCCGATCCCGCGGCCGCTTTCTACTACCTGTGGGTGGACCAGGCCGGGATCGGCCTGGAATGGCGCGATGAAACCGTCACCCCCCAAGAAGCCGGCTGCGCTTCCGGAACCGGCGACTGCGCCTACACCCTGCCCGTCAGCCTGACCGACGGCGACAAGGTCTGGTGGGTCCTGCCCATCGGCCCTCAGGGCGAGGTCACCGCCTGGTCCGAGCCTCTCTTCTTCAATGTCGGTGGAGGCAACGGCGACCTGCCCGGTCAGGGCGTCCTCATCAGCCCGGTGAACATAACAGTAGGCAATCCCGTCACCCTCTCCTGGCAGATGGATCCTCAGGCCACCCGCTACCAGCTCGTCCTGCTCAGTGATGAAGATGCTCTACTGGATATCTGGCTGACCAGCAATGAAGCAGGCTGCCTCAACGTCGCTGACACCTGCAGCTATACCCTTTCAACCCTCAATGACGGGACCTATGCCTGGAGAATTCTTCCCAGCAACAACGCCGGGGATGGATTATGGTCCCCACGCACAGATTTCACCGTCAATGACGGCGGCTCCAATCCCATCCCTGGCCAGGCTGTTGGGATTCACCCGAATGATACCGCCGTAGAAAATCCTGTGATCCTCTCCTGGGAAATCGAACCCCACGCCACACAATATATGCTGTGGATTGACGACCTAAACAACGGCACCGTGGCCTGGAGCGACTGGGTCACAGCCGCACAAGCCGGATGCGCTGGGCAGTCCGATGCCTGCGCCTTCTCCACCCCCATCACCCTGCAAAATGGAAATTACCAGTGGTGGGTTCAAGCCGGCAATAACCAGGGGGTGGGACCCTGGTCCAATCCTCTGCCCTTCAGCGTCGGCGGCGGAAATTACCAGACGCCAGGTGATGCCCAGGCCCTCAGCCCGAACCAGGTCACCGTCGCCAATCCCATCACCTTATCCTGGCGCCAATTCGCAACCTTACCCACTCACTTCCGGCTCACCATCGAACCCGGCGGCATCTTTGAACGGTTCACCTGGGAACAGGCCGCCTGCACCATGTCCGGAGACGATGCAGACTGCACCTACACCTTGCCTTATGCCCTCAATGACGGGGACTACACCTGGCAGCTCCAACCTGAAATCAACGGCGTCTATGGCAACCAAACCCCGCCCACGGCATTCACTGTCCTGGACGGCGGCAACCAGCTCCCCGGTGTGGGGGTCGGGATCAGTCCGGACGGCACGACCGAAACAAACCCTGTCACCCTGGTCTGGCAGGCCGACCCCTACGGCGCCCGCTATTATCTCTGGGTGGATTTCCTCGACGCCGGCGATTACTGGGCAGACGACACCATCACAGCCAGCCAGGCCGGCTGCGCCTCTGGATCCGGCACCTGCAGTTTCACCCTGCCGATGAACCTCAATGACGGACAATACCAGTGGTGGGTGATGCCCATCAACAGTCACGGAGATTACACGGGCTGGTCCAGCCCCCTGTTCTTCCTGGTGGGCGGCAACCAGCAAACTCCCGCCCAGCCTGTGGGAGAATCTCCCATCAACACAACCGCCGAAAACCCGATTCAATTCTTCTGGCAGCAGGCCCTTGAACCCTGGGCGGAGACCTTCCAACTGCAAGTCACCTATCCCAACAGCCAAACGGAAATGGAAACCTTTGACCATTCCGATGTCACCTGTGCCCCCCTGGATGACTTCAATGCCCTCTGCAACTACACCCTCCCGTGGAATCTCAATGACGGCGCCTACTCCTGGCAGTTGCGGGCAGCCAACAACGCAGGCTACAGCCCCTGGTCGCCCGGATACAACTTCACCGTCGGCAACAATCCGGGCCAGCCGCCCGGTCAGGTGACCCTGGTCAACCCAATCAATACCACCGTGTCCAACCCCGTTCTCTTCGAGTGGCTTGCCCAACCTGCCGCCACAGAATACGAAATCGTTGTTGAAGCCGATGGCGGCGGCGTCTTTGCTATCGTTCTGTCAGCCAGTGAAACCAATTGCGGCGCTGGCACCGGAACATGCTCCTGGAGCGATACGCTGGCGGAAACAGGTTATACCTGGACCGTGACCGCCCGAAACGAAAATGGCAGCGGTACGGTTTCGGACCCCGCAACCTTCACTGTGGATGACTCCGATCCTGAGGTTCCTCAGCAGCCCGTGCCCCTCAACCCAATGGGCGAGACGGTCGCCAATCCCATCACCTTCTCCTGGCACCAGGGCCTGGACCCCATGCCCACCGGCTTCCAGCTCTATATCGAAACCCCGGACGGGAACAACAAAACGGAAACCTTTACCTATGACCAGGCTAACTGCAATCTGCCCGGCAACAACTCTACGGTCACTTGTGCCTACACCCTGCCCTACGACTTGATCAATGGGGATCATGTCTGGCAGATCACGGCCACTCTGGGCAACGGCAATTTCAACTGGTCCCCCCACACCAATTTCACCGTGGATGATGGCGATCCGGAAGTTCCCCAGCAGCCCGTGCCTCTCAGCCCCAAGGATGAGACGGTCGCCAACCCCATCACCTTCTCCTGGCAGCAAGGCCTGGACCCTATGCCCACCGGCTTTCAGCTCTACATCGAAACCCCGGACGGGAACAACAAAACAGAAACCTTTAGCTTCGGAGAAGCCGAGTGTGCCACGACAGGCGGCCCGGCCACCTGCCAGTACACCCTGCCCTATAAATTGATAGACGGAAACCATGTCTGGCAGATCACGGCCACCCTGGGCAACGGTAATTTCAACTGGTCGCCCCATACCAACTTCACCGTGGATAATGGCGATCCGGAAGTTCCCCAGCAGCCCGTGCCCCTCAGCCCCAAGGATGAGACGGTCGCCAATCCCATCACCTTCTCCTGGCAGCAG
>DAOTUG010000230.1:0-15241 GCA_034437335.1 Anaerolineaceae bacterium
GTTCAATCAGTTTAGTCGGCCCGTCAGCCTGCAAACCCGCCAATAGGATGGCCGACTTGACCTGTGCGCTGGCCACCGATGGGCAGTGCTTCAAGCCCCGCAGGGGGGTATTGCTGGAGCGCTTTGCAAGTTGCAGAGGCGCTCTGCCGCCGTCATCCACGATCCGCGCCCCCATCCGTACCAAGGGCTCCACAACACGCGCCATTGGCCGATCCCGCAGTCGCAACGACCCATCCAGAGTCACATTCAGGTTTGCAGCAGACAGTGCTCCCGCCAGAAGGCGCATTGTCGTCCCGGAATGGCCGCAGTAGATCACCTTATTCGGCGATGTCAGGCCGTGCAACCCTGGGCTGTGGATGTCAAGGCGCGTCCCCTCCAGATGACAGGCGACTCCCAATTGTCCCACTGCATCCAGCATGGCCCGGGTGACCTCAGCCACCAGAAGATTATCACATGTGCTGTCCCCCTTGGCCAAAGCCCCCAGGAGCACGGCCCGGTGAGAGATGGACTTATCCCCCGGCAGCCGAAGGGTGCCCTCTATCGGGGCACTGCGTTTTACTTCAATCCACATGTTCTGCCTTCCCTTCCCGGAGCGCCAGCAAGGTGCGGTGGTGGCGCGCCTGATCCGCCAGCAGGGTAAAAAGTCCTTCGTCATCCTTCGCCGCATACAGATCCCGTATCTCTTGACATGCCAGCAGGAAAGCATCCATACGTTCGAGGATATTTTCCCGGTTGGTGCGCAGAATATCCCCCATCATGGACAGGGGCGTATCCGCCAGACGGGTTGTGCTGCAAAACCCGGGGCCAATCAGGGGGGCAAACGCTTCCAGTGTGGCCCCGGAAAGGGCGCAGCTCACCAGAAATGGCAAATGGCTCGTGCCGGCTGTCCATCGGTCATGGTCCTCTGCTGAGAGCCACAAAGGCCGTGCGCCGACTCCCCGCACAAGGGCTTCCCCCAGAGCGCAGGCGCCCGGGGGTGTATCCTCGCCCCGCACGAGGGCAAAAGGCGCACCCTCAAACAAGCCGGTTTCGGCATGGACATACCCGCCCTGAGCCTTCCCGCACATGGGATGCCCACCCAGGACGGCCAGCCGTCCTGGCAAGCAGGCAAACTTTGTCATAACGGCCGCTTTTGTTGAGCCCAGATCCATAATCAGAGCATCGCCTGAAATCGCCTCCGGAAGAACCGGGATCAGGGCCAGAATGGTCTCCACCGGGACCGCCAGGACCACGATATCCACGCCGGAGTCCAGCGCGCCCAGACTGGGCAAAGCGGTATCAACCGCCCCGTCCATACGGGCCCTCCGCAGAGTTTCCGGGTCACTGTCCACGCCGGTGATCTGAGCGCATTTCCCCCGCAGAGCCAGGGCCAGAGAACCGCCCATCAAACCCAGTCCGAGAACCACGACGTGAGAGGAGCGCAACGTTTTTGCAGTCATGAGACGGCCTTCCGCACGGGATGTTCCGATACCGTCATGGACCGGCCAAGGACTTCAGCCACCGCCTTGGCTTTCCGCACCAGGGCGTCAAATCGCTCCGGTTTCAAAGATTGTCCACCATCGGATAGCGCTTCTTCCGGTTTTGGATGCACTTCAATCATCAACCCATCCGCCCCTGCCGCAATTCCGGCCAGGGCCACCGCCTCGACATATTCCCAGTGGCCGGTGCCATGAGAAGGATCCACAACCACTGGCAGATGGGTCTGACCCTTTAAGACCGGGACCGCGTTGATATCCACCGTGTTGCGGGTGGCGGTCTCAAAGGTGCGGATGCCCCGCTCGCAAAGGATCACCTGGCCGTTTCCATGGGAGAGGATATATTCCGCCGCCATGAGCAGGTCTTCCACCGTAGCGCTCATCCCCCGCTTGAGGAGCACCGGATGGTGGCTTTCCCCTGCGGCATGCAGCAGTGAAAAATTTTGCATATTCCGTGCCCCAATCTGGAGCACATCGGCCACAGGCCGCAGGAGAGCAACCTGATCCGGATCCATCACCTCCGTCACAATCGGCAGACCGGTCTGCTCCTTGGCTTCCAGAAGCCAATTAAATCCTTCCACCCCCACGCCCTGGAAAGAATAGGGCGATGTGCGCGGCTTGAAGACCCCACCTCGCAGGGCATGGCCCCCGGCCTCCCGCACGGCATGGGCTGTTTCCAATATTTGCGACCGGCTCTCCACCGCGCAAGGCCCGGCTATCAACACCAGATTTCCCCCGCCTATGGCCACCCCGTCCAGGGGGATGCAGGTATCCTCCGGGCAGAACTCCCGGGAGGCAAGTTTATACGGCCGGGAAATGGGCAGCACCCGATCCACCCCGGGTAAATGCATGAACAGGTCTTTCTGCACAGGACGTCCATCCCCAATGGCGCCAATGACTGTGCGCTCCTTGCCCTGGGATAGGTGTGCCTGCAGTCCCAGGGAGAGCACCCGAGCCACCACGCTGTCAATGTTATCCTGATCCGTACCGGCTTTCATTATGATCATCATGATGAGATATCCTTTTAAGCTGATAAATGACTATCCGAATTAATCTGACGGTAGGTCCGGCCGCAAAACCCCGGCGCCGCCCAGATACACATGCTGGATCGTTTCCTGATCGCTGTCCGTGTTCCAGTGCAGCAGCACCCGAATACAGAGCGGTAAACTTCCCGGCACCGATATTTCCCGAGCGCACATCAAAGGCACCTTTCCCCAGCCCATCTCCCGGGCAGCCCTGGCCGGGAAGACCGAGGAGATATCATCTGTGACGGTGAACAGCACACTGACGATATCCTCCGGAGCCAATCCAGGATTTTTTTCAACCAAAGCCTGGAGCAATTCCCGGGTGGCCGCAATGACAACCTCCGCCCTATCCCGATCCACTGTGGTTGCGCCACGTATTCCTCTGACGACCATCCCAACACCTCCAAATTAATCTAAAAAACGCCAGGCCTCCGGCCTGACGTTTCGATTTATTCTCTGCTAAAATCGCTTAAACGCCGCCAGCGGCATCCAGGGAATGGATACCGTAATAATAAGCGTTAACGGCGGTGTGCTGCAATTTAGGTTTCATACTGTGTTCAGTATAAAAGCAGACCGGAGATCTGTCAACCCGCATCCGGCACAACTATCCGAGAATCCGGTCTGGCATTCGGACGCAGAGCGCCGGCGTCCCGTTCCGCATAGAGATAGCCAATATCATCGTGCACATAATTCTCCTGCCAAGCAACCCGGTATCCTGCGGACTCCAGGAATTCCACCAGGGTCTCCCGGTTATAGTTTTCATCTATGGTGTGATATTCCATCACGATCCGCTGAATGCGAGCGAGGATCCCTGGGGACGCTTTCATTAGAATCTCATACTCCGCGCCTTCACAGTCCAGCTTGATCAGATCCACCCGGGCCAGACCGTGGCGGTTCAACACAGTCTCCAGGGAAACCGCCGGGACCTCCACGGTATGCTCCCGGGTTTTCATGGCCCCCTGCCCTTCCTCGCTGCTGGCAGTCTGCAGAGGTTCCTGCCCCGAAATATCCAGAACCAGTTCCCCCGCTTTGCTCCACACAGCCTCCTGAAGAGCCTCTACATTTTTAATGTCATTTAGGGCCAGGTTCTTCTTGAGAAATTCATAGGAGTCTGGAAATGGCTCATAAGCATAGACCCAGGTCTTGGGGCGCCCATAAGCCGCATAAATGCTGAAATCCCCAATCCCAGCGCCAATATCAATGACCGCCCAATCATCCTGCACAGGCACACCCACCTGGGTATAAAAAGCATCCAGGAAGGTCTCCTTCACAGACCAGGCATCCATTGCCCCCCGCACACCCATCTTCACCGGGGGTTCCCGCAGTTTCATGATGCGGTTTCCCCGGGATGGCCGCCGCAGAAAAATCGGCAGGAGGATTGGCCAGTTTTTAACATTAAACAATAATTCGAAAATAGAATACGTGTAGTAAACCAGCATGTGGGGGGTTTTCATCGTCTTCTCCGAGCCACAAAAAAAGAACAGACGCCCTGATCCGAACGGGGATCGTCCATAAAAGTACGGGTTATACGCCAGGGAATGATCAGGTTCCATCGCTGCGGGACCAGCACCCAGCGCCCAAACAGCTTCTTACTCACCAGGGCCGGCAGCCCCATGGGATGGCCCCATTCCAGGATGTGGAGGGCTTTCGGAGGAAAATAATCCCAGGTTTCAACAAGTTCAAATCCCGTTTCCTCCAGTCTCTTAGTCCACACATCAGGCGAATCAGTGTGAAAATGCTGTGCGATCCGATTGAAGAACCGGCTGTAGTCCTTGGCAAGCTTATCCGCCCCCCAGCGGGAGAATAACTGCCGCCCCCATAATGCCTGAGGAAAGCGATGGTTGGGTAGGCAGAACACAAATTTTCCACCCGGTTTGAGTATCCGGGCGACTTCCGCCAGCACAGGAACCACATTCGGAATGTGCTCCAGGACGGATGTGCTCGTCACGGAGGCAAAAATCCCGCTTGGCATAGGGATCGCCGCGCCTTCGGCTGCCACCAGGGAGCGATATCCACCACGGGAAGCAGCTTCCTTCAGAGACGAAAGAGCAGGATCAAGGCCTACATCCAATCTAATATCAAAGGCCGCCGAAGCAAAATGTCCATCCCCGGCTCCAAGGTCTAGGACCGGCGATGGCAGATCAATGTCCTGATAAAACCGGTCCTCCACAGCCCGAAGAAATCCCCGGAAATAAGGAAGACTGGAAATATGACGCCATAGGATCTGGTCAAGCTTCTCGCTATTCATCTGCCTCAATCAGGTCCTGATAAATGCTTTCGTATGCTTCGGCGACGGTCTTCGGGGAATAATACATCGCCAGCTTGGACACACGCGCCGCATCCACGCCATCCGTCTGTCTGAGGAGGTCAACAATGGCCCGCGCCAGGGCAGCAGAATCCCTGCGCGGGACGATCCGCCCCATTCCTGTGGTGTGCACCGGTTGGCGAACCCCGGGAAGGTCCGTGGCGACGACCACCGTGCCGCAAACCATGGCCTCCACCTGTACCATCCCAAAGGACTCCGTACTATTGAGACTCGGCAGGACGAGGACATCACAGATGCGGAAGAAGATCGCTTTTTCCAGTTCCGAAACCACCCCCAGAAATGTCCAGTGGTCGCCAAGGGAATCAATCAAGGGCAGCAATTTATCCCGGTATGCCTCCTCCCCAAAGACGTTCTGATATTCGCCCACAAAAATCACCCGGGCATCCGGGATGACTTCTAGGATGCGGGGCATCGCTTCCACCAGATATTCGACGCCCTTCTCCGTTGCCAGGCGGGCCACCATGCCAATGATGGGTTGATCGCCCTGAATGGCGACCTTTTCCCGGAAAGCGGCCAGATCAGCCTTCTCCACGGAATCCACAACAATCGGCGGCTGGATGACCTGCAGCTTGTCCAGATATTTCTTGAGAAACCGGGAATGTTCTGCAAAATCCCGGGTGTTATGCACCACCACATCCGCCAGGGATGCTGAGACCCGGTTGGCAAAATGCGCAGCCCAACCGGCTAGTTGATTGATAAAACCCGACGGCATCCGCAGATCGCAGTGATAGGTCAGAACGAGGGGTTTGCCGCGCAATTTGGCCACAAGGGCCAGGAGGGCGGCATCCACCTGGGGGACATGGAGATTCACCACGTCAGATTGACCGATTAACCGCCAGGCCCTGAAGGGCATCCGGGGCATGATGACGCCCTTGGACAGGCGGAAAGCCACCGGCAAGCGCAGCACCCGAACGCCGCCAATCCATTCCTCCTCGGGAAGATTTGGATCATAGCGGGAGGTCAACACCGTGACGGCATGGCCGCGTTCTGCCAGAGCCATAGCTTGGCGCACAGCATAGACTGTCAGACCGGATTTATGGGGTTGAAAATAGGTTAAAACAATTAATATATGCATAGGGTCAATCAGGGGTCGAAACGCCTGGCGCTTTGCGGGTGGCGCGACGATACAGATCCACAACAGCCTGACCCCGCAGGCGCAGCCCGATCAACCCCAGGACATTGGTGAAAATAAATTGCAGTGCATGAATGACAATCGCGTGAGTCAAGGCCACCGCCTGGCCCACCCCCACAAGGGCAAAGGCCGCCACCATCACCCCTTCGAATAAACCCAGAGCTGCCGGAGCGGAGGGCAGCGCGGCCCCAAAGGCGCCTGCGCTGAGGACAAAGACCAACCACCAGAAAGGCGGGCTGGGATACAGGCTGCCAAACACCACATAATTCTCAAGAAAAGCAAAAAACCAGCTTGCTGTTAGCGCGCCAAAAGCCAGCAGGAAATAGGCCGGTCGGTCAAATATCGCCAGTCCCTGCAAAACCTGCCCAACCTTTGGAGCAGCCCAATTGCGCACAAAAGGGGATTTTTCCCCCCATCCATGCAGCCACCGCCCGATAAGTTCCCGGTATCGGCCCATCAAAAACAGCAGTACCAGGCCGATCAGGGCCAGAATCAAAGCCAGGGTGATCACCCCCTGGTCATACGCTGCACCCAGGATGCGGGGAAGCGTGGTCAATACAAACACAGCCGCCAGAAAAACATCCAGAATCCTTTCGACCAGGATGCTGGAAAGCACCTCCAATCCGGACGGCCCTTCGGGGTCATCCAGCAGCAAGGCCCGGCCAACTTCCCCCAAACGGAAAGGAAACACATTGTTTAGGAGATAACCCGCGTTCATGGTGAAAAATGTGTCCATAAATGAAACGTTGCGGCCCAGCAGGATATACCAGCAAAAAACGCGCAGAAATAATCCCCCAAAAAAACACAGGCTGGCCAAAAGGTACGTTCCAAGCCCAATACTGGAGAGATTGGCAGCAAACTGGGAAAGCTCTACATCCCGCAGAACAAACCAGATGGCAAGTCCACTGATCACCAGCGGGAGCACCCAGCGCAGAACCTTCCCAAACAACCGCGCGGAGGATTGCCGCATCAGGATTGATCCAACCGCAGAATCGCCATGAAGGCTTCCTGAGGGATCTCCACGCTGCCCACCCGTTTCATCCGGCGTTTCCCGCGCTTCTGATTCTCAAGAAGTTTCTTCTTGCGGGTGATATCGCCGCCGTAGCACTTTGAAAGCACGTCCTTCCGCATGGCTTTGACATTCGCCCGGGAAATCACCCGACCCTGAGCATAAGCCTGAACCGGAATGGTGAAAAGCTGGCGAGGGATCAGTTCCTTCAACCGCGACACCAGGGCCTGTCCTTTGTGATACGCATCCGTTTTGTGAACGATGGCTGTCAGCGCGTCCACCGGCTCCCCATTGACGAGAATTTCCATCTTGACAAGCTCTTCCGGCCGATATTCCTTGAAATGGTAATCCATGGATGCATACCCCCGGGAACCGGATTTCAACTGGTCAAAGAAATCTACGATCAGCTCGGACAGGGGGATCTCAAAATTCAACTGGACCCGATTTGGTGAGGGATATTCCTGAGAAACGAAGGTGCCTCGGCGTTTGGTCACCAGTTCCATCACCACACCATAGTAATCTGTGGGGGTGAAGATCGTCAGATCCATCCAGGGTTCCCGGATTTCCTCAATTTCATGTTCGTCAGGCAGTTCCGCCGGTGAGGAAATCGTGATCATTTCCCCCTCCTGAAGGACAACCCGATATTCAACGGAGGGGGCGGTGAAGACCACATCCATATCGTATTCCCGCTCCAGACGCTCCTGGATTATCTCCATGTGAAACAGTCCCAGAAAACCGCAGCGAAAACCGAAGTTCAAAGCTTCGGAGGTCTCTGGTTCATAGACCAGGGAGGCATCATTCAACTGTAATTTTTCCAGGGCATCCCGCAGGTCGGGGTAATCCTCCCCATCCGCAGGATAAATCCCGGCAAACACCATCGGCTTGGCCTGGCGATAACCCGGCAGAGGCTTTGACACGCCGCCGGTGGTGTAGGTGATGGTGTCTCCCACCCGGCACTCGGACACGGTTTTCAATCCGGTGGCGATGTACCCCACCTCCCCGGCTGTGAGCTGTTTGATAGGCCGCATATTGGGGGCAAAAATCCCGATTTCCACCGGGGACATCTTGACGCCAGTGGACATCAAGGTCAGTTTATCCTCCCGTTGGATCTGGCCATTGAAGAGGCGAACATAAGCCACCACACCCTTATAGGAATCATAATGGGAGTCGAAGATCAGCGCTTCCAGGGGTTTTTCTTTCTCACCCTTGGGCGGCGGAATGCGTTCAACAATCGCCTGCAAAACACAGTCCACATTGGTGCCCTGTTTGGCAGAAATGAGCAGAATCTCCTCTTTGGGAGTCCCCAGAAGATTATGCAGGTCTTCTAGAATCTCCTCCGTGCGGGCAGAGGAAAGGTCAATTTTGTTGATGATCGGGATGATGACCAGATTGGCTTCCAGGGCCAGATAAAGGTTGGCGAGGGTCTGAGCTTCAATACCCTGAGCCGCATCAACAACCAGCAAAGCCCCTTCACAAGCGGCCAGGGCCCGGCTGACTTCATAGTTGAAATCCACATGGCCCGGAGTGTCAATCAGGTTAAATTCATACCCTGTGCCATCCGGGCTGTCATATGTCATCCGGACAGCGGAGGCTTTGATCGTCACGCCTTTTTCACGCTCCAAATCCATGCTGTCCAGAACCTGGTCCGTCATTTCCCGTTCGGAGATGGTGCCAGTTAACTGCAGCATGCGATCTGCAAGGGTGGATTTGCCGTGATCCACATGGGCAATGATACAAAAATTTCTTACTGTTTCAATCATATCAACTGAGTATAACCGATTTTATTTCAATCCGGTACGTTTTCAAGGGCCCGGGAGATCATCCTGTTCACTCCACCAGAGGAAAAATGCTCTGAGAGGGTCAGATCCACCAGAAATTCAACATTCCCCTTGGGGCCCCTGATTGGTGATGGAATCAGTCCAATTGGCGTAAATCCCAGAGAACGGGCATCCTCCAGGGTCTTTTCGAGGACATGTTGGTGAACCTGCGCGTCCTTAATCACTCCGGCATGGACAGCGGCGGCCTTGCGGCCTGCTTCAAATTGGGGTTTGATCAGTGCGAGGACACGCCCCTGATCGCCTGCAAACCATCCCTGGATTGCGGGCAATAATAACGACAGGGAAATGAAAGATGCATCCACCGTCACAAGTTCCACCGATTCAGCCAGATGGTCAACGTACCGCGCATTAGTCCGCTCCATCACGACCACACGGGGATCCTTGCGCAATTTCCAGTGCATCACTCCATAGCCAACATCAATAGCATAGACCCGGACCGCTCCGTGCTGCAGCAGACAATCCGTGAATCCGCCTGTGGAAGCTCCAACATCGGCGCAAATTTTGCCTTCCACATCCACATCAAAGGCATCCAGGGCTGCATCCAGTTTTTTCCCGCCCCGGGAGACGTATTTCGGGCGCGCCAGAACCGTGATGTCGGCCTCCACCGAGACTTGGGTTGAGGATTTATGCACCATCTCCCCATCCACGCGCACCTCGCCAGCCATCACCAAACGTTGGGCGCGGTTTCGACTTTCAGCCAGTCCGCGATCAACAAGGAGAACATCAATGCGTTGTTTTTTCATGAGACCTTATGTCCGGCTCCAATTCGAAGGAAAACCCTGGTTTCGAGTAAGCATTCTATGATAGCATTTTACCGGAATTCGCTCTTGCGACCAATCATGCGCCATCGAAAGGTCTGCCCCTCCTTCCCCAGGAGCCGGTCTGGGGAGGGGTCAATTTCCCATCCAGCAACGGGCATCCATGGCGTCGGGACAGCGATTTATGATAAGATGTACCTATGTTAAAACAAATCCACTATATCATCAAAACCATGCGCCCCCGCCAGTGGCCAAAGAACGTCTTTGTCCTTGCGGCCCTGGTCTTCGACCGCCAGTTGGATTCCCCAAGACCGTTGCTGGTCACCCTGGCAGCCGTTCTGCTGTTCTCCTTCACATCCAGCCTTGTCTACATCATCAATGACCTGGAAGACATCGAGGCGGACCGACAGCATCCCAAAAAACGACATCGGCCCCTGGCCTCCGGAAAACTATCCAAAACCACCGCCATCCTCACCGGCGTGGGTCTGGCCCTGATCGTCTTCCCAGCCAGCTTCTTTCTGAATGTAGGATTTGGCCTGATCATTTCCAGCTATTTCCTCGTCATGCTGGCCTATTCCAAGTGGTTGAAACATGTCCCCCTGATTGATGTCATGGTCATCGCTGCCGGATTTGTTCTGCGGGTGGCCGCCGGAGTTGTGCTGATCGAAACCCAGCGGTTCTCACCCTGGTTGTTTGTCACCACCACCTTCCTGGCCCTCTTCATTGGACTGGGTAAACGCTGGGCGGAGATCTTCTTGCTGCAAAGCGAGGCCTCCGGGCACCGCAAGGTCCTGGACGGCTATACCATGGAATTGCTGGACCAATTGCTGACCATTGTCCTCAGCTCCACCCTGCTGACCTATTGCCTGTACACCTTCTCTTCACCCATCACCCCCGGAAACCACAGCATGATGCTGACCATCCCCTTCGTGATTTTCGGCCTCTTCCGCTATCTCTACCTGATTCGGGTGGACCACATCGGCGGCGCTCCGGAAGAAATCGTCCTGACCGATCGTCCCATGCAGGCTGCCATCGGACTGTGGGGCCTCACGGTTCTCATCATCCTCTATATCTTTTAATTCCTGAAAGACCCTATGCCAACCATTTTTGGAAAAGCTCCGGGAAAAATTATTCTGTTCGGGGAGCATGCGGTTGTTTTTGGACAACCGGCCATCGCCATCCCCATCCGGGGGGTGACAGCAATCGCCCGGGTACAGCCCAACCTGACAGGAAAACCAGGCCAGGTGCACATCCAAGCCCCGGATATCCACCTGGACACAGACTTATCTGGACTGCCCCATGACCACCCCCTCCATGCAGCCGTGCGGCTGGTCCTGGATACGCTCCATATTCCCTCCCCACCTCCCCTTAATCTTCAAATCACCTCCACCATTCCCATCGCATCCGGTATGGGGTCCGGCGCGGCGGTCTCAATTGCCGTCATCCGGGCCCTTTCCGCCTATCTGGGAGGAAAATTGTCCCCGGAGATAGTGTCCGAACTGGCGTTTGAAATCGAAAAAATCCATCACGGAACGCCCTCAGGGATTGACAACACCGTCATCTCCACAGGACAACCTGTTTATTTCATCAAAGGGCGCCCCCCGGAAACCTTTAGCCCGGCAGAGCCCTTTGATTGGCTGATTGCGGACACCGGAATCCAAACTCCCACCCGGGAGACGGTGGCTGATGTTCGGAGAGCCTGGCAGGCTGCGCCAGAACCGGTTGAATCCCTTTTCTCCAGGATTGGCGCCCTGACTCGAAATGCCAGGGAAGCTCTGGAAGAGGGGCAGCGAGACCATTTGGGAATCTTGCTGAACGAAAACCAGGCCCTTCTTCGCCAGCTCCAAGTGAGTCATCCCGCTCTGGAAGCCCTCATCCAGGCCGCCCTGGATGCCGGCGCGTTGGGAGCCAAACTCTCCGGCGGCGGCCGGGGTGGGAACATAATCGCCCTGATTCCGCCAGGGAGCGCATCCAGCATCCGCACTGCGCTGGAGAAGGCCGGGGCCAAACGGATCATTGCCTCCACCCTGGGAAAAAGAGGGGGCACATGAAAACAGCCCCCTTGATCTTCCTCAAATTGGGTGGTTCCCTCATCACCGACAAAGACCAGCCCATGACCCCCCGACCGGCCCTGCTGACAGCCATTGCCGGTGAATTGCGCCGGGCTCTGAACTCAAATCCCGACATGCGCCTGCTCATCGGCCATGGGTCCGGCTCCTTTGGCCATGCCACGGCAAAACCGTTTGGCACCCAAAACGGCGTACAGGGGGAGGCGGCTTGGCGCGGCTTCGCAGCGGTGTGGGCCGCTGCTCGGAACCTGAACCAGATCGTGATTGACCATCTCCTGCAAGCCAGCCTGCCCGTGATCGCCTTCCCTCCCTCAGCAGGAGTCCTTGCCCAGGACCGGTCCCTCAAAACCTGGGACCTGCGTCCCATCCGGGCTGCTCTGAGTCACGGCCTCATTCCGGTCGTCCAGGGGGATGTGATCTTTGACGAAGCCCTTGGCGGGACAATTTTTTCAACGGAAACCATCTTCCTTCACCTGGCCCAGAGCCTCCAACCCGATAAAATCCTCCTGGCAGGCATCGAAGAGGGTGTCTGGCGGGACCCGGCAAATCCGCAGGACATCATTCCAAAGATCACACCGGACAATTTTGGCCAGGTCCTGCCCGGACTGACCGGTTCGCACTCTGTGGATGTTACCGGTGGAATGCTGGCCAAGGTTCGTCTGATGCTCGATCTCGTCATAGACAGCCCCCACCTGGAAGTGCGCATCTTTTCCGGAAAACACCCCGGCAGGATTGAACAGGCCCTGGCGGGAAAAACCGTGGGGACACGCATCACGCACTGAGCAAGCTCCTACCCCCTTTATCCGGTATAATCTACAGTCAGCCATATTTCGGAGAATGCGTCATGATTTTCACCCGCCAACAATTAGAAGAACTGGAAGAACAGCACCTGGCTCCCTACGGAATCCGAAGCAGGGACAGCAAAGGCCGCAAGCATGCGGAGGACGAACCGGAATACCGAACCGTTTTCCAGCGCGATCGCGACCGGATTCTTCACACGACCGCCTTCCGACGGCTGGAATATAAAACCCAGGTTTTCATCAATTACGAAGGCGATTATTATCGCACCCGCCTGACCCACACCCTGGAAGTCGCACAGATCGGCCGCAGCATTGCCAGAGCCCTGGGCGCCAATGAAGATTTGGTGGAAACCATCACCCTGGCCCACGACCTGGGGCACCCGCCCTTCGGCCACTCAGGAGAGCGTGTGCTGGCCAAACAGATGCTTGATTTTGGCGGATTCAATCACAACCAGCATTCATTTCGCATCGTCACCGAGATGGAAAAACGATATCCGGATTTCGATGGACTGAACCTGACCTGGGAGGTTCTTGAAGGCATCGTCAAACACGAAACGGAGTACGACATCTCTGATGCCCAGGAATTTGATCCCGCGCTGCGGGGGCATCTGGAAGCCCAGATTGCCAATGCAGCCGATGAGTTAGCCTACACAGCCCACGATCTGGATGACGGTCTGCGCTCCGGGATGATCACAGCGGAGCAGCTTTCCGGCGTGTCCCTCTGGGAGGTCATCAACGAAAGCATTGGACGGCGCAGGGTGGAATCCCTGGATGAGCTCACCCGCCACCGCTTGATTCGGCGGCTGATTGGCATTGAAGTCACCGATTTGATCCAATCCATTGACCGGATGATCCGGCGGAGCGGCATCAGGACGGTTGAAGCACTGCAAAAATTGCCCTACAATGTGGTCGGGTTCAGCGAGGACATGCACCGAAGAAACCGGGAACTGAAGGATTTCTTATATAAGAACCTGTACAATCACCATCGCGTTGTCCGGATGGCAGTCAAGGCGGAACAAATCCTGAAAAGCCTGTTTGAGGCCTATTGCGATGAACCCGCCATCCTGCCGGAGCACATCCAGGAGGACATTGATCAACGAGGCCTCGAACAAACCATTTGCTATTACATTGCGGGCATGACCGACCGGTTTGCTATTGATGAATACCAAAAATTGTTCGATCCAACAATCTTACCCTGATTAGTCGCTTATAAAATTTTAATTTTAGAGGATATTCTATGAATGATACGGTTTATCTCACCCAAGAAGGAAAAAGAAAATTAGAAGAAGAACTGCAAAAGTTGAAAACCGAAGGCCGCAGGGAGCTGGCAGAACGGCTCAAACAAGCCATCTCCATGGGCGACCTTTCGGAAAATGCTGATTATAAAAAGGCCAAGGAAGACCAGGGCTTTCTGGAGGGACGCATTCAGGAAATTGAATCAACCCTTCACAATGCAGAAGTGATTGAAAGCAAATCCAGCTACGAGGAAGTTGCTCTGGGTGCAAAAGTCACCATCCAGGAAGAATCCTATCCTCCGGAAACCTACCATCTGGTGGGGCGAAAAGAGGCCAATCCTCGCGAAGGGAAAATTTCCCATGAATCGCCCATCGGAAAGGCCCTGCTCGGACATAAGGCCGGCGATACAGTTCAGGCAGCCCTTCCGAATGGAAACACCATCACCCTCAAAATCCTGTCCATAGAATAATCTGCAGGTCAGAAAGAAACAAGCCCCCGGGGAACAATCCCGGGGGCTTGTTGTTTCTTCCATCAAACTCAGTAATTATATGTGTCCTTGGGCCAAACAGCCAATTCCAATGTCAGCCTTTGGAAAAAACTCTGATCCGGAGCGGCGCCCTCACCGTAGTTCATATCCACAATCCGGGCCTCGAGCTGCAGGGTGGCAGTTTCCAGGAGGACCTGTTTGCCTGGTTCTGCGAGAACTGGTTCCCCTTTGGATTCAAGCCGCATGCGGATCTTTGAATCTTCAAAGGCATGTTCGCTCATCACAACTTTGGTCACCGTCTGGATGTCATTCTTATCAAACAGCCACACCTCGAAGGCCGTCACCCGTTTGGGCTCACCCACCCCGACTGTGTCCGAAATGCCCACCCCGCATTCCCCTAAAAATTCGCCGGTTGGGGCGTCAATGCTGAAGGAATCATCATAAAGATCATCCCCAAACATATACGTGGTCATGAACTGGGCCACAGGCATCTGCTGCCCCTGCTGCATGGGCATTTCGACCGGTTCCTGTTCCATGGGTTGGGGACGATACCCGTAATCCTCTTCCTCGTACCCCATCTCCATTTCCTGCTCTTGAGGAGGCATTGCCTGTCTGGGTTGCAAAGGCTCTTGCTGGGGCTCAGCCGAGGAACGGCCGCGAATAATGAAGAAATACACCACGCCGGCAATGACCAAGAGAAGAACCACACAGATCCCACCCAAGAGCAGCCAGTTGGTGCCCCCTTCTTCCTCACCCGGAACGGCAGTTGGTTCCTCCTCCGGATTGCTGATCGCCTCTCCTTCCACAACCTCAAGGTAACTGGCGATCTGCTCAGCTGTCAAATACCGGGGATCAGATTGAACAGCGGATAGGGTTTCTGTGGCGCTCTCACCCAATTCACGCCAGGCATTGACGGCAATGCTCGCATCGCCCGTCAAACCATAGGCCAGAATGGAACGCCGCAGGTAATCGGCGCGCAAATCCGGCCTGAGATGCACCGCGGCGGCATCTGTCCACTGGACCGGCCAGATGCCCCATCCGATGATCAAACCAAGAATTAGGCCCAGCACGACACCCAACGGGATT
>DAOTUG010000231.1:0-17238 GCA_034437335.1 Anaerolineaceae bacterium
GATAAAATCTCAAGGCGGCGCGCTTGCGCCGCCTTGATGTGGTATTATGCCTTAATTTTCTATTGAAATTACCCTGCTTATTGTTATCACCTGATGCGTCACTGACAGGAGGTCATCAAGAAATCCATGTCCGAAGAAAAAAACAACAAGCCAGAATTGTTTCGCTGGCTCAAAGGAGTCTGGCTGGGAATCCGTGTCCCCTTGGCTGCGGTGCTCCTGGCCCTGATCATCGGCGGGCTGATCCTGCTGATCTCCGGGATCAACCCCCTGGATGCTTATGGCGCCCTGGTGAAGGGCGCCTTTGGAAATGCCCAATATCTGCAGCGCACCCTGGAAAAAGCAACCCCCCTGATCTTCAGCGGCTTGGCCGTTGCCTTTGCGTTCAAAGCCGGCCTGTTCAACATCGGCGCACAGGGACAGCTTCTCTTTGGGGCGATCACAGCGGCCACCCTGGGGTTTCTGATCACCGGTTTGCCGGCCCTGGTCCACATTCCCCTGTCCCTCCTGGGCGGGGCCCTTGTGGGCGCGCTGTACGGCGCCATCCCGGGCGCGCTCAAGACCTTCACGGGAGCCCATGAGGTGATAACCACCATCATGCTCAACTACATTGCCCTCAACATCACGGATTTTCTGGCCGATGGCCCCCTCAAGGACGAATCCCCGGGTAATATTGTCGCCCGGACGCCCCGAATCGCGGATTCAGCAGTGATTCCTACCCCCCAAATCCCCCTCACCAACGGCCTGTTTATCGTATTGCTGGTGATGGGCCTGGCAGCCCTCACCTTCTTTGTGGCCCTCCGCAAGCAAACCTTCAAAATCAAGAGCCAGGGTCTGCTCAATTTTGTGCGGGTTCTGATTGTGATTGCTCTGGGGGTCCTCGTCGGTGTGGTTGTGCAGTCCCTCAGTCCGGCCTTCTTCAGTCAGGCAGTCTCCATCGGTTTCCTGCCCTATGACGTCATCCCCCTGCCGGTGGGTTTCTTGATCGCCATTGTGATGGCGGTGCTGGTGTGGTTCCTGTTGATGCGCACCAGCCTGGGCTTCGAAATTCGCACCATCGGCCTCAACCAGCATGCGGCCAAATATGCCGGCATCAAGGTCCGGTTGATCTTCATCCTGGCGATGGTCATCAGCGGTTTCCTGGCGGGGATGGGGGGTGCGGTGGAAACCCAGGGTGTGGTCTACCGCTACCAACCCGGCTTCAATGTCGGTCTTGGATTTGACGGCATCACCATCGCCCTTCTGGGGCGCAACCACCCCCTGGGGGTGATCCCGGCGGCCCTGCTGGTCGGCGCCATGAAGGGCGGCGGCAATGTGATGCAGTTTGAAGCCAAGGTCCCGGCGGAGATCATTGATGTGATCCAGGCCCTCATGCTCTTCTTCGTCGCCGCTGACATGATTGTCCGCTGGGTGATTCGGGCCAAGACAAAGCCGGACCAGCAGAAGATCAAGCTGACATCCGGTTGGGGAAGCCAATGAGGTTGATATGAATCTGATTACTTATATCCGTACTAAGAAACTTACCGTCCCCCTGCTCCTGGGAGTGCTGCTCCTGGCAACTGTGATCGTGTTCTATCTCATCAACCCCCGCATCACCCAGGCTGTGCTTGCATCAACCATTCGCCAATCCACACCCATCATCCTGGGCGCCCTTTGCGGGATCCTCTCAGAAAGATCCGGTGTGGTCAACATCGGCATTGAAGGGCAGATGCTGCTGGCGGCTTTCATTGGTTTTATGGTCAACGTTTGGACAGGAAACCTCTTTGTCTCCGTTCTGGCGGGTATGGCTACCGGGGCCCTTCTGGGATTGCTCCTGGCCTTCATTGCCGTGACCCTCAAGCTGGACCAGATCATCGGCGGAACGGTCATCAACATCCTGGCTCTGGGGCTGACAGGCTATTTCTACACTGCGGGATTGACCACAGAAGGGAAAATCCCTCCTCTGCCCCTGGGCCCCCTGGCGGAAATCCCGCTGATCGGCCCGGTCTTTTTCAATAACCCGCCCATCACCTACACCGCCATCATTCTGGTGTTTGTGCTTCAATTCGTTCTCTTCAAGACGGTGTGGGGGCTTCGAACCCGGTCCGTGGGCGAACATCCCCGGGCGGCGGATACCCTCGGCGTGAACGTCTTTACCACCCGGTATGTCAACGTCATTCTGGGCGGCGCCATCGCCGGCCTGGCGGGGGCATTCCTGACCCTGGAGGCGGTGGGTTCCTTCGAACGGGCCATGACCAACGGCCGCGGCTTTGTGGCCCTGGCGGTGATGATCTTTGGGAAATGGACCCCCCTGGGCGCCTGGGGCGCGGCCCTCTTGTTCGGCTTCGCCAACGCCATGCAGACCCAACTGCAGTTCATGGGCACCTTGAATATCCCCCACCAGTTTATCGGCATGCTGCCCTATCTGCTCACCATCGTTGTCTTGGCCGGATTCGTCGGCCGGGCCCGTCCCCCCGCGGCGGACGGCGAGCCCTACGAAAAGGAGTAACCCATGGCCAAAAATAACCACCTGCTGGAAACGAAAAAGATTACCAAACGCTTCCCCGGTGTCCTGGCCAATGACCAGGTGGATATGCACCTGGATGAAGGGGAAATCCTGGCCATCCTGGGCGAAAACGGCGCCGGGAAAACCACCCTCCTCAATATCATCTATGGTCTCTACAACCAGGATGAAGGCGAGATTTTCATCAACGGCAATTTAACCACCATTGACAATCCCCATGATGCGATCAACCTGGGTATTGGTATGGTCCATCAGCACTTCATGCTGGTTCCAGTTTTCACCGTCACCGAAAACATGATCCTGGGCTCCGAAGTGGCCCGGTTTGGGCTCCTGGACCTGAAAATGGCCCGCAAGAAAATTTTGGAGCTCTCCGATACCTACGGCCTAGAAGTCAACCCCGATGCCGTGGTTGAAAACATCCCTGTGGGCGTGCAGCAGCGCGTTGAAATCCTCAAAGCCCTGTTCCGGGATGCCCGCATCCTCATCCTGGATGAGCCCACGGCTGTCTTGACGCCCCAGGAAATCAAGGACCTGTTCCGCATCATGCGGGAACTGAAACGTCAGGGGGTCTCCATCATCTTCATCACCCACAAACTCAAAGAGGTGATGGAGATCGCAGATCGCATCATGGTCATGCGCCGCGGTAAAGTCGTCGGCGAAACCCGCCCCGGAGAGACCAATCAGAATAATCTGGCCAACATGATGGTCGGCCGGGAGGTGCTGCTGAGCGTAGAGAAAGAACCCGCGCAACCCGAAACCCCGGTCCTGGAAGTGAGGGAACTTCTGGTCAGGGATGAGGACCGGGCCACCGTGGACCACGTGTCCTTCCAGGTCAAGGCGGGGGAAATCCTGGGCGTGGCCGGAGTGCAGGGCAACGGCCAGACGGAACTGGTGGAAACCATCACAGGGCTCCGACCGGCTGATTCAGGCAATATCCTTCTGGATGGCAAGAAAATGCCCCTGGCCAATCCCCGCGCGCTGGTAGAAAACGGCCTGGCCCACATTCCCGAAGATCGGCAGAAACACGGCCTTGTGCTCAACTATCCCATCACGGACAATCTCGTCCTGTGCACCTATTACCAGCCGCCCTTCACCAAAGGGTTAACGCGCAACGATGAAGCCATCGAAAAGAACGCAGAACAATTAATTCAAGAGTTTGATATCCGCACCCCCTCTCCCTTTGTTCCCGCCTCGAACCTCTCCGGTGGAAACCAGCAAAAGGTGATCGTAGCCCGAGAGCTGAGCCGGGAGGTGAAAGTCCTCATCGCCAACCAGCCCACCCGGGGGTTGGATGTCGGCTCCATTGAATACATCCACCGCACTCTGGTCCAGATGCGGGACGAAGGAGCGGGTATCCTCCTGGTCTCTGCAGAACTGGATGAGATCATGTCCCTGGCAGATCGGATTGCCATCATGTACGAGGGAAAGATCGTCGCCACCCTGGATGCCGCTGAAGCCACCCGGGAAGAGCTGGGCCTTTTGATGGCAGGCTCCAGGACCGAAGGAGAAACAAGCGCTCCCTGACCCTGCAGAAAAAGTACAACCAAGTTGAGAACCATCCGGGGCCACGCCCGGATGGTTCTTGATTTTTAAGGGAGTATAATAAGAACCGGTCGGTATGAAAAGAAAGGCACTTCCCAATATGGACGCGGAAAAACCTATTTATCTGGACTACAATGCCACCACGCCCCTCACAGAAAGCGTCCTGCAGGCCATGCTCCCTTTCCTGAGGGGGCATTTCGGCAACCCATCCTCCTCCCATCCCTATGGACAAACAGCCCATGCCGCCCTGAAAAAAGCCCGGGGGCAGGTGGCCGGGCTGATTGGCGCGGGCCGGGACGAGATCATCTTCACCGGCGGGGGCACAGAAAGCAATAACCTCGCCATCCGGGGCATTACCCGGGACCGGGCGGGAAAAGGCCAGCATATCATCACCTCAGCCGTGGAACATCCGGCTGTCACCCGGGTGTGTGAATTCCTCGATGTCCAGGGAGTTGATATCACTACCCTCCCGGTGGACGGAAACGGGCTGGTCTCCCCGGACGATTTGGCGGCCGCTCTGCGCCCGGATACCCTCCTTGTAAGTGTCATGCATGCAAACAACGAAACCGGCTCGCTGCAACCCCTCAGACAGCTTTCGGATCTGACCCACGAAGCCGGAGCTATCTTTCACACCGATGCCGCCCAATCGGTGGGCAAGATTCCCGTGGATGTGGACCGTCTTGGGGTGGATCTGCTCTCCATCGCCGGGCATAAGCTCTATGCGCCCAAAGGAGTTGGCGCCCTGTATATCCGGACGGGCCTCCACCCAGAACCGGTGCTTCTGGGGGCCTCTCAGGAGAAAGGCCTGCGTCCCGGAACCGAGAACATTCCCGCCATTGTAGGGTTGGGACAGGCAGCGGAAGAGGCTGCCCGGGACCTTGCGACCAACCAGAAACAGTATCGCGCCCTGCGAGACAGGCTCCATGAGGGGCTCAAAACCCATCTCCCGGAGGGGGCCCTGCGCCTGAATGGCCATCCGGAAAAACGCCTGCCCAACACCCTCAATATTTCATTGAAGGGGAAGCAGGCCGACAGATTTCTGGCGGATCTTCACGATGTCTTTGCTGCCTCCACCGGTTCAGCTTGCCACTCCGGGGAGATCACCCCCTCCCCCGTTCTTCGTGCGATGGGAGTGCCGCTGCAGTGGATCCCGGGGGCCATTCGATTCTCTGTAGGCCGGATGACAACAGCGGAGGAAATTGATCAGGTCGTGAGTGCCATTGCCGCCAATTATTGAAAAGAGGAAGAAAATGCACTTTACCGCAACCCTGGAGGAAACCATGTCCAAAAAATCATCTCTGGAATTACCCGAAACCATCCCCTACCCGGACAATCCTATAATGAAGAAGTTGTATAAATCGCCCCTCCTGCTCTACCGCCTGGGCCTGGGCAGCCTGATCGGGAAGCACATCCTGATTTTGACAACCACCGGCAGGAAAAGCGGCAAGGTTCGCCGTACACCGGTGGAATACGCGCGGCAGGATGGCCGGATATTCGTCCTGAGCGGTTTTGGAAAACAGCCGGATTGGTATCGCAATCTTAGGGCCAACCCCCATGTCTGCATCCAAACCGACCAGGGGGCCATGCCAGCCATTGCCCGCCCACCGGAATCAGACGCGGAATGGATAGGCGTATACCAGTATATTCAAGGCAGCCCCTTTGCCCGCGCCCTGCTTCCCGATTATCTTGAGGCCCTGAGCCAATCCGAAATCCTTGAGGAAATCAAAGCCCTGCCGGCTATCACGTTTGACCCCACGGAGGAGCCCTGTCCCCCGCCCCTTGCGGAGGATCTTGTGTGGGTTTGGCCCCTGGTTTTGCTGGGTCTGGCTGCCAAGATCCTTATTTGGTGGTTCATCACCAGAAAAAGCTGAGAGCGGGTTTGGATAGTGAGGTTCCATCCGGTTTCAAAGCTATCCCCTCAGCCAGGTTCGATTTATCCAAATGCCCATGGTTGCATAACACAGCCACGGTATGATTAACAGGAAACAGAAAGACCTGAGATCATATCAGGTCGCAAGGCGGACACGCGAGGAAAAATACCTTTATCACTGGGTTTTTGTCGAAAGAAACTGAAAAGGAAAGGAATACAAATGAACATTATCTCCGTAAACGAAATCTCCAAACGATTTGGGGAGACCCAAGCCGTTGATGATCTGACCTTCGAGGTCCGCCCAGGAGAAATTTTCGGGCTGCTGGGACCAAACGGTGCAGGAAAAACCACCACCATCCGCATGATCCTGGACATTTTTAAGGCCGATTCAGGCGAGATCAGTGTCTTGGGTGGCGAGATGTCTGAAGAAAAGAAAAACCGCATCGGCTACCTCCCGGAAGAACGCGGCCTCTATCAAGATATCCCCTTGGAACGTTGTCTGATCTTTTTAGCCACCCTAAAAGGGATGGAAGAGCAAAAAGCCAAAGAAGCGCTTGACAGCTATTTAAAACAATTCGACCTTCTTGCGCACCGAAACAGCAAAGTGAAGGAACTCAGCAAAGGGATGCAGCAGAAAGCTCAGCTTATCGCCACATTGATCCATGACCCGGAACTGGTCATCATTGATGAACCCTTTACTGCCCTGGACCCGGTGAACACGGAGATGGTCAAAGACCTCCTCGAAAAGAAACGGGATGAAGGCAAGGCCGTCATCATGTCCACCCACCAGATGAATCAGGTGGAAGAGCTTTGCGACCGGATTCTGCTCATTGACCATGGCAAACGGGTCCTCTATGGGACTTTGCAGGAAATCCAGAACAACTTCAGCAGCAAAGACATCATGGTAACCCCCCTTGACGAACTGCCCGAATCCATCCAAGGCGTAAAAGAGATCCTCCGGCAGAACGGCCGCTTCCGTCTCGTTCTTGAAGAGAATGCCGCCCCCAACACCATATTGAAGAATCTGATCAATCAGGGTGTCGAGTTGACAGAATTTGAGATCGCCGTCCCGCCTCTGAATGAGATCTTCATCAAAGTTGTCCAGAAACAAGGGGAGGAAAACAATGAGTAAAATCTGGAAAATCATACAACAGGAATACATCAAGCACGTCTTCAGCAAGCGCTTCCTATTCAGCTTGCTCAGCCTGCCTATCGCGGTTGTCATCATGGTGGGCGTGGCGCTTCTGGTGGGCATCTTTTCGGTTGATACCACCCCGGTAGGCTATATTGATCAATCCGATCTCTTGGCTGATCCCATCATGCTTGAAGATGACGGCGGTATTTTTGACCCCCGCATTGATTTTATCTCGTATGATTCTGAAGAACAGGCAAAATCTGACCTGGAGGCAGAAAAAATCCAGGCCTACTACATTTTGCCAGAAAATTACACAGAAACCTTGCAGGCCGAATTGGTCTACAATGAAGAACCTGGCGGTGGGGTGCAATCAGAATTTCGCAACTTCATCCGTCGCAACCTGATGAACCGGCAAAATCTGGACCCGGAAATTGAAACCCGGCTCTATCAGGGCAGCGAGGTGACCCTGCTCTCATTGGATGGAAGCAGGGAAATGCATGAAGATGAATGGTACACCATTTTCACACCCTTTGTCGCCGGGATCATGTTTGTGATCGTCATCATGACCAGCGGCGGCTACTTGCTCCAGGCTGTTGTCGAAGAAAAAGAAAACCGCACCATGGAAATCGTGATCACCAGCGTGTCTCCTGGACAGTTGATGGCCGGCAAAATCATCGGCAACATCAGCGTTGGCCTGACTCAACTCGTGATCTGGCTCATTTTTGGCTGGGTGGGATTGAAAGTAGGCGGACAATTCTTTCCTTTCTTGCAGGATTTCTCCATTTCAACTGAATATGCCATTGTGCTCCTGCTGGTGTTGCTGCCATCCTTTGCGATGGTCGCAGCCATCATGGCAGCCATCGGCTCTACCATGACAGAGACACGGGAAGCCCAGCAGGTTTCGGGGTTGTTCTCTCTCCCCATCATGATCCCATATTATTTGGCTTCTCCCATCATGATGAATCCGAATGGCACATTAGCGGTCGCTTTGAGCTATTTCCCCCTGACGGCGCCCATCACCATTTTGATGCGCATGGCCTTCACCGTTGTGCCGGTATGGCAACTGGCCATTAACATTGGCATTCTGGTGATTTTTGCCGCGCTGGCCATCTGGTTCGCAGGCAGGGCTTTCCGCCTGGGTATGCTTCAATATGGAAAGAAATTATCTCTCAAAGAGGTCCTTCGAAAGAGGAATAGTCATGAATAACACATGGATTGTCCTGAAAAACGAGTTCATCAATACAGTCACAAGACGGTCCTTTCTGCTGACCCTGATTCTCGTCCCGCTGGTCCCTGCATTGATCTTGGGGGCCATCACCCTGATCGGTGGAGATCAGGACGCATCAGAAGGCATCGGCAACATTTTTCAGCCGGATACTGCGACCGATCTCTCTGAAGGATATGTGGATCAGGCGGGGATCATCCAATCCTTGCCAGAATGGATAGCTGAAGAGCGTCTTGTTTCCTATGACAGTCCTGAGGCGGCCAATGCCGCAGCGGAAAGAGATGAAATCTCCGCATTCTATGTCATTGAACAGGACTATTTGGAAACAGGCAGCATTCAGTATTTTCGTGAGGATTTCTCTCCCCTCACGGGCCTGGAAGCCAGCAGCATCATCACAAGTGTGATTCGCTACAACCTGTTGGATGCCGATCCGCAGCTTTTCCAGGCCTATCAGAATCCTCTCACCCTGGAAATCACCGATCTGCAGCCGGATGAGGTGGAGCGGGATGAAAGCAGTCCCCTGGCGTTTTATCTGCCCTATGGGGTCACCATGCTCTTCTATATCCTGATCATCACATCGGCCAGTATGATGCTGAACAGCGTCGCGAAAGAAAAAGAAAATCGGGTCATGGAGATCTTGATGTCATCCATCAAACCCAATCAACTCCTGACCGGAAAAATCCTTGGGCTGGGGTTGGTTGGGTTGCTGCAAATGCTGGTTTGGATGGGATCCGCTTTTCTCATGCTGCGGCTGGGCGGCAACACCCTGAATATCCCCCCCAGCCTTCAGCTTCCCCCGGAAATCCTGATTTGGGGAGTGATCTTCTTCATTCTCGGCTATCTGCTCTATGCGAGTCTGATGGCGGGCGTCGGTGCGCTGGTGCCAAACGTCAAAGAAGCCACCCAGGCCACATTCATCGTCATCCTTCCCATTCTCGTCCCCCTGATGATGGTTGGCGTCATCATCAACCAGCCCAATGCCACCCTGCCCATTGTCCTCAGCCTGATCCCCTTCACCGCCCCCAATACGATGATGACGCGGCTGGCGGTGAGCGGCGTGCCCTTCTGGCAACTGGCCCTTTCCATTGTTCTGCTGATCTTCATGATCGTTCTGATCATCCGAGCGGTGGCTGGCATGTTTCGGGCCCGGATCCTGCTGACAGGCAAGAAGTTCAGCGTGGGCCTCTTTTTGAAAACCCTTGTGGGCCAGGAATAAGTTGTCAGGTTCAAATAATCCCCCTAAGGGACGCGGCTTGCTGTTGGCTCTGTTGATTTTACTGATCGGGATTCTACTCCCGATCGCCTGGTTGAGCCAGCAGTGGCCGCCGGCACGCAGAATTTTTGAAATGCTGATCATTTCAGAGCAGGTGCATATCGTCATGCACCTGCTCCTCTATACATCCCTGAGCTTTGTCCTCAGCTGTCTTTCGCCCCTCAAACCTGGCTGGCGGAAATTGACGCTGATCCTTTTGCTGATCCTGGGAGTTGGGCTCTTGCAGGAAAGGATCCAGGTGTGGTTTCAGGGTCGCCATCTGGGGATTGGTGAGCTGTATGATGTCGCCATTGATTTGAGCGGCGGCCTCATCGGATCCAGCCTTGAACTCCTCCTGGATCAACATCGCCGGTTCAATTGACATTCTCCTTTGCGCCGTTCACCCTCTGCGGACAGTCCCTCGATCCATCCAGCAGCCATGCTCCCACCACAGCAACGGACGCGTCTTGATTTCCGCCCTGAAACACTATAGGATATAATTGTCGTACCCTTTTCGGATCAGTCACCCCAGGAGGTCACTCCGCATGAAGAAGTCATTTTCCCTTTTCTGGAGCATTGTCATTCTCAGTTTACTCCTCAGCGGCTGCAACTTCCCCGGCCGAAACAGCACCGACCCCACCGATCAGGTGGACCAGATGAACACCATTGCCGCCCAGACCATTCAAGCACAACAAACAAACATCGCCCAAACCAACCAGCCGGGTGGGCAAACCCAAACCCTACCCACCGACACCCTGCAGCCCACAGAAGAACAGGGGCAAACCGAACAGTCTCCCACGGAAACCCCACAGCCCACAGCAACCCACACACAAACGCCCACACAAACGAAACAAACGCCTTGCGATCAGGCGGCTTTTGTCTCCGAAACCATTCCGGATGGCACTGACTTTTCCCCCGGCCAGGATTTCACAAAAACCTGGACCCTCAAGAACACCGGTTCCTGCACCTGGAATGCCAACTATGATGTGGTCTTTGTGAGCGGAGATGCCATGAGCGCTTCCGCCGCCCAACAGCTCACCAGCGGAACGGTCGGCCCGGGCCAGTCCGTACAGATTTCCCTGGACCTGACCGCACCCAATTCCGCCGGGACCCACCGGGGCGAGTTCAAACTCAGGAACGGAAATGGGGTGCTCTTTGGAATCGGCGACAGCGACGGGCCTTTCTGGGTCGAGATTGATGTGGAGGGAACCCTGTACAATTTTGTAGCCAATTACTGCGCGGCAGGCGTCACATGGACCAGCAATAGCGGGACCCTGTCCTGCCCCGGCGCCTCAGGGGACAGCGACGGGTGGGTCCAAAAGCTGGATAATCCCAAGCTGGAGAACGGGGTCACCGACGACGAACCGGCGATCCTCGTCCACCCGGCCATGGAAAACGATGGCTGGATTAAAGGCGCCTATCCGGAGATCACCGTCACCGGCGATGTCTTCTTCAAATCCGTGATCGGATGTTATCACGGCGCGGTGGGCTGCGATGTTAAGTTCAAGCTGAATTACAAAGTGGATGGCGGCGCAGAACAAACCCTGGCCACCTGGCATGAAGTTCAGGATGGTAGTATGACCCGGGTGAATCTGGACCTCAGCAGCCTGGCCGGCAAAAAGGTGCAATTCATCCTGGTGGTGGAAGCCAACGGCGATTTCAATCTGGATGAAGCCGTCTGGTTGCTTCCCCGGATTGAACCCTGATCCCATGGGCCTCGACTGGATAAAAACTGCCGGCGGTCTCTTTCACCGCCGGCTTTTGCATTGCGAATGAGGAGAAGATAATAATCTCCGCATCCGCCTTGACTTTTATCCAGCATCATCTAAAATTGTATCTTGACCAAAGTTCAACAAAATTTGGTCTGGAGGTAAAAAAATATGCAAATAGTTAAAAATCGCGCGGTGATTGTCCTGTTGGTTGTCCTGACAACCGCACTCATTCTGGCCGCATGCCAGCCATCCAATGAACCGGAAATTGACATTGACGCCCAGAAGACCAGTTTCGCAATCACTGCCCAGGCCCAGAGCAGCATGACGGCCGCCGCCCAGGAAGCGGCCCAGCCCACGGCAACCAACACCCCGGAGGGGCCCCAGGCGACCCCCACCGCAACCCCAACCCTCGAAGGCGAAGCCACGGAGGCCGGGGAACCCACAGAAGGCGCTACAACTCCGACAACGGGGGCCAGCCCCACGGCCACCATTCCACCCCAGGGCGGTAATGACGCAGCGGCATGGCGGGCCAACGACCCTCCGGACAACACCGATATCAAAGCCGGTGAGGATTTTTCCGTTACCTGGACCCTGGAAAACACCGGCACATCCACCTGGACGACCAACTACTACATTCAGTTCTCCTCCGGCGAGCAAATGGGAGCGGAAGAAAAAGTGTACCTTCCCTACCCTGTTCCCCCGGGGAAAAATGTCCAGATCACAGTGAACTTCACCGCGCCGGAAACCGAGGGTGAAAAGAAAAGCAACTGGGTTCTCAATAACGCCAGTGATGATTCCTTCTATGCCTTTTATGTCATCATTGATGTCGTCAAAGAGAGCAGCCCGCCAGCCCAACCCACCAACACCCCTGAGCCAACCGCAACCCCGGATGGCTCTTGATGTGTAAATAATGATATGCCTTCCCTCTCGAAACTGAAAACAAACCTGCAAACCGAGGCTAACCGCCTCGGTTTCCCCTATCTGGGGATTGCTCCTGCACACCCTGCGCCCCACTATCAAACCTTTTCAGCCTGGTTGGATCAGGGTTTTCATGGAGAGATGACCTATCTCTCCCGACCCGACGCCCTCCAAAAGCGTCGGGATCCCGGGCTGATCGTGCCGGAATGCCAACGTGTTATCTCCCTGGCCGTGCCGTACCACCCGCCAGTCAGCCCCCTTGATGGGACCGTTCGTCCCGGCAAGGGGCGCATCTCGGCCTATGCCCGAATGGAAGACTATCATCATCTCATCTGGGAACGGTTACCTTTGCTGGAGAAGTTCCTTAAACAAAATGCCGGCAGACCGGTCAGAACAAAATCCTATGTGGATACCGGTCCCATCCTGGAGAAGCCCTTTGCTTCCCGAGCTGGTTTGGGAGCCCAGGGAAAAAACACCTGCTTGATCATCCCGGGCGTCGGCTCCTATGTCTTCCTGGCTGAAATCCTCACAGACCTGCCCCTGCCTGTTGACCCGCCCCTGGAACAGGATCTGTGCAAATCCTGCACCCGCTGCTTGGACGCCTGCCCCACAGGCTGCATCCAAACGGACCGGACAATAGACGCCCAACGCTGCATCAGCTATCTGACAATTGAAAACAAAGGCGCCATTCCCGAAGCCCTCCGCCCCGATATCGGCGCGTGGTTTTTCGGCTGCGACGTCTGCCAGATGGTCTGCCCACACAATGCCCGCGCCCGGGAGAAGATTTCTGTGCCCCCGCAGCTCACCCCCAAACTGCCGGAGTGGCTGCCCCTGACGGACCTCATCCTCCACCCGGAAGCAGCCCTGACCGGAGATCTTGCCCAAACACCCCTTACCCGGGCCAAACGCCGGGGTCTCCTGCGGAACGCCGCCATTGTCTTGGGAAATCAAAAATGCTCCCCGGCCCTGCCAGCCCTCCAAACGGCTTTGGAGAGAGAAACCGACCCCCTCCTGATTTCTTTGTTTCAATGGACCATTGAAACTAACCAATAAATCATATAAAATTAATCATAGTGAACCCATTACGCACCGGTCAGACCCCTTTCCTGCCCATCCACTTCAGGAGAAAAAATGACGGAATTGACGAACAAGACCATTGCCATCCCCTCCAAGGACATCGTCACGCGAGAAATTCAAGGAGAAATGATCATCATCCCCCTGGATCCGGAAAGCGCAGAGAACGGGGACGCCCTCTTCACCCTGGACGCCATCGGGCAAACCATCTGGGAAAAACTCAAACCGGGAAAAACCATCGGTGATATCATCCAGGAACTCCAACAGGAATACGAAGACCCGCATAACACCATCGAGAAAGATGTCCGCGAGTTCGTGACGCTGCTGGCCTCCAAGGGCATTTTAATCACCCAAGGAGAATAACCTGGTCCGGCAGCTTCACCCCCCAAAAAAATACCCGTCAGATAACAGAAACGGCCCCGGACAAAAAACCGTCCGGGGCCGAAACGCATTAGGTTCCTGTAGTCCTTACTTTACAGTGAAGATCAACGGCAAGCTCCATTTGCCATAACCAAATTCATTCCAGGCGCGCACCTTCCAGGAATAGGTCTCCTTTCCAAAACTAATGTTTGGAATGAATCGGCAGAGATTGTAATTGTTCAGGCAACCGGCGTCCGACGGGGTGATGGTGTGAATTTCAACCACATTGCCCTCTCCGTCAATCAGGGCCCATTCATATTCAACAGCGGTGCCGTTGGGATACCAGATGAATTCCGGTGGGATTGTGGTGTCATCCTGGGGGTCCACCAGCAGAACGGCGTCTGGTTTTCCGGTATTGTAACGCAGGATGGTCCCATCTTCTCCGACGGCCCAGCCTTTGTTAAGGGACGACATCGAGACGGCGTTCAGGTTTGCGCTGGTCCGACTCATGATCAACCGCCATTGCTCGCCATTCCATTGCAGGATCAGGCCGTTATCCCCCACGATCCACCCATCAAAGCTGCTGGTCATGAAGACATCATTCAGAGCGCCATTGATCGGGGACGTTTGCTGCGTCCAGGCCGACCCATCCCAATGAATAATCGTGCCTGCATCGCCAACGGCCCAGGCATCATTGGACGAGATGATATCCACGCTGTGAAGAGGGGTTGACACCGGGGTATCAACATCATCCCAATAGACGCCATCCCAGCGGACAATCAACCCGTTCTCGCCAACAGCCAGTCCAAAGGATTCTGAAAGCACGGAGACATCGTACAGCACATCGCCCATGTCTGTGTGCTCTTGCCAGCTCGAGCCATCCCAGTGCAGGATGGCCCCCTGCTCACCCACCGCCCAGCCGACATCCTCGGTCAGAATATCCACACCGAAGACCATGGGGGGTTCAAAGGAATCATTGGACCAGGCCTGAGAAACGTGTTCCACAAAAGCATCCCCGGCTGCCCAACCCCATTGGTTGCTTAACAGATCAACGGCATGGAGATTTTCAACCTCAGAAACATCCTCCAGCCGCCAGTTAAACCCATCATAGTGCAGCATGATCGGGCCATTCGCGCCCCCATTTTGAAGGGTGCCCACAGCCCAGGCTTCGTCATCGCTCAGGGCAATCACATCATTGAAAGTGATGCCATCGGTGGCCAGGGCGAGATGCCAGCCGGACTCTTCACAATTTGATAACTGCAGAAAGACCGTGTTGCTGGTTCCCTGAAGAGTTCCATTTGAGAGGGCCTGCAAGCGATATTCATACATTCTGCCGCACAAAACATCCAGATCCTCGTAGGAAAAGACATCGGATGAAGCGGAATAGATAGATTCCCAGGATTGATTGTCCAAACGCTGGAGTTGCACCTGATTATATTCAAGATCGGAGATGGTCCATGACAACATCATGGATTCCGTCAAGGTTTCCGCGCCTTCAAGGAGAATCGTACCCCCATTGCTTCCTCCGCCGCCATCCCCGCCACCGCCGCCCCCTGCGCTGTTGCCAGGCTCTGTGGTGGGAAGGGGTTCATCCAGAATATCCTCCTCGGGGCTGGGGCCGGAACCATACACATCCGCTTCTGGTGCGGGGGTGACCTCCGTTGGCGCAGCGGTTGGTGCTTCTGTAGGCACTGTGATGGAGGGTGATTCTTCCGATCCACCAGTCGAACCGCCGGCTTCACTGGTGGGAGGTGTATAGACGGTGCCGCCGCCCTCAACCTGACAGGAAGCTGGCAAGGGGATTGGCAGGTAAACAATATAATAGTACTGGCCGCCGCTGCTATAGAGTCCTGTCACACCAGGGGAGGTGTTGCACATCGTTGGCGTGGTCGGTTCAAGAGACATCTCCGGCCCTTCCGGCGGGGTGTTATCCGGAGGTGTTTCCGCCGGTGGAAGCGGGTCTTCCGTCGCAGCCGGGGGAACATCCGGGAAGGCATACGGGTCGTCATACACGATAGCCGGAGTCGGGGTGGAGGTAGGAGTAGGTGTGGATGTGGGCGCGACGGTCGCTGTTGCCGCCGGAACATTGATCTGATCCGTTTCAGGGCAGGGTTCCCACTCGCCTCCCGTGTAGGGCAGGACCGGGTAGGGCCAGACAATGCCCTGACAGGCCGCTGAATCCCCTGAAGTGAAACTGTAGCCGTCAGGCAGCATGAAAATAAAGGGGTAGAGATCGTTGAAATTCGCCGTCTCAGAGACAACCACTTGAGGACAGAGATTCTGGGTTGTCATGGATGGATCCTGACCGCCGGATGGTTCTTCCATGGGCGGTTCAATCGAAACCGGAGGTTCATCCGTTGGGGCAGGGGGCACATCCGGGAAAGCATAGGGATCGTCAAATTCAACGCCAGGGGTGGCTGTCGGCGGCAGGGTAGCCGTGGGAGTGGGGGTGGCCGTCGGCGGTTGGGGTTGAACAACCTCCTCACCCTCGCAGGGCATCCATTCAACAGAAATCTCAGGATATTCCCCTTCCGGCCCGCCAACCTCGCTCACGCAGATATTGCCGTTTGTCGGATCGGCCAGATAGGGATAGGGCAGGGGAAGGTAAATCAGGTAGGGATAAAACCCATCCACAGCATATTGGACACAGGTCATTTCACCCGGTGCGGTTTCGGATCCACCCTCAACAATGGTCAAAGGCGTTTCACCTTCGCCGCCGCCTCCAACATCGCTTGTGGGCGCAGGCGGGACATCCGGGAAGGCATATGGATCGTCATACACCACGGCCGGTGTTGGCGTCCAGGTGGCCGTCGCGGTCGGTGTAATAGTTGGGGTGGGCGCAGTCACACTGTTTCCTCCGGGGATGTTAATCCCACCGGATCCGGTGATGGGGACCACGGGATAGGACCAATCCATGATGCCGCAGCCATCCGCAGGATACGGGAGGAAAATCAAATACGGATAAAGCGATCCGCCTGTATCGTAATCTGGAATGGTGATCTGCGAAGGATCCGTTGTGGAACCGCCGGTTTCGCCGCCTGCGGGATCGGGGTTGGGATCCACGATCGGTTCCTGGGGGGTCGGATCGGTCGGCACCGGTAAATCCGGTGCGGTATATGGATCATCCGCCACTGCGCCGGGAGGTGTTTCCTCGGTCGGCTCAACAGCCGCAGGAGATTGTGTGGTAGCTGTGGGGGCGGGAGGGTTTGTAACGCCCGTGTTTTCCGCTTCCCCACCGCTGTCACCGTCCCCGCCGCTTTGATCACCACAATAACTGGCCCAAACCGAAGCAAAATCCGGATAGGTGATCCCAGAGGCAGAGCCCCCACCACAACCGCTGTTCTGCCAGTCCCGGAGCCACTGTGGAACCTGCTGGATGAGACGGAAACCCTCTTCACAGGACCCGGTGACATAGCCCAGGGGCATGACCATCGAACTGGCAAATTCATCGGAAATTGCATTTCCATTGCCATCGCCGTAAGTGGTCTCGGAGACCTCCGGATCAGATGTCTGACCGGATCCATCCGCGTCGCTGACAGCCTCCGGGGTGTCGGTCGTTTCAGAGCTTTCCTCATTGGGGGCAAAATCATCCAAGTTAAAATCACTGCGGAAGTTAATGGCCAGCAAGGGCACAACAATTAATCCCGCCA
>DAOTUG010000232.1:0-13704 GCA_034437335.1 Anaerolineaceae bacterium
GGTGCCACCGGCGCCAGTGACGATTCCGGCGGAGCGGGCGGCGGTCCCGTTGCCATTAATGTGATCCGGACCGAACTGACGATTGAAGCCAACAGCATATACAATCTTGATGCCGGTCACTCGGGCATATCCGGCGCGGGCGGCATCGGCGGCACTGGCGGCGCGGGGGGCGACGGGGGGGATGATCCCGGCGGTGAGGCCGGGAAGGGCGGATCGGGCGGGGATGGCGGCGCAGGCGGCAGGAGCGGCAGCAGCGCCAGCGGCGGCTATGCCATCGGTATCCGGCCCTATGGCACACCGGATCTCAACCTGACGATCATCAATAATGATGTCTGGGATCTGGAAGGGGGGCAGGCTCAGGACGGGATCATCGGTGGAGCCGGCGGGAATGGCGGCGCGGGCGGGGATATGGGCTCAGGCAGCGGGGGCAGCGGAGGCGATGGGGGCAACGGCGGGAACGGCGGAGCCGGCGGCACCGGTGCGTCCCAGGGCGCGGCCTATCTGTTCAATATTGCGAACGTGGGCGGCGTGGTGATCAATAACACCCTGGTGGATGCCTTCACCCCGGAGTCAGGCGGCTCGGGGGCTGCCGGGGGCGGCGGCGGTGCGGGGGGCCTGGCAGGCTCCGGAGATTCCCAGGGGGTGGACGGCCTTCCTGGCAGCGATGGTTCGTCCGGGATGAGCAGCTTCGGCAGCCCGGCCTATGGTATCCGGCACACCAGCTCCGCGGATCATCTTGTAATCTATAATAATATTGTGGTCTCCACCCTGGGGGCATCCAATGCTGTTGGGATTGGTGAGGGTAATCCGGGTGAAATTGACCTGATGGACTATAACAACGTCTACGGCTGGAACACGGCCTACAGCGTCGCCAATTCAACCGGCGCACACAGCATTTCAGCGGACCCCCTGTTTAAGGCCGCATCGGACCATCACCTGCAGTCCGGCTCGCCCTGTGTGGATGCCGGGGATAACACTGTGGCGCCCGGTGAGGACTTGAATGGGGACCCCCGACCGGAGGACGGCGACAATGACGGCACAGCCACGGCGGATATGGGCGCCTATGAAATGCCGCCCATTCTGTTGAATTACCTGCCGCTGATCCTCCGCTGAAGGCCGGGCCGAAAAGTTACAGCATTCTGTACTTCGTCACCAGAAGGACTGTCTTTTGCAGGCAGTCCTTTTTTCTATCCCCAACCCGGTACAGCCCCTGGAACAACCCGGGGAAACGACATGGAACGCGCTTTATCACGAAAGGCTTGGGGATCAGGCCCAGCTCCAGGCCAGCCAGATCGTCAGCCCATTGAAAACCAGGCTCACTGCCAGCAAAAACTTATCATAGGCCGAAGGATAGCCGGGCAGGCCGATCAGATTGAAGATCAGGAAAAACCCGGCCACGATGATGTTGGCCCAGCGGTTCACCGGCCGGGGCAGGAACAGGGTCAGCACCATCATCAAAATCGGCAGGAGCATCAGCACGGTGATCCCCAAATACATCCCCTGGGTAAACCCGCCCTCGGGCATGTGCTTTTGGGACATTTCCTTCTGAAAATCGCCGCTGAAGATGCGCAGGACATCCCCCAGCAGGTAGATCAGCATCAGGGCCGCCCAGACCCCAGAAAGCTGGATTTGTACGGTTTCAAGCATGGTCTTCTCCTTTTTTATGATCCTTTCCCACCGTGAGAGCCGCCAGCAGGTCCGCACAGCTCAGGGCGCCTTCCTCCGGGATGTCCCCGGAAACACGCTCCAGGACAGTCCGGATCGCATCCAGGGCCCGGTCCAGGATGAAATACAGAGTCCGGGAACAGGTCCCAAAAGACCAGAACAGTTTGCGGGTATCCTCCGGCGGGAGCTTTTTCATGACCATATGCTCTGCCATCGCACTCTCCCAGCGGGCTGCATTGGGGGAATTGACAGACTTTTCATTGTGCACCTCTGTTTCTGAAACCGCGGGCGGCGACATCCCGGGCGGGAGGATCCCAAATCCCGGAGAACAGGGCCAGTATAAAGCAGGGGGACAGAAATTGATAGGGTCGAAAGTAGGGTTGGGGGGATTGTGAACCAGGGGGCAGGCGCTATCCGCCAAAATCCTCCGGATAGAGGGAGTTGCGCGTCTCCACCACCGTCTTCTCAAGTTCCAGTTCGCCCCGGCCATAGGCTTCCAGGCCGTGCTCAAGGAAAAATCGGGCCACCTCGCCCACCGGCACGCGGTAGTGTGCGGCGATGGCGTCCATGCGGTCCTTGATGGCGGCCGTCACCCCGTGATAGGTGTGGGGGGTGTTCAGGGACCACTTGTTCTTGCGGGAGGTCTGACGCACGCCGGGGCTGGTGCGCATCTCCGGATAGAGGGACAAGCCGGTGCGGACGGCGGCGGGCTGCAGGGACAGGCTGCCGCCTTCCACCTGCTGGATGCCGTATTCAAAGAAAAACCGGGCCAGTTCCCCCAGGAGCACCCCCTCAGCCCGGGCGGTTTTTTTGACCTGCTCGTGCAGGGTTTTGGGAATCAGCCGGAAGGTGACGTGGGGTTTTTCTTTGCTGTAGTCCCGGTTGGGGCGTGACCGGCGTTTGGGGCGCAGCTCCACCAAATCGGCCGGGTCTACCACCGGCTTCTCGCCGAGGAGCCCGGCGGGCAGGGATGAATCGGTCTTTTCTTCGTCATCATCACCCAGAACATCAAAATTATAGGGCGATTGGTCTTTGGGCACGGGGTCTCCTTTCGTCAGGATGTGGTCAGTTTGGCGATGCGGTCCACCAACCGGGCATACTCCCGGGCGGCCCGGGAGGAAGGCTCCAGCTCAAAGACGGTTTTGCCCTCCGCCGCGCAGCGCTCCAGGACCACGGCCCGGTGAATGGGGTCAAAGACCGCGCGGGGGGCGTTCTTGAAGATATCCCGCATGGAAATAATGGCCCGTTCGGATTCATCGGTGCGCTCGTCATACATGGTGGGGAGGATGCCATACAGGGAACCCTCCCAGCCCTTTTCCTTGAAGGTCTTGAGGTCCCGGTAGAGCTTGAGGAACCCCTCAATGCCCCCAAAATTACACTGGATGGGCACGAGGAGGCCGTCGGCGGCGATCACCGCCCGATACTGGATCCCGCCGATGGTGGGGGCGGTGTCCAGGACCACATAGTCAAAACGCTTTTGGATGCTGTCATGGTTGAGGATATTTTTGAGGTAGACCCCAGGGGTGTCGTGCAGGGCAGTCTGGGCGGTGGAAAGATTCTTGTCGGAGGAGATCAGGAAGAAGTTCTTGCGCCCGGTGGGGCGGATCTTGGCGTCCAGGATGGTGCCCAGGAGCTGCCGGTCGGCGCCGTTCATCATCACGGCATAGGCCCCGTTCTGGGGGCGCAGGCCCAACCAGGTGGAGAGGGTGGCCTGGGGGTCCAGGTCCACGGCCAGGACGCGAAATCCGGCCAGGGACAGGCCGTGGGAGAGGTTGATGGCGGTGGTGGTTTTGGCGACGCCGCCTTTCTGGTTGACGATGGTGATGATTTTGGCCATGGAAGCTCCTTGTAACGTGAATGTAACTTTTGACGTAAGGTTTGCGTAAAGTACAATGTAAAGTATTATACGGGGGCCGGGCGCGGGTGTCAATGGATGCAGGGGAAATGGGATGGTTTTGATGCGCCGGCCGGTTTTTTGTATGACCATCTCGCAAGGGCACCCAGAAAACCAACCTTTTTGCCCAGAAACCAACCGTTCTTCATCTGCATTCTCACCGCAACCATCGCTTCAAGCCCCATACTTAATTTGATGTGCTTCTTTTTTTTCTGAAAGGAACGCTTAATGAACTTCGATTGGACGATAATCGCTCTTTCCGCAGGCGCCATTTTCCTTGGAACGCTTATTCATGGAATCGCTGGGTTTGGCCTGGCCCAGGTGGCCATGGGTCTCATGCCCCTCTTCCGCAACCCGGCTGAGGCCTCGGTGGTTTTCGGGGTGATCGCTGTGGTCAGCAACCTGCGCATCTGGTGGTCCGTAAAGGAGCATTTCGAACTGAAGGATTGGCTCTTTCCGGTCGCCGGTCTCGTGGTTGGGATGCCCCTGGGGATCTTTTTTCTGAAGCAGCTTTCGCAGTCGCAAATGCGCCTGGTCATCGGAATCACCTTGTTGGTGGCGGTGGTCCTCATCGCGCTCTTCAGAGAACTCAAATTGTTCAAGAAATGGTTCGGGGAGGACAAAGATTTCAACCCCTGGTACCTGGGTGTGCTGGCCGGACTGCTGGGGGGCATATTGGGTGGGGCGGTGGCGATCCCCGGGCCGCCGATGATCATCTATGGCGCATTCCTTGTAGCAACGGGCGCCTGGTCATCCAAAAAGATGAAGGCGATCTTCACCGCCTTTTTTGGCGCCTTGATGCTCTATCGTTCCATCAGCTTTGTTGTCACCGGGGATATGACATTCAAGCTCTTCCTGGAAGGGCTGATCCTCCTGCCGGCCATGTTCCTGGGCGCCTGGCTGGGGATCAAGATCTACAACTACATTCCGGACAAAATCTTTCAATGGATTGTCCTTGTCCTGTTGACGATTAATGCCCTCATCTTAATCCTGACCTGAAAGGAAAAAATGACAAACCAAAACCTGACCATCATCCAGCTCAACGACTCCCACGGATATCTTGAGCTTCACAATGAACTTTTCTACCAGGGCAGCCGACATATCTTTCATAAGGCCGGCGGCTTTCCAAGGATCAGCGGCCTGATCAAGAACATTCGCCAGGAAAACGACGGCTGTGTCCTGGCCCTCGATTGCGGCGACACAATCCACGGCACCTATCCGGCTGTCCAGAGCAAAGGCGAAGCCCTGGCGCCCATCCTGAACGAGATCGGCTTTGACGGCTGGACGGCCCACTGGGAATTTGGCTATGGGCCGGAGCAGCTCAAGAAGGTGACCGACCAGCTCAATTATCCCCTCCTGGCAATCAATTGCTACGACAAGGAAACCGGAGAAAGAATTTTCGAACCCTACCGGGTGATCGAGCGCTGCGGCCTCCGGATCGGGGTGATCGGGATCGCCGCGGTGATCGTGGACAAGGTCATGCCCGATTGGTTCAGCAAGGGCATCCGGATGACCCTGGGCAACGAGGAGCTTCCGGGAATCATTGACCAGCTCAAACGCGAGGAAAAGGTGGATCTTGTCCTGGTGTTGTCCCATCTGGGGTTTCCCCAGGAGGTCAAGCTGGCCAAAGAAGTGGAGGGGATTGACATTCTCCTCAGCGCCCATACTCACAACCGCCTCTACCGACCGGCCATGGTGAACAACACCATCATCATCCAGTCCGGCTGCCATGGTTCATTTCTGGGTCGGCTGGACCTGACCCTGACCGACGGGCGGATCCTGGATTACCAGCACCACCTCGTCCATGTGGATGAAGGCATGGAGCCTGACCCCGCCGTGGAAGGGCTGGTTGAAGATGTCATGAACCCCATCCGGGACCACCTCTCACAGCGGCTGGGGACCGTGGAAACGCCCCTCCACCGCTACCGCGTGTTTGAATCCACCATGGACACCTTCCTGCTCCAGGGGCTGATTCACGCCACCGGGGCCGAGATGGCCTTCTCGAACGGGTGGCGTTACGGCGCGCCCATCCCCCCCGGCCCCATCACCCTCAACGACCTCTGGAATATCATTCCGGTCAACCCCCCCGTCCAGACCTGCGACCTGACCGGGGCGGAGCTTTGGAACATGATGGAAAAAAACCTCGAACGAACCTTCGCCAGAAACCCCTATGACCAGATGGGCGGGTATGTCAAACGCTGCCTGGGCCTGAGCCTGTACTGCAAGGTTGAAAACGCGGCGCATCACCGCATCCAGGAACTGTTTGTCGGCGATGAGCGGGTGGATATGGACCGGGTCTACCACGTCTGTTATGTCACATCCCAGGGCGTCCGCAAGGAATATGGCGCCAACCGCAAAAAGCTGGACGTGAAGGCCATCGAGGTCCTGCGCAGCTACCTGGAGGACAAGGGCCGCGTCTCAGCCGAGCTCCAGGGCACGATTAATCCTATTTAGCATTGACAAACAAGGGAGTCATTCCATGTTATTTAAACGATACAAGTCAAAGGGCCTGGCCCATTATTCCTATCTGATCGGCGACAAGGGGGAGGCGGTGGTGATTGATCCCCGGCGCGACATCGGGGCCTACCTGAAGGATGGAGAGCAGGCCGGGTTCCATATCGGCGCATCCCTGGAGACGCACCGGAACGAAGATTACCTGATCGGCTCCTGCGAGCTGGAAGCCGCCATCGGGACGGTGCCCTATCATGCGGACCGGGAAATGGAGTATCAGTACGGCCATGCCGTGCAGGAAGGCCAGACCTGGCAGGTCGGGGAGTTTAAAATTGAGGCCATCCATTCCCCGGGACACACCCCAGGCATGATGAATTATCTGCTGTACGATCCCCATGGCGAACCCTGGATGGTCTTTTCCGGTGACACCCTCTTTGCCGGGGGCGTCGGCCGGGTGGACCTTTTCGGCGAGGAGCGGATGGACGATCTGGCCGGGCAGCTCTATGACTCGATCTTTGAAAAGCTCCTGCCCCTGGGGGAGGGCGTCCTCCTCTGCCCCGCCCATGGCGCCGGCTCTGTGTGCGGTTCGGCTATCTCGGAGCGGACCTGGACGACCATCGGCCTTGAGAAGCGGATCAACCCGGCCCTCCAGGTCGGATCCCGGGAGGAATTCATCGAAAAGAACGCCAGCATGCTGGAAAGGCCGCCCTATTTCCGAAAGATGGAAAAACTGAACCTGGCAGGGCCGCCGGTCCTCGGCCGGCTGCCGATGCTGCAGCCCCTGCAGCCGGATGCCTTCGAGGAGGCGGCAAAAAAGGGCCAGGTGGTGGACACGCGAGGCGAGATCGCCTATGGCGGCGCCCACCTGCCCGGGAGCCTTGCCATCTGGGAAGCCGGGCTGCCCGCCTACGCGGGATGGTATCTGGACTACGACCGCCCGATCCTAATCGTGACCGAGGCGGAGGACACCCGCCCGATTGTCCGCATGCTGATCCGGATCGGTTTTGACCGCCTGGCCGGTGCCCTCAAAGAAGGCGTCCTGACCTGGGCCAAGGCCGGCAAGCCCCTTGAAACCATTGGCACACTGTCGGCCAGGGAGCTGTGCGAGACGATTAAAGAGGACACGGACGCATTAATCCTCGATGTGCGGGGAGAGGAAGAAATCAAAGACGACGGACTGGAACACGGCCTGCAGATCCATGCCACGGTCTTATCCCGGCATCTTGACCGGATCCCCAAAGACAGGCCAATCATTTTGGTTTGCCCCAGCGGTCTGCGCTCCATGTTTGCGGCCAGCTACCTCAAAAAGGAGGGCTGGCGGGATCTGAACGTGCTGATCGGCGGCCTGGAAGGGTGGGAGTCCTTCAACTGCGATGCGGTCCTCTGACCGCCGGATACCCCCATTGACAAACAAGCCCGGGCCGAGAAGGTCCGGGTTTTTTAATGGCTGTAAACCCCAGTTCACCGAGTCCGCAGCGGCCGGCCCCAGGACATACACCAGATTGGCCAGGGGGTTCAGGAGGCCCCAAAGACCAGCACGTCACAACCCTGAACGATCCCATCCGGCTTCATCACGCAATCACCGACAAAAACCGGAGCTATCGCGTCTCCAATTCACTAGCTTTCCCTAACAACCATCGTCCTTTCCCAGGGCAAGATTGATATCAAATGAGCCCCCACAAACATCTTGGCGAAGGACCAAAAACCAGATCCGGGGACAGAGCTTCCTTGTGTTGGTGACTGTATTTCAATCAAAAAAAGCTCCGACCGAAAATATATGACAGTCTTTATCCAGTTCATAGATCGAATTCCTGGATCTGAGAAAACGTGTGTTGTATTTATTATATATATATGCTAATATATGTAATATAATTTATAACCATAATATCAATGAATCCCTTTATGAAATGAGGAACAATGAACACGTTCAAAACATGCGTAAAAATCAGCCTGGTTGTGATGCTGATCCTGACCGCCAGCGAGCCCGCGCGGGCACAGTCAGAGGTAAACATTGAACGGGTCTCGGAGGCCCCTGGCGGCTTGCAGAGCAACAATGAGTCCGAGAGCCCTGCGATCTCGTCCAACGGGCGCTTTATCACCTTTTCTTCCAGTGCCACCAACCTAATCCCCAATGACACCAATAGCCATGCGGACATCTTTGTTCACGACCAGCAAACCGGCACCACCGAACGTGTCTCCGTCGCCTCGGATGGCACCCAGGCAAACGGTGAATCAGTTGAGCCGGCTATCTCAGCAGATGGCCGCTTCGTGGCTTTTGAATCCACTGCCGGCAATCTTGTCTCAGGGGATACCAATGGGTACTCTGATATTTTCATCCACGACCGCCAGACAGGTATTACGGAGCGTGTCTCTGTAACCTCCACTGGCACCCAAGCGAACCTCTTTTCATCTGATGCTGCTGTCTCAAATGATGGCCGCTATGTCGCCTTCACCTCATCGGCCAGCAACCTCGTTCCCGGGGATACCAATGGTGTCGAAGATGTTTTCATCCACGACCGCCAGACCGACGAAACCGAACGAGTCTCCGTCGCCTCCGATGGCTCCCAGGGAAACACCTGGTCAAATTCTACAGCTATCACCGGTGATGGCCGCTATGTGGCCTTTAGTTCCCATGCCAGCAACCTGGTCATCGGGGATACCAACAATGCATTTGATATTTTCGTTCACGACCGCCAGACCGGTACCACCGAGCGTGTCTCCATCGCCTCCGATGGCGCCCAGGCAAACAGTGAAGCAGTTGAGCCTGCAATCACGCCGGATGGCCGCTATGTTACCTTCCGTGCATTTGCCAGCAACCTGGTCATCGGGGATACCAACAATGTATGGGATATTTTCATTCACGACCGCCAGACCGGCGAAACCGAACGGGTCTCCATCGCCTCCGATGGCACGCAAGCCAATGGAAACTCGTTCGCTTCCGCTATTTCGGATGATGGCCGTTACTTAACTTTTCCCTCAAATGCCAGCAACCTCGTCCCCAACGATACCAACGAGAAGAAAGATATCTTCCTCCACGACCGCCAAACCGGCACCACCGAACGGATTTCCATTGCCTCAGATTATTCACAAGCAAACTATGGTTCCTACAGCGCCGCCATCTCTGCAGAAGGCCGTTTTGTGGTCTTTGGTTCTGAAGCCAGCAACCTGGTTCCCGGAGATACCAACGGATATAGCGACATCTTTATCAGGGACCGCTGGACGTCGTATTTCCTGTTCCTGCCCCTGACAGTGAAGTAAACCCTGTGTCTATAAACTCCCGCACAGGCCATCGTCTGTACGGGATCCGGATAGTCAGAAGGCATAAGTGAGACCTGAATACCCACTAAAATATTGAACCTGACCTATAAGGTCTTATGACGCCTGCCGAACCTTATCTTACTTCAATGCCCGGTTATGCTCGCGGGCTTCCAGTTCCGCAACAATCTTCTGGCATGTCTGGCGGTCAAGTGCATAGAACCAGATGGCGTCCATACTGAGCACGGTGCCGATCGCCAGCAGCAGATTGACCATGGTACGGATCCACGCCAGAGAAAGGGCGGTTTGCTCAATTTCGGGGATATCATCCACAGTTACGAGGATATCCCCGCCCAGGGCCAGGCAGGCGCAGATCCCCCCGTGCAAAAACGGACGCTGCGATGGGCCAGGGAACACGCATGGGCTGCTCTCTACCACAGCGCAGGGCGCGCCGCAATGAAGAACACAGCCAGGCAAGTCCAAAAATCCGATAGACTATCCTGAATGACGGACATGGATTTATGAAAAGCGGTGAAAATGCTGAACTGGTCTGAAGCGCTGGCGTCCGCATTTCCGGATCACCTCTTTCAACACCTGGGTGCACTGTGAGGATGGAGAAGATTGGGATTCTGTCCTCTCGGATCTCCCGGAGTATCATGACGGGCCGGACATCGCCCGGGAGGTGTCCGGCTCTGACCGGGACTCGCAGGATCTGGGTGAATGAGGCATGGGGGAAAGTCCGCCATGCGCAGCCCATTGCTCTCCGGGAACATCTCCTGTACAATAAGCAGCGTTTGCAACAGCAGAAAGGCCCGTCCAGTGAAAAAAAATCGCTCCGATTCTCATCCTGACCAGGAGCAAAGAACACCCACCCATAGGGAATTTCACCGAGGAAGAAATGGCAGCAGTCAATGAAGCCTTTTGGGCGATGCAGTCGGACTTCCTGAATCTGTCCACACAGAGATAACACATCATCGTTCCGGACAGCGGACACTTCATCCATCACGATCAGCCGGATGCAGTGGCGGAAGCCATCCTGCAGCTCGCTGCGGACATGGCGATCCTCTCCCTGGAACAGGGAGCCGGGACCTTACTCCGGATGGCGCCTCCAAAATGACCCCATTTCCCCATGAAATCGTCACTTTTTGCGATCTTGGTGGTTAAACTACATACAGATTCATCAGCAGGAGATACCCATGCAAATTTTAACCGACAGCGGTTATGACCTTTCCCCCGAACAACAACACGGCACAGTGCTGCACACCGTGCCATTGAAAATCACCCTCGACGGCATGACCTACCGCAGCGGGGTGGATATCCAGCCGGAAGCCTTCTATGACCTGCTGGCTTCCACCGATCAGATGCCGGTCACATCAACCCCTTCTCCGGGAGAGTTTGAAGCGCGCTTCAAAGAGATAGCCAAAACCGACCCAGAGATCCTCTCCGTGCACATTTCCTCTGGCATGAGCGCCACATACCAAATCGCCCAGCAAGTGGCCCCGACAATCGAGGGGGCAAACATCACAGTAGTTGACACCCGCACCCTCTCAGCGGAAATGGGCTGGCAGGTGGAGGCCGCGTTGCGGGGAGCTGGCGCAAGATGGCCCCGCCAAAAAATTCTGGATACGCTGACCGCGGTGCGAAATGCGACTGAGATGATCTTCACGCTGCCGGACCTATCCTACCTGATCCACGGGGGGCGCATCAGCCACATCAAAGGGCTGCTGGCATCACTCCTGGGAATCAAACCCCTGATTGGCGTGGACAAAACCGATGGAAAATATTACCAGCGGGACAAAGCCCGGACGTTCAACAAAGCCCTGCGCGCCATCCCGGCCTATATCGCCGCCAAAGTTGGGGAAGGCGCCTCCATCCGGGTGCAGATCGGGCACGCCGGGAATCCGGAAGGCGCTGAAAACCTGCGGGAGATGCTGGACGGCCTTTTTGCGTGTGATTGGCTGCCAAACTGCTCCATCTCCCCGGTGCTTGGCGCTCATACCGGCCGCGGCCTGGTTGGCGCAGTGTTTGCGCCGGCCTCCGAGATGCCGGCCCTGCCCTGAGGCGCAAGCCCCGTATGCAGCAGGCCGCCGTCCATCGCTGGGGGGCAACCAAGCGGCCTGCATGACATTCTCAATCATGGCTGGCAGGGAGGAAAATTCCCGTGACGCGGGAGCGGACGCTGTGTTTCCCATCCAACCCCCGAGTTCTGCTGCGAGCAAAGACATGCGCAGCAGGGCCTGACGAACGCCCGTCAGGGAGGGTTTGGCAGGTAGAAACAGGACCCCAGGCCAAACACCCTCACCCTGCACCAGCTCTGAAGAATATTTTAAGAAATATATCCTGCATTTTCTTTTATAATTATCTCATTGATTCCAACTCTTCCTACATCATAATAACCTTTTGGACTCCGGATTGCGCATTATCTCACCCTCCTGAACCCCATTACATACCTGCACACCCCAATCCGAGACCATGATCGGGCCGATAAGGCACCCCTCACCAGCCAATCCTTTTTCTTTCACCCCAATCAAATGCTTCAGGAGGTATCGTGATGATCTCAATAAAATCTGGACAAAGGTTCTTCTGTCGGTTATTCATTCTGATGGCCCTGCTGGCCGCCCTGACTGCCGCGGCAGGCCCCCCCATGGTAATCCCCGTCAGGGCCGCCGGCACGGATGATTTCGTGATCACGGTCAAGACCGACAACGGTGGCGTCTCTGACAATGACGAGTTCACCATCCCCACCGCCGGCGGCGGCTACAACTACAACGTGGACTGCGACGACGACGGCACGGACGAAGCCTCCGGCGTGACCGGGGACTACACCTGCGATTATGGAGGCAGCCCCGGCACCTACACCATCCGCATCGAGGACGCCAGCGGCGCCAGGACCGGCTTCCCCCGGATCTACTTCAATAACGGCGGGGACCGCAACAAACTGCTGACTGTTCAGCAGTGGGGCACAGGCCATTGGACCTCCATGGCCAACGCCTTCCATGGCTGCTCCAACCTGACCATCCCGGCCGCCGACACCCCCGACCTGTCCAATGTGACCGACATGAGCTGGATGTTTGCCTCGGCCAGTGTCTTAAATGCATCCATCGGAGGCTGGGATACCGATAATGTTGAGAACATGCGCGGCATGTTCTACGGGGCCGGGGTTTTCAACCAGGATATCAACCGCTGGGAAACCGCCAATGTCACCGACATGGGCTATATGTTTGCGCTTGCCTACAGCTTTGATCAGGATATCAGCGGATGGGATGTCAGCCTGGTGACGGATATGAGCTGGATGTTCGCCTGGGCCGGCTCCTTCAGCCAGGACCTCACCCGTTGGGACACCGGCAATGTGACCGATATGAGCCGTGTGTTTTATCAGGCGACCTCCTTCGATGGGGACATCAGCGGGTGGAATACCGCCAATGTCACGAATATGACAGAAATGTTCCGGGACGCCTTCAAATTTAACCAGAACATCAGCGGGTGGGACACCGGCGCCGTTACCCACATGAGCGGCATGTTTTATAATGCCGTCGTCTTCAACCAGGATATCGGGAGCTGGGATACCGGCCTGGTCACCGACATGAACAGCATGTTCCTGAACGCCGAGGCCTTCAACCAGGACATCGGGGCCTGGGACACGGGGAACGTGACCACCATGCAGCAGATGTTTCGGGAAACGATTGCCTTCAACCAGGCCATCGGCGGCTGGGATACCGCGTCCGTCACCAATATGAGCAGCCTTTTCAATAACGCCAGCGCCTTCAATCAGAATATTGGCGCCTGGGACACCGCGGCTGTCACCAATATGAACGCCTTGTTCTACCTGGCCAGCGCTTTCAACCAGGACATCGGCGCCTGGGATACGGGCAGCGTCACCGACATGGGCAGCATGTTCGCCGGAGCGGATGCCTTTAACCAGGATATCGGCGGCTGGGACACCGGCAGCGTCACGAATATGAGCGCCATGTTCAACCATGCGGACGCATTCAACCAGGACATCGGGAGCCGGGATACGAGCAGCGTCACGACGATGAGAAACCTTTTCAGCAATACCCCCGTCTTCAACCAGAACATCGGCGCATGGGACACCGGGGCTGTCACGGATATGCGCTACCTCTTCAGCAACGCCAGCGCCTTCAACCAGGATATTGGGGGCTGGGATACCAGCAGTGTGACCCTCATGAACAATATGTTTGAACAAACTGATGTCTTCAACCAGGATATCGGCGCATGGGACACCGGCAGCGTTACCAATATGAGCTATGCCTTCTTTGAGGCCGCCGCCTTCGACCAGGACCTGGGCGGGTGGGATGTGAGCGCCCTGACTGATGCCAGCGGGATGTTTGGCAACACCGGCCTCTCCACCGCCAACTATGACGCCCTCCTGATCGGCTGGGCCGCCCAGACCGTTCAGCCGAATGTGACCTTCAACGGGG
>DAOTUG010000233.1:0-20966 GCA_034437335.1 Anaerolineaceae bacterium
GGGTTTGGAGATACCAGGGCAAGCGGCTGATGACAATGTCAGGAACGGTTTCTTCTGGCATGGGATTCATCCTGTATAATAAAGACGGTAAAACGGCATGCATGATGACGTTGCTTCTCAACCATTATAATGCCAAAACCCCATCGCCTTCCCCAGGGCCTGAGATTTTCTCAGGCCAGTCGCCGCATCTTAAGCTAAAATAGTGTTACAGAAAATTAATAAAATTTTGGAGGAACTATGCGTGCAGGAAGAATCATTGCGTTTATCACCGCGGGGATATTTATCATTTTCGCTTTCTTGTTCATCCTGGGAGCCTTCAGCCCGGAGGGATCGCCCAGTTGGATTTTCGTCGGGCTTGTCGGCCTGGTGATTGGTTTCATCCTGATATTCGTCGGGACAAAATTGAGCCCTCCTCAAAAAGCTGGGGATCAGGTTGTCAATATGCAGATTGACCTTCCCGGTGACGTTGGGATGGAAACCATCAAGTGTAAATCCTGCGGAGGCCCCCTGACTTCCAACGATATAAAAATGGTGGCTGGCGCTCCGGTTGTTGAATGCCCCCATTGCTCAACAACCTATCAACTCACCGAAGAACCGAAGTGGTGACCCTATGAGAAAACTGAGATATTTCTTTCTGATACTGGTAATCCTGGGATTGTTTGCCCTGCCGGCAACTGTCGCTGCCCAGGATTATCGCTTTGAAGTGACCGCCCAGGAAGTTGAAGCTTATGTAGAAGAGGACGGAACCATCAGCCTGTGGTATTTAATTGAATTCGAGAACCAAACGGGCGCCGCACCGATTGACTTTGTGGATATCGGCATGCCCTCTTCCGCCTATAGTCTGAATGCGATTGATGCCGAAGTGAATGGGAATGCCGTCAAGAGCATTGAAAGCTCTCCGTATGTTCCGAATGGGTTTGCCCTGGATCTTGGCGCAGACGCTATCCAGCCAGGAGAATCCGGCACAGTGACCATCTGGGTTCCAGGCGTCAAGAATGTCCTGACCCCTTATGACGCCGGTGATCGTGAAAACTACGTCAACTTCCAATTCAGCCCCAACTGGTTCGATTCTCAATTTGACAAGAGCAATAACACAGCGTACCGGGTGACGATCATTCTGCCCCCTGGGGTGGGAAACGAAGAAGGCGTCTATTACAATCCCACAAGCTGGCCGGGCCCCTCCGAACCTGATGATATCGGCCGGACGGAGGCGGAAGATCGCGTGTACTATTCCTGGTACACAGAAAATGCAGACGCCCATACCCAGTACATCTTCGGCGCAGCATTCCCCAACCAGTATGTCCCGGAGGACAGCGTCTCCACAAAGCCGGACAACACAATTCAACCTGGCGGAGAACCTTCGATTATTGATTCAATCTTGGGGATCTTCAGCAGCCAGACTTTCTGCTGTTTCGGGTTTGGCTTGTTCTTCCTCGCGATTTTCGGTTGGAGCATCTATCAAGGCACGGTTGGCGCGAACAAACGCAAAATGAAATACCTTCCACCCAAGATGAAGATCGAAGGTCACGGCATCAAGCGCGGGCTGACGGCGGTGGAAGCCGCTATCCTGATGGAACAACCCATGGACAAGGTCCTGACCATGATCCTCTTTGGCGTGCTCAAAAAGGGCGCTGCCATCGTCAAAGAAAAGGAGCCGCTCCAGATCGAAGTGACAGACCCCCTGCCGGAAGGACTTCACCCCTATGAAAAGGAGTTCCTGGAAGCTTTCAAGGTGAAAGAAAGCCGGCGACGGGCGGCCATGCAAAAGATGGTGGTCAACCTGGTCAACAGCGTATCAAAAAAAATGAAAGGTTTCAGTCGGAAAGAGTCCGTGGCCTATTACGAGGATATCATGCGACGGGCCTGGAAAATGGTCGAAGAGGCTGAGACCCCTGAAGTCAAGAGCGAAAATTATGACCGCACGCTGGAATGGACCATGCTGGACGAAGATTATGAAGACCGCACCCGCCGGACTTTCACGGGCGGACCGGTATTCGTTCCTGTGTGGTGGCATCGCTATGATCCGGTCTACCGTCGTCGCATTGGCGGGGGGCTGGGCAAATCCATCGCCAGCACCGGCAAGGGAGCCGGAAGCGCCGGAGGACGCCCTTCACTGCCCAACATACCGGGTTCCGATTTTGCAGCCGGCGTAATCAACGGCGTCAGCGGCATGGCGGCCGGGGTCGTAGGCAATCTCACATCCTTCACCAGCGGCATCACAAACCGCACCAATCCAATCCCCAAATCCAGCAAGAGCGGAAGCGGCGGTTTCCGGGGCGGTGGGGGCAGCTCCTGCGCTTGCGCCTGCGCCTGTGCCTGCGCAGGGTGCGCCTGTGCCTGCGCAGGCGGTGGCCGCTGAAAAACTCATCAGCTCATTCCAGTATCCGCTCCTGGTCACATTTCGATCAGGAGCGGGACCATTTCATCACTTATGACCGCAAAAGATAATCGTATCGGTAAATTCCTAAAAATGCTCAAGCCCGGGGCCGGAATTCCCGACCCTGGTCTGTACCACTATCAGCGCCAAGAAGCAGATGAGAAAATCCGTCTGCACTTGCGGATTGATCCGGATGGGCGCGGACTGTTGATCATCAACGCCAACCGGGTGGTGCATCTTAACCCCACTGCCGCCTTGATGGCCTTTCTGCACCTGGAAGCCACACCCCCTAAGACTGCCGGCCGCGTCGTGGGCCGCCGATTCCAGATCACGCCCCGAGAGGCGCGAAAGGATTACCAGGATTTCAGCCAACAACTGGAAGAGCTCCTGAAGCCCAATGGCGCTTGCCCGATTTGTGAGCTGAATCTTGAAACCACAGCCCCATTCAGTGCAAAACCCAGCGCCCCATACCGGATGGACCTCGCAGTCACCTACCGGTGCAATAATGACTGTCAGCATTGTTACAATGCCCGGACGCGCCGCTTTCCCGAAATGTCTGTCAAGGAATGGCGCCGGGTGATTGACAAGGTTTGGTCCCTGGGCATTCCCCACATTGTCTTCACCGGCGGTGAGCCAACCCTTTTTCCGCAACTACCGGAACTGGTTGCTTACGCCGAAGAAAAAGGCCTGATCACCGGTTTAAACACCAACGGACGCAAACTGGCTGACAAGGACCTGGTGGGAAAGCTTCTGGATGCCGGCCTGGATCATGTGCAGATCACCCTTGAATCCCACGATCCGGAGATTCACGACCGGATGGTTGCCGCAAAGGTGGCCTGGGAGGAAACAGTCGCTGGATTAAAAAACGTCCTGGAGACACGACTGTATGTGATGACGAACACCACGCTATTGACCCACAACCGTGAGACCATTGCAGAGACGCTGACTTTTCTGGCAGACACAGGCGTGCCCACCGTGGGCCTCAATGCCCTGATCTATGCAGGAAAGGGTGCATCGGTTGATACCGGATTGAAAGAGCAGGACCTTCCAGATCTTCTGGAAACCGCTCGAAAATTGACCCGGAGGAACGGCCAACGGTTGATCTGGTATACCCCCACCCAATACTGCCATTTCAATCCAGTTCAGTTAGATCTGGGGGTAAAAGGCTGCACAGCCGCCCTGTACAATATGTGCGTTGAACCAAATGGCGATGTGCTGCCCTGCCAGTCATACTATCAATCTCTGGGAAACCTCCTGGAAGACCCCTGGAAGGACATCTGGGAGTCCCCCCTGGCCCTGGAATTGCGCAACCGAAGCAATATCCCGGAAGGCTGTCAGGGGTGTGAGTTCCTTCCGGAATGCGGCGGGGGGTGTCCACTGGCAAGAAAACATCAGGAAATAAAACCCATTCAGAATCCCTTATTTAGATCATAATCGGAGTGGCTATGGCAAATCTCATTGATTCGATCAAAACCTTTTTCTCCAAAAAAGAACCCTTACCCACAGGCATGTACACCTACCAAACACCGCCGGAAGCGGAATACCAATATCGTCTGCACCTGCGGATAGAAAAGGACGGCACCGGGATCCTGGTGATCAACGCCGCCACAATCCTGCACCTGAATCAGACTGCGGCTGAATACGCTTATTATCTGGTGCAGCAAACCCCACCGGAGGAAGCGGCCGAAGAAATCGCTCGCCGCTATCAGGTGGACCGGGAAAAAGCCCGTCAGGATTTTGATAATCTGACCACCCAGATTGAAACCCTGATCGAAACCCCTGACCTGGATCCGGTGACATACCTGGACATCGAGCGGCAAGAACCCTATTCCACCCACATCTCAGCGCCTTACCGGCTGGATTGTGCCCTCACCTATCGCGTCAACACAGAGAGCAAAAAGGAAGACGCACCGGTGGAACGGGTTGAACGTGAATTGAGCCGGGACGAATGGCTCAGCATCATCCAAAAAGCCCATGATATCGGTATCCCCCACCTGCTCTTCACCGGTGGGGAACCCACCCTGCGGGAGGACCTGCCTGACCTTCTGGAGAAGGCTGAAGAGTTGGGCCTGGTCACCGGCCTGCTCAGCGATGGCTCAAAATTGGGAGAGGAGGCTTATCGCAACACCCTCTTGGTGAAGGGGTTGGATCATCTGATGATGATCTTTGACCCCCAGGATTCCGGGGATTGGGAAGTTCTTGGTAAGATCCTTCCGGAAGATCTTTTCACAACAGTCCATCTGACCGTGCACAAAGGGACGGATTTGCACCCCCACATTGAACGCCTGGCAGAGATGGGCGCCAATGCCCTTTCCCTGAGCACTCCGGACCCGGGCCTGGCGGATGAACTGCAGCAGTACCGGGATTATGCAGCCATTCAGGGCCTTGACCTGGTATGGGATATGCCGGTGCCCTATTCGAGCAACAATCCGGTATCCCTGGAGCTTTCCGCCAAGGAAGAGGAACCCCCGGAAGGCGCCGGAGCCGCCTGGCTGTACGTCGAACCGGATGGCGATGTGCTGCCCGCGCAGGGCTACAACCAGGTCCTGGGAAATATTCTCAAGGACTCCTGGGATACGATCTGGCAGCAATCCAAATAATCCCATGACCCGGGACGAACAAGGTCTCAGCCTGAGACAATGGCATGCGCGGTTTCGGCTGCAGGCCGGATGGACCGAACAAATCCGGGCTCACTTATTTTCGAGGGCACCTTACAGCCCGGGGGATACCCTCCTGGAAGTCGGGTGCGGCACCGGCGCAGTCCTGGAGAAAACCAAAGAGGTGGTGCCGCACCGGATGATCGGCCTGGACCTTAACCTGCAATATCTCAAATTCGCCCAAGAAACCCTGCCGGAGCTGTGGTTGACTGCCGGAGATGGCCGCTGTCTGCCCTTTCCGAAAAATCACTTTGCGATCACATTTTGTCATTACCTGCTGTTGTGGGTGGCGCGACCAACGGGAATCTTGAGGGAGATGAAACGGGTCACCCGGCCCGGAGGAGCTGTGATCGCCCTGGCAGAACCCGACTACCAAGCCAGGCTGGACCATCCGCAGAGCCTGCAAGCCCTTGGAGAATCGCAAAACCAGGCCCTGAAATCCAGGGGCGTGGACACGGCCATGGGAAGGAAGGTCAAGGGCCTTTTCCACGATCAGGGACTGCAGGATATTGCGTGCGGCATTCTGGGAGCCCAATGGACATCGCCCAATCAGCCAGAAACCCAGGAATCCGAATGGCAAATGCTGCGGGCAGATTTACAGGGACGCCTGGCACCCGAGAAGATTGATTGCTATGAGGCGCTTGCCCTGAAAGCCCTGAAGGATGGCCGCCGGATTTTATTCATCCCAACTTTTTTTGCCATTGGCTTTGTACCTTAACACCGGAAAAGAAAAAAGAAATACCGCTTGCCAAAATCAACAAAGGCGGCTATAATTACAATTCGAAATCGGGGCGTGGCGCAGTCCGGCTAGCGCGCTTGCATGGGGTGTAAGAGGCCCTGGGTTCAAATCCCAGCGCCCCGACTTCACACAAACCGCCATCCACAGGATGGCGGTTTGTATTTTTCTGGAGTGTGAACATCCGATGACAATCAAACATTTCTCTCTCAACCTTCTTCTACTTGCTGTCTTATCCACGGCTTTTGGCGCTTGCAGCCTGGGGGCATGTCCGTCCAACCAGGTTGTGAAGGCAGCAGCGGAAATCGAAGAGCTGCTGACTCCCCTGCCCGACTTTCATGCACCGGAGGATCTGTCCATTGTGCAGATGGAGACCCTTGAAGCGCGTTTGACTGCGATATGGGCAATCCAGGTGCCGCCATGTATGCAAGTGGCGCAATTCTACGCAGCCAACACCCTTGGGGCCGCCATGGAGGCGTTAAAAACCCACCGGGTTGAAGGTCAATCGGAATCGTTCTTGAACCATGTGGCGGATGCAGAAGGATTTCTCAGCAGTTACCTGCAGGAGGTGGAGCGGATTAATGGATGTGTCCCTTTCTGCGCACCCACAACCTATAATGAATAAAGGAGGAACCCATGCCAGTACTTCGGATCGGATTCTTAGGTGCCGGCGGCATAGCCCAAGCCCATGCTTTCGCCCTGGACGCCCTGAAATATTACTATTCTGATGCTCCTGAGATCAAAAAGCGCTGTGTAGCCTCCCCTACCCCGAAAAGCCGGGAGGGGTTTGCCCAGCGGTTCGGATTTCAGGAAGCCCTGCCCCCTGACGCAATCTGGGAACAACAGGACCTTGATGCGTTGTACATCCTGGGGCCCAATCACACCCACACACCGCAGCTTCTCAAAGCGGCCGCATCCCCAAATATCAGCCGGATCTATGTGGAGAAACCTATTGGCGCTTCAAAGAAAGACCTTCAGCAATTACGCGCCCTGGAGCGAAAAAATCAGGGCAAATTCATCATGGCAGGATTCCAGTACCTTCAGAAATCAGCCCTGCGTCAAGCGCTGCATCAATGGCACTCTGGAGACTTCGGCGATCCGATTCATTTCAGAGCAGAATATTTTCACAGCGGATATTTGGATGCGGCCTACCGGGAAAAACGCAAAAAGCGCTTGCTGCCCATTCCCCTGGGTGGGGCAGCGGCGGATCTGGGATCCCATATCCTGAGCTTGTTGACTGCCTTTCTGGGGGATCAACTTGAGGTTAGCGCGGCATTTGCCAGTGGAAGATTTTCAGATGTTCCGCCGGAATCGGATCTTTGCACAACAATCCTCTTATCAGATCCGGAAAGCGGCGCTGCAGGCACTGCGGTTGCCAGCCGGGTTTCCGCTGGCAGCGGAGACCATCTTTTCCTCGACATTCGAGGCTCCCGAGGGGCCCTGCGCTTTGATACCGCCACACCGGATGTGTATGATACCTTCCTGCCAAAACATGGCTGGCAGCAGCATACTGTCATGAGTGATTATCTGCCCGTCTCAAAATTCCCGTCAGATTATCTCCCCTCTGGATGGCTGCGGGCGATGATTCATGCCCATTATCTCTTCCTGGGCGGCCAGCAGGATATCAGCCAAATTCCCGATCTTTCCCACGGAATCACTGTGCAGCGGCTCCTGCAGGAGACCGCGGAAAAAATCCAGTTACCGTAGAGTCGGCTTCCGCCGGTTAACTTCCGAACGGTTGCGCTGGGTGCGCCGGATCAATTTCACAAGGCTTTCACCATCGTACAGGATAATCGGTTTCCCCCGTGCCCAATCCCGGGCCTGCTGTGTGATGGGACCGGTTGTCATCAAATAGGCTCTCCTGGCCCGTTCATGCAGCATGGTGCCAAACAGGTCCCGGATGATCGGCTCGCCCACAGAACCTTTGTAGCGTTTGCATTGGGCAATCCATTTTTCCCCTTCACCATTATGGATCACAATATCCACCCCATGATCAAAATTGCCGCCAGCGAGCTGGGCACGGTATCCATAGGCCCTGAAAATATGAGCTACCAGATGTTCAAAGGCATCCGGCTCCATGGCCATCAGATCCTCTAATTTTTCTGCGTCGGCAAGGCGGATTCTCCTGCGGGAATAGCGGGACAGAGCCCAGATAATTGTGATGGAACCCACCACCCATCCGAAGACCAGAAATGCCAGGGTGTTGATTCTTTCCGGCAGCAAACTCACCGGCCTGCGACCAGAAAGGGTGATCAATCCCAGGAGCAGCGCGCAGATGAGCCAGGCCAGAAACACCCTGCGGAGCCCCAAACGAAGCCCCTCCCGAAAACTCAGTTCCTTGTCAGCCAGAGCCTGGAACCCAAAGAGCGTGATCAAGGGCCAAAAAGTGAATAGTATTGAGAAAAGAGCAACCAGGGCATCCATAAAATAAACAGGTCTCCAATTAAAAGAAAAGCAGGCCATCACAGTAACATGACAGCCCCTGACCCACAGGAATTATACCATATTCTATACGAATTAACCCCCAAATCCCACCCCTTTGCTGACAGTTCCCGACTGTCGTGCTAGAATCAATAAGGGAACTTTCTACGCCTTTCAAGCGTCCTTTATATTGCAGGTTTTGGTTTCAATAACGAAAAGGCAGGTAATTCTCATGAAAAAATGGACGGTATTTTTCGGTTTACTATTGATGGTCATCTTGAGCGGTTGCAACTTCCCCGGCATGCAGAGCCCGGAAGCCACACCTTCAGACGACAGCATGGCGACTGAAATCGCCAAAATTCTGACGGGAACCCCCATTCCCATATTAATCTCCCCCACCTCTCAGGCTCCGGGGGCCACAGAGACCCCCACAGCGACAGTCTCTCCCACCATGGAGGACCTGCCCCCCACCAGCACCACAACGGCCACGTCCACATTCACCCTGGTGCCTGGCGATGAAACTCCCACCCCAACCCTGACCGTTTCGCCAACACCCACCCCAACCCTTTCTGAAGAAGATCCGGCTCTCACCCTCGGCGACCCGGATTGGACTGACACCATGGACGATGGGGATAACTGGCCCACCGGGTTCAATGAATATACCACCATTGTCTTTGAAGACGGTTTTCTGAAATTGACAGCAAACAAGGATGTGGACGGATGGCGGCTGTCCTGGCCTTTCCTGGATAATTTTTATCTCGAAGCGGAGATGCAATCCCCTGCATGCGAATCTATGGATCATTTCGGCCTGATGTTCCGCGTCCCTGCAAATGCAAACGCCAACAAGGGGTATCTCTTTGGAATCACCTGCGATGGCCAGTACAGCCTCCGGCGTTGGGACGGTCAGACCATGCACCGACCGGTTCCCTGGACTGAGGAGGAGGCCATCAATATTGGCGAAGGGACCCTCAACAAACTGGGGGTCTGGGCTGACGGCAGCACCCTTGCGTTTTTTATCAACGGCCAGAAGGTGGACGAGATACAGGATGACGCCTATATGGAAGGAAGTTTCGGGATATTTGTCGGCGGCAACCCCACAGAGGACCTGACGGTCTGGACGGATCGCATCCGCTACTGGTCCCTTCCATGATACACCAGAGAAACGACCTTCTTATCACAATCTGAAAGGTTCTATGCCTGATTTTGATTCCATCCTCAAGCAATTGCCCGAAAAAACACAGGAAAGCATCACACCCCTCTGGGAAAAACTACCGGAGGAAGAACGGCGTAATTTCAAACAGATTTTTCAGGGCATCCCTTTGGACCACAATCTGGTCAACATGCTCCTGGACCTTTCCCTAATCCAGATAAAAACCGTGCTGGCCAGGAAAAACCAGGTCGCCATTGTTGGACCAGCCAATGTGGGCAAATCCACGCTGTATAATCAATTCATCCGTCAGAAGGAAGATCAAGCCAACGTCGGACCGATTCCCGGTACAACCCGCAGCAACCAGATTGCGGATGCTGGAATTTTTGCCATCATTGATACACCCGGCGCAGACGCTGTGGGAAAGGTCGGCGAAAGAGAAAGAAAAGAAGCTCTGGCGGCTGCAGAAGAAGCGGATTTCCTTGTCATCATGTTTGATGCCATCCAGGGCATTAAAGAGACCGAACAGCGTTTATATTTTCAGCTTTTGGCCCTGGACAAACCATATTTGGTCACCCTGAATAAAATTGATCTGGTAGGCAAGAAGCATGTAGATGAAGCGGTGGAAAACGCTGCCAATCACCTTGGACTCAGTGAAAAGAAAATCATTCCGATATCCGCCAAAAGAGGGACCAACCTCAGCCAGATTCTCATGGGCATCGTGATCGCTGATCCGGAATTGATGATTCCCCTGGCCCAGGCGCTGCCCCAATACCGGTGGAAACTTGCCTGGCGAGCCATTGTCACCGCAGCAACCATATCCGGCGTGATCGCCCTGATCCCCCTGCCGGTGATTGATTTTATCCCCCTGATCGCGAATCAGACCACCATGGTCCTGACCATCGCCCGGATTTATGATTACAAGATCACCCTGAGACGGGCCAAGGAATTAATCGCCACCTTTGGCATCGGCCTTCTGGCTCGCAGCCTCTTCCAGCAACTGAGCAAACTTGGCGGCGTTCCAGGCTGGTTGCTCTCATCAGCCATCGCTGCATCAACCACCGTGGCCATGGGGTTTGCTGCATCACTGTGGTTTGAACGAGGGGAACGCCTCAGCCAGGATGCCTTGAACCGGATTGCCAAAACCCTCACCCAGGAGCTGCTTTCCCGATTAAAACAGCTCTTCAAGAAAAAACCTTCCAAAAAGAAATTGAAAGAAGCATTGCAAGAATCCCTGGAACAATCAGCGCTTTCCAATCGGGAAGCGCTGAATCAGGCAGCAGCGGACAGGGAATAAAAAAATTCGCGCTTAATAGAACAGATGCCCGAGGGAAGAGCCTCGGGCATCCAGTATTTTCCGAACGGAATGATCAAATCAGACCAAGCTTCTCACCAACCATCTGGAATGTTTCCAACACCTGCTCAAGCTGTTCGTCGGTGTGGGTTGCCATGTAAGAGGTGCGCAGCAACTGTCGGCCAGGAGCAACCGCTGGGGAGATCACCGGATTAACAAAGACGCCATTTTCAAAAAGAAGCTTCCAGGTCAGGAAAGTCAGCGCATCATCCCCGATAATAATCGGGATAACCGGTGTTTCGGAGGTGCCGGTATTAAAGCCAAGGCGTTCGTATTCCTTGCGCATGGTATCCGCAATGTCATTGACCCGGGCAATCCGCTCCGGTTCCTCCCGCATGACCTCCAGGGCTGCCAGTGCTGCAGCCGAATTGGCGGGCGGGATGCTGGCGCTGAAAATCAGGCTGCGGGCATGGTGTTTTATATAATCCACCACATCCGCATCCCCTGCAATAAACCCGCCCAGTGAGGCAAAGGATTTGCTGAAGGTTGACATGATAAGGTCTACATCCTCCGTCATATCAAAATGCGCTGCCGTTCCCCGGCCACCGCCCAGAACCCCCATAGCGTGGGCATCATCCACCATCAGCCGGACTCCATACTCTTTGCAAAGGGGAACAATCTCAGGCAGGGGGGCAATATCCCCTTCCATGCTGAAGAGGCCATCCACAACCAGGAGTTTGCCCTTATCTTCTGGCAGGCTCTTCAAGACTCGTTCCAAATGCGTCATATCATTGTGGCGATAGCGTTCAATTTTCGCGCCGCTAAGAAAAGCGCCGTCCACAATGCTGGCATGGTCTTCTTTATCCAGGATGATGATATCCCCCCGTCCGACCAGGGCGCTGATGGTGCCCAGGTTCACCTGCATGCCGGTGGAAAAAACCAGAGCTGCTTCCTTTCCAACCCAGTCGGCCAGTGCCGCTTCTAATTCTTCGTGCAAGGACATATTCCCATTCAGAAAGCGGGATCCGGTGCAGCTTGTGCCATAGCGCTCAACGGCTTCAATGGTCGCCTGGCGCACTTTGGGATGGGTAGTAAGGCCAAGATAATTGTTGGAACCACACATGATGACCCGGCGCCCCTCGAAGGTCACCTCAGTTCCCTCATTTTCATCCAGAGGGATGAAATAGGGATAGATCCCTGTTTCCTTGGCATCTTTGACTGTGGAGTAAGAATAACATTTTTCAAAAAGATCCATATTTAATTCCTTTGGAAATAAGAATAAAAGAAACACAACTCATTATACTGGCTTATTTGAGCCGTGAATAAAGCAAGCTCTTAAAAACTTAAACAGAAAACAAGCCGATGGGTTGCGCGGTTCTCATGGATTTGTTTATAATTGCCCTAATATCACCAACAGAAAAAGGAGAAGCAGATGAAACGCTTCAGCAGTATCATGATCATGTTCATTGTACTTGTCTTTGCGCTCTCGGCCTGCAATTTTCCCGGGCAGGAGGCAGAGCCGACAGTGGACATCGTCGCAACACAGGTGGCGAAATTGTTAACAGAGGGCGCAACGGAAGAAGCCCCGCCCCCCACGGAGACCATGTCGCCCAGTCCCACCAGCACCGAACCCCTCCTTGTGAACTCGCCCACACCCAGCCAGACGGTCACACAAACCCTGACGCCCACGCCGACAGAAAACCTGGATGACCCTGCCCAGCAGTTGGGCCAGGCCGCCTGGACCCAGGATTTTGATGGTTCCACCAGCCCATGGGACTTCTCCTATGAACAGGCCACATTCCAAACCGCGAATGGGTACCTGACAATGACGGCGCTGGCCAACGCCAACTGGCATAGCTGGTATGTCTCCAGCCCCAAATTGAAGAATGCCTACCTTGAAGCGACAATGACATTGTCAAATTGCTCCGGATTGGATCGCTTTGGATTGGCCTTCAGGGCCAGTGCCGACGGCCAGCAATTTTATTACCTGGGTATTACCTGCAGCGGGGACTGGGGTTTCTACCGGATGGCCCCGGATGTCAATATCATTGAGATCAGCCCATATGCGGAAGCGGATGCTCTGAAAGAAGGTCCCGGACAGCCCCATCGGGTTGGGGTTTGGATGGAGGGCGACAGTTTCTCCTTCTACATAGACGGAGAAAAAGTGGGCACTGCCACAGACAGCACCCTGAACAACGAAGGGTACACCGGATTCCTGATCGCCTTTGCCAATACCCCCGGCTTCACGGTGAAAGTGGACACCATAAAATATTGGACCCTGCCCTAACTCGATCTGACCAGGATATGCAGTGAAAATTTCATGGTTAACAACTTCCTCCCGGATGATGGGAATGATTTAACAGGTGTTAAATGAAACTTAAATCCCACTTAATCATCGGCGTATATGATAAGATTAGCGTTCTCACCATCCATCAGAGAGATACCAGGCGCCCATGACACCACCAAAAATGAATTGGGGATTATTTGTCACCTTTGCTGTAATCACCATCGGGGTCTTCATATTGGCTTTGGTCCATCCGCCTTTCCGGGCCGTTGCCTATGCTCCCCTGCGGGAATTGGTCATTCCACCGCCGGAACCAATTGACATCACTATTTATTATGGTACAGAAAAACGTGATTGGCTCCAGCAGATGCGGGAGGACTTTCTTGCCGGCAATCCCACCGTGGATGGACATCCCATTGCCATCACCCTGGAGGGCATGGGATCCCGGGAGATGTACCTGGCGGTGTTGGATGGCAGCATTCAACCGACCGTTCTCTCCCCAGCATCCTCCCTCCAAATATCCATTTTTCAAGATCTGTCTGCGCAGAAATTCGGCGCGCCCATGGCGAACATGGCCGATTCAGCCAATTGCCATCCCCTGGTTAAAACGCCCCTGGTGCTGGTGGCCTGGAAAGAACGGGCCGATGCCCTATGGGGAGGCGACCCCGGAGATGCGTTATGGCAGGAAATACACCAGGCTGCCATTGATCCGCAAGGGTGGGGAGCCTACGGCTTTTCCGAGTGGGGCTTCTTTAAATTCGGGCACACCAACCCCTTGAAAAGCAACAGCGGATTCATGGCCATCATCCTCCTGGCTTATGAATACCATCAGAAATCCAGCGGGTTGACCGCTGATGACATCCAGGATCCAGGCTTCCAAACCTGGTTCACGGAGCTGGAATCCGCCATCACAGATTTTGGCGACAGCACAGGGTCCTACATGCGGGATATCATCGCTTATGGGCCCAGTAAATATGACATGGTGGCGGTGTATGAGTCCGTGGCCATCGAGCAGGCGGAAAACGCCATCGGGAGGTATGGTGAATTATTTATCTACTATCCACCCAATACCCTCATGAGCGATCACCCCTACTGCATTCTCAATGCAGATTGGGTGGATCCCCAGCAGCGCGAAGCAGCCCAACAATTTATGGCCTTTCTCCTCTCAGAGCCAGCCCAGGCGTCAGCCGTTCTGGATTTTGGCTTCAGATCCTTTGATGAATCGGTCTCGTTAGATCAACCAGGCAGCCCCTTCCTGGCCCTCTCAGACAACGGAATTCAAATTGCCAATCTGCCCCCTGAAGTGGATATCCCTGAAGGACAGGTGTTGGATGCACTCCTGGATTTCTGGGCCCGGCAGATTGATTAACCCCCCATCCATGATGAAGGAACTATTCATGAAACCCTTGCGCAGATTTCACCTAATGAGTCTCATTTCAGTCCTTGCCATTCTCGTCACAAGCTGCGGCGCCCTGAACGATCTGACCGCCGGCCGCGTGAACATCTCCATGGTGTATGGATCGGAGAAAGAGGACTGGCTGGTCCCTCTGGTAGACGCATTCAATGCAGCCAGGTATAAAACCGAATCAGGGGCCATTATCCATGTTGAGGCAACCCCCATGGGCTCCATTGAATCAGCCCGGGAGATCAACAATGGAATGCTGCAGCCCACCATCTGGAGCCCGGCCTCATCCATCTATCTGCCCGTGGCGAATGCCGAATGGCGGCAAAACCACGCCGAAGACCTTTTCACCGGGACGCCTAAGGATCTGGTCCTGAGCCCAATCGTCATCGCCATGTGGAAACCCATGGCAGAGGCCCTGGGCTGGCCGGACAAAGAATTGGGTTGGGCCGATATTGGCGAGATGTCCTTTTCCGAAGAAGGATGGGCTGCCTTTGGCTATCCGGAGTGGGGCAATTTCAAGTTCGGGCACACCCATCCCGAATACAGTAACAGCGGGATCTGCGCCGTTATCGCCAGCACCTATGCCGGAGCAGACAAACAACGGGACCTGACCCTGGAGGATCTTCAAGACGAAGACACAATCAACTTCCTGGCTTCGGTTGAAAAGAGCATCATCCACTATGGTTCCAGTACGGGCTTTTTTGCTCAACGGATGTTCGAGCGCGGGCCTTCCTACTTGAGCGCTGCCGTAATGTATGAAAACCTGGTGGTCTACCAGGAAAACAAACGCTTGAGCGGAGAGAGTCAGCAGCTTCCTGTGGTGGCGATTTACCCCAAAGAGGGCACCTTCTGGTCCAACCATCCCTATGTTATCCTGGATGCCTCTTGGGTTGGTGATGAACAACGCGAAGCGGCAGAGATCTTTGAGGATTTCCTTCTGGATGAACCTCAGCAGCTTTCTGCCATTGATTTCGGCTTTCGTCCCGCCGATCCCGCCATCCCCCTCACAACACCCCTGGATGAAAACCATGGAGTGGATATCCGCCAACCGCAAACAGTGTTGGAAGTCCCTGAGGCGGAGGTCATTCGTGGGATTGAAGCGCTCTGGCACAAGGTCAAGAAACCAGTTGATCTGGTCCTGGTTGTGGACACCAGCGGCAGCATGGGTGGTCAGAAAATCACAGCGGTACGGGCCAGCCTGCAGCAATTCATTGACCTTTTGGGCGATCGCGACCGTCTGCAGGTGATCTCCTTCAATTCGGAATTGGTAACCCTGACGCCCCTAACCGAACTGGGGGAAAAGCGGGAGGATATCCAGCGGCGGGTCTCCGGGATCATCGAAGGCGGTGATACCCGGCTCTATGACGCCGTCTTGATGGCTTATGAGGAATTGGAAACACACGGCAACCCCGACCACATCCGGGCCATTGTCGTCCTCTCCGACGGACAGGACACAGCTTCCTTTGAGAGCCTGAGTACCGTCCTGAACACCATCGGGCTCCAATCAGAGAGCGGTGATGCCACCAAGGTCTTTTCCATCGCCTACGGCGGGGACGCCGATGAGGACATCCTCAAGGACATCGCTGAGACCACCGGCGGACGGCAGTATTACGGCGACCCTGATAATATCAACGAAATCTACGAGTCGATTGCGACCTTCTTCTAATGATAAAACGCACTCCCTTTCTCATCGCGTTGTTGAACCCCCTCAATCTGGCCATGCTGGCCCTTGTTGGGGCTGCCGGGTTGTGCTCTGCCTGGTGGCTGATCTTCCCGGGCATGACACTCTGGCTGGTAATGTTCCTCGTCATCGCCAAAGATCCCACCCTGCAATTCAGTTATATTTTGGAAAATCGTGCCCCCCTGGCGTCCCGTTTTCAGAAGAAATTTGAGCCGATCAACCGATCCCTGACCCGGCTGTTCAACACGATCCGATCCAGCAAAACCCGCTTGCGCCGTCAACTTCAACCGGTTTTGAAAACTTCTGTGGAGCTGGTGGACAGGGCTTACGGCCTTTGCTTGCGGCTGACGCCAATGGAGAACAACCGTCTTGTCACCCAGAACACCGGGGGGCTGCTCTTGGAATTGGAAAACATCCAAACAAAGATTGACAATACCGAAGATCCCGTCATCAAACGGGAATACCAGGACGCCTATCACTCCATCAGAGAACGCTTGGAAAAGATGGATACCTTTGATACGCAGTTGGAGAGAGTTGATGCCCAACTGGTTTCTCTTAAAAACGATATGGACAACCTCCTGGCAACGGTTGTCTCCTTGCAATCCCGTCCGGTAAGTGAAGCGCGCAAAGAAGTCCAACCGATCCTGGACCAGTTGGGCCAGGAAATTCAGGCCTTTCAGTCCTTTGAGAAAGAAATCAACATCTGAAACGTCAAAAACCACCCCTAACAAAAAGCGCCTGATGATTACAGGCGCTTTTCCCTTGTTCAAAAAGAAAAAATCGCCTATATTAATCTGCAATCATTCTTTGAAGAACAAAAGGCAACTGCATGGATATCATCCAATTTGAACCAAAAGACCGTCGCAATCGAAGGAAATTCATCAACTTCCCCTTCCGTTTATACAAAAACGATCCGAATTGGGTCCCTCCCCTGCGTATGGACATGCGCAGGATCTTCAATCGAAAAAAATATGGATTTTATTCCTACGGCAAAGCGGCCTTTTTCCTGGCCCTGGACGATCAGGGAGAACCCCTCGGTCGCATTGCCCTCATCAACAACCAACGCTATAACACGTTCCACAACACGAAAACCGCGTTCTTCTACTATTTTGAGACCGTGAAAGATCCACAAGTCAGTGCGGCCCTGTTTGCACGCGGGATGGCCTGGGCCAGGTCCCAGGGCCTCACCCACCTACTCGGTCCAAAAGGGATGACAGTGCTGGATGGTTTCGGCATGCTGGTGAAAGGTTTTAACTACCGCCCAGCTTTTGGTCAACCCTATAACCCTAATTATTATCCTGAATTGATGGAAGGTATGGGCTTCAGCAAGGTGAAGGATATTTTCACCGGTTGGATTGATCGCAACAGCCGGTTCTCAGAAAAAATCCTCACAGCAGCCCGGATAGTTGAGAGAAAAATGGGCTTTCACGTGCCAAGGCTCACAAAGAAATCCGAGCTTCGGCAGGTCATTGCGGATTTCCAGTCCCTTTACAATGAATCCCTGGCGGAGCCCGCAGGAAACCCGCCCCTGACGGATGAAGATATGAACACCATGACCTCCCAGCTCCTGTGGATTGCTGATCCCCGGCTGGTGAAGATCATCTACAAAGAAGGAAAACCAATCGGCTGGATGCTGGCCTATCCCGATATCGGCGCGGCCCTCCAGCGGATCAGGGGACGCTTATTCCCCTTTGGCTGGCTGCAGTTGCTCATTGAACCACGGCGGACACATTGGATTGATTTCAATGGCATTGGCATTATTGAAGACTACCAGCGGATGGGTGGGACAGCGGTCCTTTTCAAAGAAATTTTCAACAGCATTCAGGAAAATCCGCAATACCAATATGGAGAACTGCTCCAAATGCGGGAGGAGAATTTGAATATTCTGTTGGAAACAAAGAATATCGGGATCACCTTCCACAAAACCCATCGTCTATATGAGAAAGATCTTTCCTCGTGACACGCCACAAGGATCTTCATTATCTAACCCCCGGTCTTTCTCCTGATCCGGGGGTTTTCTATTTCCCCCTTGTCAGCTCAAGTAAATTCGATTACCATACTGGTATGACCACTTACCAGTATGCCAGCACCGATGAAATCTCGTGGAAGCCCATAAAAAAACCGGCTGAAATGGCCGAATCCCGACTGATTGATGCTATCCTGGATGGCACCTTTCCCATCAACAGCCATCTGCCCGGAGAACGGGAGTTGTCCGAGCTGCTGGGGGTCACTCGCCCCACCCTCCGAGAGGCGCTTCAGCGCCTGGCCCGGGATGGATGGGTTGACATCCACCAGGGCAAACCAACCCGGATCCGGGATTACTGGCGCGAGGGACGTCTGGGGGTCCTCAATGCCCTCTCCGAACACACGGAAGGGCTGCCCCAAGATCTGATCCCGGATTTGCTCACTGTTCGTCTTTCCATGGCCCCGATGTATACGGCCCTGGCTGTGCAGAATTCGCCTGAATTGGTAGTCAATCAGTTGGCCACACGTCACAAATTATCCGATTCCCCCGGGGATTTCACCCAGTTTGACTGGCAATTGCAGTATCAGATGACCCTGTTGAGCCAGAACGCCATCTTCACCCTGATTCTCAATGGGTTCAAGGCTTTGTTCCTGAATCTTGCCCCACTGTACTTCAGCCTCCAGGAAGCCCGCGAAGGCTCCCTGGCCTATTATGTCAACCTGGAAAGCGCAGCCCGGGATGCAAATGTTGACCAGGCCCGTACCCTGACAAAAGCCATTATGGAGAAGAGTATCCGCTTTTGGAATCAAGTCAAATTAACCTGAGAAACCTTCGGAGGAAATCATGAAACGAATCCAAGGCTGGGGAAATACCGAAACCGATTACCCCGTGCCCGAACCAGCCAGAGCCTATCTTGAGAAAGTCCTCGGGGCTCCCTTGCAGCTCGAAAAAGCCCCCATCCGGGCCCTGCTTAATAAAGTGCCGGCCGCAGACCTTCCCGAACACCCCCTGATCACAACCGATCCCGAAGCCCGTTTGCGCCGTGCACGAGGTCAATCCCTGAATGATTGGATTGATATGTGCGATGGCCTGGTGGACACATTTCCCAGCGGGGTCGCGCATCCGAAGAATGCCGGCGAGGTGCGGGATCTGATCACCTTCGCAGAAAAACACGGGATCAACCTGATCCCCTATGGCGGCGGGTCCAGTGTCGTCGGGCATCTGACGCCTCCCAATGACGGCCCCCCCACCCTCAGCGTGGACCTGGGTGGCATGTCCTCCCTGATCGGGCTGAATGAAAATAGCCTGGAGGCCACCTTTGGAGCCGGGGTCAGCGGTCCGCAAATTGAGGAAAACCTGAATGCCAGGGGATACACTCTGGGACACTTTCCCCAATCCTGGGAATATTCCACCTTGGGAGGCTGGATTGTTACCCGATCTGTGGGGCAACAATCCTACCATTACGGCCGCATTGAACCGTTGTTTGTCTCCGGTCATATAGAAACCCCAGCAGGTCCGCTGGACATTCTGCGGGTGCCGAAAAGCGCAGCCGGACCAGATCTGCGTCACATCATCCTGGGTTCAGAGGCTCGATTGGGCATCCTGACCGAGGCCACCATGCGCATCCGACCACTGCCGGAAGCAGAACACTTTTATGCTGCCTTCTTCCCCAATTTCAAGATTGGGGTGGAAGCTGTGCGGAAGATTGCCCAAGAGGAACTGCCCCTTTCCATGGTGCGCCTGAGCGATGCAATGGAAACCGAGACAACCTTCCAACTTTCCGGGGAAGAAAAACTGGTCAACCTCGCCAAATTCGGATTGAATCTCTTCGGACAGAAAGACGACCGCTGTATGCTTATCTTTGGTCTGACAGGCAACAAAGCCAGTAATCGTTTGGGAGGCCGGCAGTTGGCTCACATCGTCCGTCAACACCAGGGGATGATGGTCAAATTCTATCTTGGAGAAGCCTGGATGGAAAAACGCTTCCTGACTCCCTACCTGCGCAACACCCTCTGGGATCTGGGATATGCCCTGGACACCTTGGAAACGGCCCTCCCCTGGGATAAGCTGACCGAAGGACGCAAGGCCATCCTTTCCGCCATTCAGGACGGATTGAAAAGTGAAAATGAAAGAGTTCTGGTTTTCAGTCATGTCTCCCATATTTACACCAACGGCGGATCCATGTATATCACCTACCTCTACCGAAGGGCTGCTGATCCCCTGCAAACGCTGGAGCGCTGGCGGAAATTAAAAGGAGCAGCCAGCCGGAAGATCGTCGAGGCGGGGGGCACAATCTCCCATCAGCACGGGGTCGGATTGGATCACAAACCCTATCTTTCCGCAGAAAAGGGCGACCTTGGCATGCGGATGATCGAAAACATCCTTCAGCAGGTAGACCCAAAACGGGTTATGAACCGCGGAAAGCTGATTGACCGGAACTGATGGTTAAGAAGGAGCTGATGACATGCTCAACACAACCTGGCGGGAACAAAGCTGGCGCGACCTGGACCAGCTATGGGACATCATCATAATTGGCGGCGGAATCACCGGAGCGGGGATTTTCAACATGGCAACCCAAAAGGGATTGAAGGTCCTCCTCGTGGAAGCCAGGGATTTTGCCTTTGGCACCTCCAGCCGCTCGTCAAAACTGGTCCACGGGGGTATCCGATATCTCAAAAACAAACAATTTGACGTCGTGCGGGAATCAGTCAGAGAACGCCGAAGGATGATCGCAGAAAGCGACGGCCTGGTGGACCCCCTGGCATTCATCTTCCCGGCTTACGAAAACAACCGCAAGGACACGCAAATGATGCGCCTGGGAGTGATCCTCTATGATCTCCTGGCGCCCAAATGGCAGCATGATTTCGTGGGCGCCCGAAAAGTTCAATCTCTGCTCCCCGCTTTGGATGATACAAACCTGCGCGGCGGTGTGCGATATTATGATTCCCGGGTGGACGACTCCCAACTGGTGTTACGGGTGATCATGGATGGCATCCGC
>DAOTUG010000234.1:0-7917 GCA_034437335.1 Anaerolineaceae bacterium
CGAACAGCATAAATTGGAACATAAGAACCGCAAAAACCGAAGAAAGGATGATAATCAAGGAAAAGGTGATGGAAACTCCAATGACCTGATTCCGTTTGTTGACAATTACCAGAATATCTTCTTCAACGATTGTTTGCGTGATGAAAGCAGGAAGGCCAATTCCGAAAATTAATATGGCGATATTTATTTCCAGGTAAGTGCAGAATAGCTGATAAATTTCTGATGGATCCATTTCATTTTCCGGTGATAGCCTGAATCATGTTCAATAATGTGAGCTCTGACATTTCCGTGCATTTCTGACTAAAATGATTCACGGACAATGCGTTCAGATCATTCTCTAGCAGTTCATCCATTGTTTCGACTGTGAAAACCCCAAACCGTTGAGAGGATATCCATCCGGGTAAATTTACAAGTCTAATTTTGGCAAAATCCGGGGAGAGCAAACTCCTTAAGAAGTGAATTCCGAGTTTTGCCGCTTGGGCGTCTTCTCCATGTGATTGAAACAGTTGGACCCATTCATGATCTGATCCGGGGGGCATGCGGATATCCACGATGACGGCATCGAATCCGGTGCGGTGTTTCCTAATCCACTCAACAGCTTTGGTGATATCCTCGGCAATGGTTAATTGATAAATCCCTTCATAGTAGATGGGCCCGGTGAGATATTGGAGTTCATACCGTGCTCCATCTTCCACCCATAAAATGGATTTTCGCCTCATTGTGTTTCCTCGCTTTTCTTGATTTGAAAATAGACGGTTGTGATGAAGGGCTTGGAATAATCCAATGGATCATTTTGCTGTGTGGCGGGCACGCTTTCCACTCGCACATCGCCGCCATGCGCCCGGGCAATGGTCTGGGCGTCTTTCAGGCCAAACCCGGTGCCAGTGCGCCCCCGATCGCTGGATAATCTTCCTCGATATCCGACCTTGAAGATTAATCCTTTTTCAATTTCATCCTTTGGGATCGGTACGCCATAGTTCTCAAACAGGACAATCACAAAATTGCCCTCTTCATATGCTTTGACCAATACATAGGTGTCGCCGCCGCGCTTTTCCCAACTGTATTTAATGGCATTATGCAGCAAGTTTGTCAGGGCTCTGATGATGTCGCGCTGGCTGCCAAAAACCTGCAAGTCACCAATGTGGTTTTCCTCTCGATAAAACACCCCTTTGTTTTCCGCGTAGGGAAACAAATTCTTCATTGCGTTCAGGACCTGCTCCCACAGTTCAAATGTTGTTTTCTCCGGGGAAGGTCTTACGTCCGCTGTGACATATTCTCTGAAGCTGGATAGTTGGTGGTCCATGTCCAAGATTTCGGTGTGAGCGCTAATCAGTCCGGCAACGCTGATGATTCGTTGCACTTCAAAGATATTCCTTTGGATATCCTTGATGGTTTCTTTGGGAACATTTTCCTGGCTCAAATTGTCTATCAGCGGGATTATATTGCGGCAGATCTCATTGATAAACCGCGGCTGGAATTCGACGGCGTCAACAATCGTCTCGCAATGCATGAGCCGGTGATATTCATCTGACAATTGTTGATAACTCGTTTTGGGAATATCTCTGTCGTTCAGTTCGTCGCCTATTTGATCCATTAACCGTTGGATGGATTTTTTGAGAAGCTGAAGGGGTTCCTCAAGCTCCTCGATGACATCCCTTGCATTGGGTGTTTTCTTAATGGCAAAGGGCTGTTCCCCCAGCAATTGAATGGTTTGTTTTATTGTGGAAATTTGTCCGATCAATGTGGATGTGTAATTGTGAAGAATATGCCCGATATCATTGGCCAGGACGCTCAGCTTTTCCCGAAAGATATATTCCTTGGAAATGTCCCGGATAATCCCATACCGACCCAGGAGATCCCCTGCGGTCGAAAAAATCCCTCTGGCTTCCACAGACGTGTTGATCAGGGTGCCGTCTTTCTTTATCAGCTCTTCCTGCTTTTTCACCACTTTTTCAGGATCCGCTTTAATTTCTGAATCGAAATATTTCTGAAAGGCCAGAAAGTGTTTTTTGTTGGGATAGAAGTTCTCAACCGGTTGGCCAATCACCTTGTCCGAAGACGTGTAGCCAAAAATCTCGGCGAATCTGTTGTTGCAGTTGCTGATATACTCCCGGTCATTTTCATCGGAGCATCCATCAACCTCATAGTATCCAACGGGAAGATCGTTTATGCTTCTCAGCTTTCTTTCGTCCTCAGTGATATCCTGGATGACGCCGAAGTATTCATTTGAGCTGCGGTTTGGGTATGTTTTTCTTTGCATGAACAATCGTCCGGTGATGATCTCCCCGCCGTCATGGATAAAACTGTAGTCCTGCTGGAATGCCGACTGCCTTTCAATTCGTTGGAGAAAATCCTGCCTGTCATGGTGATCGCTGAAGTACATCAAAAATCGTTTTTTTTCCTTTGTCTTGAGCAGATCGCGAAAACGCTGGTTGGCGAAAACAACAGCCAGTGTGTCATCCAGGATAAAGAAGGGAACAGGCAGGTTGTGATAGTCAGATAGATGGGGAGCGTGACGTGTGTTTTCCATCAATGTTTTTTAACCTCTCTTTCGATTACAAGCTGCTGCATGGGGGGGATTTCCGGTTCTGTTCATCTGTCAATCAACCGCTCGACAGGATGGACTTCAACTGTTTCCTTTTGATAGTTTTCCGGTAAAACCCCGATCTGCCAGCCTTCTCCGGTAGCTTCAGCATAAAAGTAACGTCGGTTAGATGTTTCATGGGTCACATAGGCCCCGGGCAAGCCTTTCACCCCGGCGATGCCCAGCGCGCAATGGCCTGGCAGGAGCAGCAGGGCTGTCTGAAACCCCAGACGGCTCATCAGGGCTGCAGTCAGGATTGCCGAGTCCTCACAGTCCCCTTTTCCTTCCTGAAGCGTTTCGATAGGGGCGCGGGGCCATTCAGATTGTGGTGTGGTGTCTTTGTCCAGGGCATAGGTCACAATCTGCTGGGCAAAGGCCAGGATTGCGTTGGTTTGTTCATAACTATTCCAGTTGGGATGCTGCAGAAAAATGTTTAAGAAACAAGCGGCCAGGTAATTCAGTTCCGGAGATTCCGCAAGGACATACTGGACCCAATCAGATTGAGGCAGCCGGCTTTCCTGTTGTGCATGACGAAACCGGTTTTGACTGATGGGCAGCTCGATCTGAAGGGTTTCTTCCTTGTATTTCCACCTGAAATCTTTTGTTGTCAGGTCGTTGCCCTCCAGTTTGGGGATGGGGACAAACACGTTTTCAAGCCTTTTCTTTTGCGAAGCATTGAGTCGTTCAAAGGCCTGTTGGAGGGTGTTGTTCAGCTCGGTGAAGGCGGCCAGCGGCATCAGGTCGCGAATTGTGACGGCTGCAATGGTATAAGGGTCGTCGGTCTGACAAAAATGAAGGATTTGATCGGACTGGAGAGCCGGTTCTATGAAGGCGGGATAGCGCAGATTGGCTTGCAAGAAATGGCGTGCACTGGAATAGCCGCTGCCCCCCAGCGCGTCAAAGTTCGGGCGCATCAGGGGAAGCGCAGCCCGAACAAGATTGGATACGGGATTGGGGTGTTTTTTGGAGGGGTTTCCATCCATTTCCTCTGACAGTTTCCTACACGCCTTTAAAACATCCCCCACGGAAAGTTCGCGGAGAGGGGCAAATGCTTTGGCGCAATCTCCGGTTAATTTTTGCGTGAATGCCTCTGTGTCCACTTCCGCCCAATCCTGAAACAGCGCTTCTTTTTCAATCAATTGTGTTGTGTACCCGTTTATTTCCGGTTGATATTTCTGATATGCCCATTGTGCAAAAGGGCGATTGCCTGCAGGCAATCGGAACGTTTTATCCCAGTGGATGGCTTCCATTCCCAGAGGGAAGGAATAGGCGGACCAATCCAGTGGCAGATGGGACCGGGCCTTTGTCAGCTTGTTTTCAAATGCCTGCAGTTCCTCCAGAAGCGTTTTCAGCGCTTGATGCAGGGACTGGGCATATTTGAGGAGCGCGTTGATTAATACCACTTCTACCTGGGCTCCATGATGCTGCCCCAATTTCTCCTTGATATGGTTCTTGAGGCGGTTCAGCCGACGTTGATAGCGGATAATCCAGCGCAGGTTGGCCAGCACGCTCAGGGGTTTTCTGATCCATAGCGGAAGCCGCGGCCACCATTTTGGCAGGCGGGGCGCCTTGTCCAGGATTCTCTGAATTGCTTCTGTCCGTCGGGTCAGGTTGGTGGATTTAAGATCGCTCTGCAGCGCTATATTTCGCCTCTTCAGATGCTCTTCACGATTTGCGAGATTTTCTCGCAGAAGGTTTACCACTTTGCGAATTGTGTTGATCCCATCCGGATAGAGGGCGGGGTTTTCCACTTGGCGATGTAAGAACCGGAACAATTCACGCACCCGTTCTTGCTGCCATTGAGCAATTGTCTCCTGGATATGTTTTTTTATTTCGGGAAGAAGACTCTGCTCAAAATGTGCTGTATATGCATTGATATCCATGAGCCAGGGCGTTTCGGACACCTTTTCAAAATCCACCGGGTTGAGGGTGAGCCCCTGCAGGCTGTCCTTCACAACCGGATCGCCTTTCTCTGAAAGGACGGTGGTGCGTTGTGTGCCGCTCAGAAGCCCCGCATACCATTGCGGCAGGGTGTCCAAACGCTGCGCGGCTTGGTCGGCCAGGGCTGCGGCCGAGGCGCCCGGCGAGGACGCATGCATCAGGATTCCTTTCGTCAGCACTTTTCTGGCAAACAACGCGCTGCAGGCTCTGATCAGGGGCTCGGGGTCATAGATCAGATGAGCTGCTCCAATGCTCTGGTAAAAGGCATTTTGTTTTTCAATAAGCTCCAAGGGACGGTTTTTTGCAACGGTCTCTGCCAGTTTCCCGGACATCAATGCCAGCAAACTGTTTTCCAGAAGGGTTTGCAGTTCTCTCGGGCCGGCCACATCATTGTAGTGCGGTTTTCGATAGTCAAACAGATAGACCGGGATATTCAGCGGGGTTTTGTTCTGAATGCTCATTGCGTCCAGAAGGTCTTTCTGGGTTTTGTCTCCCACGCTCCTGAGCGCCTGATCAAGGGACTGCAGGGCCGCGTGGAGAGCCACCTCATCCTGCGGATCGTGGTCGTCCTTGTCAGGGAAAATCGCTGCGTTCAGCAGAAGATGGCTGTGGGTATTGGGACTGCTCAGGCTGATATCCTGGAGCAGGAAGGCAATCGGCAGGAGGGCGGCTGCGGCCATTGGGTCCACCAGATCGGCCAGGATAAAAAGATTGATCGGCTTTTCCAGCCGTTGATCCAATCCGATTTTGATGAGTTTTTCATGGGCGCGAATCTCGTGAAAGATGGCGCCCATGGAAGCTCGGATCTGGCCGGCGCTTTTTACAAGTTGTTCAATGAAAGCTTGCCGTTCTGCGCTGGATCCGGGCTTGGGAAAACACAGGGGCGCATTGACACCCGCTTCCAGGGGAAGTTGGAGAAGATCGTAGCGCTTTTTCTCGTTCAACCCAAGGCCGATAAACTTTGTAACCTGTTGACGATCCGGGTCAGGTGCAAGGTAAATGCGGGCGGTTTGCTGAACAAGGCATTGGGCAAAGGGCCCCAGGGCAATGACCATGGCTGGCAGGAGGTTCTTATGTGTTGAATTCCCGTTCATCGAGTCCATCTTTCTGGATGTGAGCAATCCTTTCCGGTAGGCGCCGGACCATGTTAGAGGGTTTCCACAATCCCGCCCAGGGTTCGGATGTAGTCCTGCAGGTAGGTCACCTCCCGGCGCAATTGTGGGCGCATATCCTCATTTTTTGTTGGCAGGCTGCCGATGTGTTTCTTCAGGTCAACGATGGCGGCGTTGATTATTTTGATCGCGGCCTCATTCCCGATTCTCTGAACGATTTTTTCCAGCTCTTCTGCAAGGGCTTTAATGTAATTGGGTTTGTGGATCAACGCTTCCTCAGCGTTTGTGCGCCCCTGGGCCAGGCGGTATTCCGATGTCGGTTTGATTTGATGGGGGCCGGAATACTCCCGGTGAATGTCCACATAGTAGAAGCTGCCAATTTGCACGATCAGATCGAAAACCAATCCGAGGGCAAAGAGCTGCCGGCTTTGTTTGTGTGTGTCCGGAAAAATGTCTTCAAACTCGCCGTTGTTCGGCAGAATTTGCAGGGGATCGTGGGTCCTTTTGCGGACTGCTTCATACATCACTTTGTATTCGTTCATATCCTTCAGCAGGAAGGCTGGCAAGCCATGCTTCACCCGGACAACATCAATGCGATGCTTGAATCCGGTGGAAACCATGTTGTATTGCTGATTTTGCCGAAACCGGTCGGGGATCAACAGATTGTTCTTGTCTTCCACGCCGATGATGCTTTTCCCTTCTTGCACATTGCGCCCCCAATCCCGCTCATACTGCCAGAATGGGCTGCAATAGGTCAGCAGCTTGTCCATCATCTCGCCGATTTTTTCCTTTGCGGATTCTCCGAAATAGTCTCGGGCGGCGTCCAGTAGAGAGGTCTGATCAATGGCTTCACTGAATTGGTTTTCCGCGTGTTGAACAATTTCGGCGTCCAATAAGTTTTCCGCCCAGTCCTGCAAGCTGCTCAGATCTCGATAGGCAAGTTCCCCGGCGTAATCCTGGTAGACTGTTTTTGGATGCAGGGCGGCTGATTTTTCCCGGTAGAAGGCTCGGAAATAGGCTGGGTCGCCCAGCACCTCCTGATTTAGTTCAAAGGTACCTTCCGCTGGCGCTTGCGGCTCCAGGGCTTCCTGGGCGGCGTCTTTCACATTCGCCTGCACCCTTCGGATCGCCTGATGGACGCCTTCCAACTGGTTGGCGAAGTTTTGCAGCAGGGTGAGGAGCTGATTGTAAATGTCAAGGGCTGCCTGTTGTGCTGCAAAAGTGAGTTGCGCTTCAATAAATTGCTCAAGGCTGGTCAGGCAGTCGAGTTTTCTGTCGTTGAACACCTGTGTCCACTGCCGGTGCAGTACGGCCTGCTGGGCATTTCGTAAAAGATTCCCGTCCATTTCGGCCAACTTCTGAATTGCCTGTTCGAACAAGGCGCGTTTTTCCATCACATCCGCTTCAGAGAGGCCAAATTTCAAGATCCTGGATTGCAACGTCCGGATGGACGTGATTTGGCCTTCTGGGTTCGGCGTCTCAGGGCTTTGTAACGCTGCCACCATGCCCTTGGCGTTTGTCAGGCCTTCTCGGATAGCCATCTGGGTGATCCGGGATTTCAGGGCTTTTTCCATGCTGGCCTGTGTTGATTTTCCCTCGCGTTCAATGATGGCGATTTCATTGTTGAGGGCCTGGTTGGCCTCCTGCATCTGGCTGATCAGAAGGGTTTTGGCCTTCTTTACCTTTTCGCTTTTGATAATCGCAGGTTTTTTCAAGAGCTGAACCCCCCGCTCTTCCCGTAGCGTACGGATCAGGGCGTCATCCCGCAAGTTGATTTCTGACAGAATGTTTGCGATGGCGGTGTGGAACACTTCACTGTCCGCATCGCCGATCAGTCCCCTGGTCAGCATTTCCCCTGCAAAGGCGTTCCCGCAAAAGGATCGCAGTCTTTCGCTTGGATAAACGACGGATGCCGAAGAAATGGAGCTGTAGGCTTGTCTTCTGCCGGAAACATCCTGGTCCAAAATGCCCACGTTGGTGACAAAACTGCTGTTTTCACCGGCAATTGTTGTGCCTGTGTCCAGAAAGATCGCTTGGGCGATCATCTTGTAGATGTCCTCGGCGGAATTCAGACGATTGTTGTTTTCGTTCACCATGTCAATCAGAAAATGCAGATCAAAGGGCACGCTGGCAATGTCAACTTCGGCAATCCCGGGATATTCCACATACCAGTGTGGATTCTCCATCAGGTATTGGTCCTCTTTGAACCAGGCATAGGTGTTGGCCCTGATCTTTTGCCGCTGAAGGACAGATTCATCGCGGATTTCCAGATCAATCACC
>DAOTUG010000235.1:0-10497 GCA_034437335.1 Anaerolineaceae bacterium
GTGTGGGTGTGGGCCCCGGGGGGGTGGCGGTTGCGGGGGCCACCGTGCCCAGAATCAAAGTTTGACCGGGGAAGATATTACAATCCGCATCCAGGTTATTGAGGGCGATCAACTGGTCAATGGAAACGCCCGTCAGCAGGAAGATCCTGGTGCACGTGTCGCCTTCCTGGACGGTGTAGAGGATCTGGCCTTCTTCGTTCGGCGTGGGGGTCTGGAAGGAAGATTGCGCCTCCGTCCCCGCCCGGACCGACCTGGGCAGGAGGAGAAGGGCAATGACCAGGAGGAACAGCCCGGAAATGAGGAGACCACGGTGTATTTTTCGCATTGTTTTGTTCTTTGACATAGGTTCCGACTGCTTTCTACGCAGAGATTATATCATCTCTTGACGAAATTGGCCCCTTTGGTATTGAAGGGGTGGGCCGCTGGGTTGATGGTGGAGGCTGTGCTCTGAGGCAGAATGCCTCTCTGGTTTGCAGGTTTCTCGCCGTGCGGTGAGGGAATGGGTGTTGCGGACTGTGGGAAGTTGACTGCAGGTGCAGGGATTTTTCTGCATCCGTTTTGGTCCAGGGCACTTTAATTATATAATTATGACTCATCTATGAGCAACTTTCTGCAAATTTTCCGAAAACCTCTTCCCTGGCTTGTCGCTGCAGGGTGTGCGGTGCTGGCCTTGTTTTCTACGGGCTGCTCGGTCTTGTTGCCCCAACCAACCCCCTTTCCAACGGCGACCGTCACCCCCTCCTTCACGCCGACCGCCACGGTGGACTGGTTCCCGGCAACGCCCACCCCCACCGGAACCCCTCGGCCCACAGCCGCTCCCCAGCCGACCCTGCCGGATCAGCAAACCGGCCTTGGGGATCTGCTGGTGAGGGATGATTTTACCGATCCGGAGCTTTGGGCCACCCTGCAGAGCCCATCCGGCAATATTGCCTTTGGAGAAAATAACCTGACTCTGGCCCTGGCCCGGGAGGAATCTACCCTGGTCAGTATCAGCCGTCATGGCGTTCCGGCTGATTTTTATCTCTCGATCGGCATTGAAACTGCCCTGTGCAGCCCGGAGGATGCCTTTGGCCTGACCTTCTGGGAGGACGCCGGGGGGAATTTCTACCGTCTTTTGCTGAACTGCTCCGGCCAGTATCGCCTGGAACTCGTTCAGGGGGGGCAGACCATTCCCCTGCAGGATTGGGAGACAGCCCGGAGGATGCAACCCGGCGCGCCTGCCTTCCACAAGCTGGGCCTCTGGGCCCGGGAGGGGGTCTTTCGTCTATATATCAACGACACCTTTCAGTTTGAGGAGAAATTGGCCCAGGGCCGCAGCGGCCTCCTGAGCGTTTTCGCCCGGACGCACAGCAGCGCAGCCCTGACGGTAAAATTTTCTGATTTGGAGATTTATGAAGTGGCCTCCGAGGGAACAGCGCCCTAAAGCGCGACCTTAAACTTGATGGGATTCTGATCAATGAACGTTGTCAGAATTGGCCATTGCAGCATGAGGGTTTCCAGGAGCAGCCGGACATTGGCATACTGCGCCAACTGCTGGAGGGCTTTTTCGTGGGCGATGACCAGACTGCGGGCTGTTTTGATATCCAGCAGGGCTGCTGCCTGCTGCACCTGGGGGGCAATGTCCAAATTCACCAGGGGCGTTTGGGCCCCCGCCGTCCGGGTGAATACATCCCGCCAGAAAGAAAGCCAGATCGGCAGGACAGCGCCGGCCTTCTCCCGGGCTTTGTCATAGGGCCTGGCGAGGCGTTCTGCCAGCTTGAAGCGTTCTGTCCGCCGGGCTGTCAGCAGGTGCAGGAAGGTTTCCAGGATCTCCTGGCGTTCCTCCAGGGTTGCGGGGTTTTGGGCCAGATGCCGGGCAAAGCCGATCCGCCCCCCGGAAAGGTGGGCCACCAGCCGGGCATCCACCGGGGGGATGTTCTCCTCCGATTCAAGGTAGGCCTGGGTGGAGGCGATGGAAGCCGGGCGCAGGCGGATCACCTCGCATCGGGAAACAATCGTCGGCAGGAGGCTTTCCAGGGTGTCGGCGGTGAGGAGCAGGATCACCCTCTCCGGCGGTTCTTCCAGGGTTTTCAGAAGAGCGTTGGCAGCCTCGATGGTGGTCCGCTGGAAGTCGGGCAGGATGGCGATGCGGTACTTTCCGGCATAGGGACTCAGGGCCAGGGTGTGCTGCAGCGATCGGATCTGGTCAATGCGGATGTCCTGATGTCCCTCCTCCGGTTCCAGCAGGCTCAGGTCTGGATAGGTTTGTGCCCGGATCTGCCGACAGGCCCGGCATTGATCGCAATACGCTCCAGGCTTGGGCGGGTCCGTACAGATCAGGGCCTGGGCGAAGCGCAGGGCCAGGGTGCGGCGTCCGACGCCCTCCGGTCCCGTCAGCAGGTAGGCATGACGCAGTTTTTCCCCGGCTGCGTGGGTATGAAGAAGATTGACAGCCCAATCGTGTCCATGGATGTTCCAAGTCATAGGTGTATTTTAACCGAAAATGACAGGTTCTTGGTTCGGTTGGTCATTTGTCCGTCAGGATGGCGGGCTTTCTTGATACAATAAGGCTGTAAAGGCCTTTGGGCGCATGGATAAGGACCCCCTATGGATATCAGAGCAAACCGACGTCCCCTTCCCCTGGAGCAGATAAAGATCACTGACCGGTTTTGGGAACCGCGCATCCGCGCCAACAGGGAGCGCGGACTGGCGGCTGTGTATGAACAACTGGAGCGCACCGGACGCCTGGCCGCGTATCAACTGGATTGGCAGCCGGGCGGAGGTCAGCCGGAGCCCCATGTTTTCTGGGATTCGGACGTGGCCAAATGGCTGGAAGGGGCCTGTTACAGCTTGCTGACCCACCCAGACCCGACTCTGAGAAGACGGGTGGACCGGGTGGTGGATTTGATCCTCTCCGCTCAGGGCGAGGATGGTTATCTGAACCCCCACTTCACCGTGGTGGAGCCTGACAAGCGTTGGACGAACCTGCGCGATCAACACGAGCTGTATTGCGCCGGCCATCTGATTGAGGCGGCTCTGGCTCACCATCGCGCCACAGGGGAGGCGCGCTTTCTGCGAGGCATCCGACGCTTTGTGGATCTGATCGCCCGGGTCTTTGGCCCCGGGCCAGAACAGATGGGGGGATATCCCGGTCATGAGGAAATTGAATTGGCCCTTTTCAAACTCTATCGGGCGACCCGGGAGGAGTCTTTTCTGGATCTGGCTCGAACCTTCATTGACGCGCGGGGACGGAAACCCCATTATTTTGATGAAGAGGCCCGTCGGCGCGGGGAGTCTCCGGGGGATTATTGGGCCAAAACCCATGCGTACACCCAGTCTCATAAACCAGTGCGGGAACAACGGGAGGTGGTGGGACATGCCGTCCGGGGGATGTACCTGTATTCCGCCATGGCCGATCTGGTTGGCGAGACAGGAGATCAGGGCCTGATGCGCGCATTGGAAGCCCTTTGGGCGGATTTGATGCAGCACAAACTGTATCTCACCGGCGGCATTGGGCCTTCCAGCGCCAATGAAGGCTTCACCCGGGCCTATGATTTACCCAATCGCGATGCCTATGCCGAAACCTGTGCCGCCATCGGACTGGTCTTTTGGGCGCGGCGTATGCTGACTCTGGACCTGGACGGCCGTTATGGAGATGTGATGGAGCGGGCGTTGTACAATGGCCTGCTGAGCGGCGTTTCCCTGGATGGCACACGGTTTTTCTATGTCAACCCCCTGGCCAGTCAGGGCGCGCATCACCGCCAACCCTTTTATGCCTGCTCCTGCTGTCCCACCAATGTCAATCGCTTTTTGCCGGCCCTGGGGGAATATGTGTATGGGGTTAGCGAGGACACAGTGGCTCTGCATCTGTACGTGGGGAGTACCGCTTCGCTGAACCTGTCCGGGAACGCCATCCGGCTGGTTCAGGAAACGAATTATCCCTGGGATGGCGTGGTGTGCCTGCGCTTTGAGCTGGACGCGCCCCTGGCCTTCACGCTGAAATTGCGTTGGCCCGGTTGGTGCACGGAAGGCCGGATTTACCTGAACGGAGCGCCCCTCTCTCTTGCGGGGAGGCTTAGCAAGGGATATCTTCACCTGGAAAGGACGTGGACAGGGGGGGATGTGCTCCGTTTGCAGTGGATGATGCCGGTTCGCCGGACCTATGCTCATCCGGATGTCCTGGCGGATGCGGGCCGAACAGCTCTGGAGCGGGGGCCGCTGGTGTATTGCCTGGAAGGGGTGGACCAGCCCGTTCCTGTGCACGCTGTCCGGCTGCCGCGGGAAATGTCCTTTTCCTGCCGCTATGCGCCGGAGACCCTGGGGGGCGTCATGACCATCACCGGATGGGCCCAGACGGTGGATCGTGGGGCGTGGGGTCAGGCCCTTTACCGGTCGGCGCCGCCGGAAACGCGCCCTGTGCACATCAGGGCCGTTCCCTACTATGCCTGGGATAACCGCCATCCGGGGGAGATGCGGGTGTGGCTGCCGGAAGCAGTGGGGTGATCACTCCCAGAGGGTGTCCAAGGTGATAGGCCCTTCCCAATCCAGCAGGTCGGGTTGGTAAAACCACCCGTAGGCCAGGGGATACATCAGAATTGCTAAAATCACATAGGGCGTGAAGCGCCACAGCCGGAATCGTTGACGCGGGTTTTGGCTGGATTGATCCGGCATTCTAGGGTTCCTTTTCGAGAATGGCGTCCAAGGGCTGGTTAATGTATTGCTCGGTAATCAGCAGATCATACAGCGGCTTTTTTTCCAGATCGGCAAGGTGGAGTTGATCCGAAGCGGGTTTGGATTCCGCTAGATGGATTTCTTCGCTTTGTATAACGCCATTCAGGATTATCATGCGGATGACCCTTTGGCCCTCTGGCAGATTTTCCGCCTCTGAAAGGTTGAGCTGGGTTCGGGTCATTTCCACCCGGGGGAAATTGTCCCACGCTGCGGGTGGGCGGATCAAGGCGTTGAGAAGATTTTGATCGAAGCCGACGTGGAGATCATTCAGCGCCATTTCAGTCTCGTCTGCTTTCAGGTTGTAATCAATGATGAGGAAGGTCTCTTCGGAAAGGGGTTGTGTTTCTGAGAGGATATTGGACCAGAGCCACTGCGTGGTGCGCCAGGCCTGGATCATCCGCTCCTGAAGGTGAAACCGGTCCACCCCCAGGGTGGACAGGAAACCGGCCGTCAGCAGGATGAGGAGCAGGTTTTGGTAGGTGGGTTTCGGAATCAGGAGGATGAAGAGAAAGGCGCAGGTGAAAAGCAAGATCATGGGCAGGGCGCTGACGAGGTAGGTGAAGGATCCCGAAGCATTGGTCACATTGATGGGTGTACCGGAGTTGAAACCGGTAAAGGAAAATACCAGCATGACGAAGCTGATTGCTCCTATCCTGAGGGGTTCAAACAGGTGCGGGTCCGATGAGAGGGTGATATCGAGGGAAACGAGGGCATTGTCAACCGAAAAGGACCGTTTTTCCACCTGCTTGGAGGGTTTTGTCATGAGGAAGAGGCAGGTGAAGAGGATCAGGCCCAGGATGAAGATGAGGAGCAATTCGGTCGAGAAATGTCCCAACAAGGTGAGTGGGCTGAGGGTGAAATTGAAAAAACCGCCGGCCAGGCCGCCTGTGGTGAAGGCCAGAAAGAATCGAAATGGGGTCAGCAGAAAGGCAGCGGCTGAATCCAGCAGGGCAGCCCTGCTCAGGTGCATGGATGTCAGCACGATGATCAGGAGCAAAGAAACGCCGGTGAAGGCGAGATGCTTCAGCCAGCGGCGCCAAAAATCCTTGTTGAACGTGCGGAGCTGAAAAAGCGGAAAGAAAAGGAAAAGCGGCGCAAATTCCTTGGCGAAAAGGACCGATCCGAACATGCAGATCTCAAACAGCAGGCGTCTGTCCTTGAGGAAGGCGTGAAAACTGCACAGCATCAGCATCAGTCCCACTTGTGTTGAGAAGGTCAGGAACAGGAATTGTGGGGTTCTGAAGGGGGGAAAGAAAATGAAGAGCAGGGCGCCGAAATAGGCCGCCAGGTCCTGGCGGGTTATTTTTCTGATGATAAGAAAAAAAAGAATGCTGTTGGCGAGGGGGATGCTCATGGAGAGGAGATAGATCCCGGGAAGTCCCATGCCGGGATATCCGAAGAAACCAATCGCCGCCATCACCAGCTCCCCAGCAGAATCGGGTGAAAAATGGAAGAACAAGAGATGTTCCATGTGGGCGATCAGAGCGTTCCCGTTCCAGTCAAATGCCGGGACCAGGGTAGAGAAATCCCTTTCATAGAGACCAAATTCCCGAAATCGCCAGAACTGAGAGACAAACAGGACCAGAGCAAGAAAAAGGACCGTCGCGAGGCATTTCAAAAGGGATTTTAAGGACGGCAGAGAGAAGGGGCGCAGTTTTTGTTTGGGTGTCAGGAAGAGATAAGCGCCGAAAAGAAAGCTCAGAAAATGGGAGCCAGCCAATTTGCTTCCCCCTGTATTGGCGACGTAGGCTGCTGCGGTGCTGAATATTAGAAGGAGGCCGAATATTTTGAGGGCTTTTGACATAAGAAATATAGTTGTTGGAGAAAATTCTTCACCACAATGTGTTGCCGACGTCAATGTCCATGGGCTGCTTTGGTCTGCCGCCTTAGACGCAAACGTCCGTGAAGTTCAGTCTCTTCGCTGGATATCCTGGTCATCCTGGCAGTTGTGTCTTATCCCTTTGCGCAGTATCCCAGGGGGAAAATGCAGTATAATAAGCGCAGTGGTCACTAGTAGGAGCTGTGCATGATTCGCACCAATCTGTAACATTCTTAATTTCCCGGAAAGCCTGATCCGCTTGTGCTGTGTTTAACCAAGGCTTTCCCTTGGTTTTTTGTTTTAAGAAAGCAGGTTGGTATGTTTACTGTGCAGAATGTATCGAAATCCTACGGTCTCACGACCGTTCTCAAGAAAATCTCCTTCAGCCTGAATGCAGGGGAACGCGCTGCTCTGGTCGGCCCGAATGGCTGCGGAAAATCCACACTACTGGACATCATCGCCGGTTTGGAAAAACCGGATACTGGACAGGTGATCACCCATCCGGGGGATCTACGGGTCGGATATTTGCAGCAGGGCATCGCCTTTGCGGAAGGGGAGACGGTGGGGGCCTATTTGAACCGTTATGCTTCCAACCTGGAAGAAACCCTGCAATCCCTGGAAACCGTGTGCGAAGGGCTGACCCAACAGCCGGAGGATCCCGCGCTCCTGGCGCGGTATCAGTCCATCCTGGAGGCCCTGGACCGGGCCCAGGAAATGGAAGGAACCCGGAAGGAAATCCTGACCGGTTTTCAACTGGAGACGGTGCCCCAGGATACCCCGGTGGCGACTCTCAGCGGGGGTCAGAAAGTGCGCCTGGCCCTGGCGGGGGTCTTGTTGGAAGCGCCCCAGGTGCTTTTGTTGGATGAGCCCACCAACCATCTGGACCTTGCGATGCGGGCCTGGCTGCGGGATTGGGTCCTGGGATATTCCGGAGGAATTCTTCTGGTCTCTCATGATCGCGCTTTTTTGGATGCTGTGATTGACAAGGTGATTGCCTTTCCGCCCTCTGGGGAGGGGGTCCGGGAATATGCAGGAAATTACAGCGCCTACCTGGATATCCGTGAAGCGGAGTTTGAGGCGGCGATGCAGTCCTGGCAGGATCAGCAGGATGAGATCAAACGATTGAAGGCGGCAGCCAGGGCTGTGCGCAGCCAGGCCACGGCGCACAAGGGCGGCAAGGCGGATCCTAAAAACACGGATGGGTTTTCTGTGGGTCACTTCCAGAACCGCGCCCTGGAAACCATGCGCCGCGCCAAGGGATTGGAAAAGCGGGTGGCCTTTTTGGAAGGGGAAGGCGCTCTGGAAAAACCGATTCATGCCTGGGAGATGCGGATGCATTTCTCGGAAACGCCGGAAAGCGGTCAGATTGCTCTCCAAATGGACCATCTGGAAATCGGGTATGAGGGCCGGGCGCTGCTGCCCCCCATCAACCGAACTGTCACCCAGGGCCAGCGCGTGGCATTGGCCGGGCCCAATGGGGTTGGAAAGACCACCCTGTTCAGGACGCTGCTGGGCGAAATTCCGCCGGTTGACGGGGCCTTTTATTTTGGCAGTGGGGTGCAGCCGGGCTATCTTTCCCAGGAACAGGAGATCCTCGATCCCGAGCGAACTGTTCTGGAGACCCTCCAGTCCCTTCCGGGCATGACGAACCACACGGAGGCGCGCACCTTCCTGCACCGCTTCCTTTTTGCGGGGGATGCTGTATTTCAGCCGGTGGGCACCCTCTCCTACGGACAGCATGCCCGGTTGATGCTGGCAATGCTGGTGGCGCAGCACTGCAATTTCCTTCTCCTGGATGAACCCCTCAATCACCTTGATCTGACCTCCCGGGAGGCCTTTGAAGCGGCTCTGACGCAATTTGAGGGGACGATCCTGGCGATAGCCCATGACCAGTTTTTCATTGACCATTTTGCTCAGGTTGTGTGGCAGTTCTCAGAGGATGGTCTGCAGGAAATTTTGAGTGATGCGCTGGTCCATGCCCTGATAGACGGGTAAAAACTGTGGATAACCCCCCTGAAATCTGTGGATAAGTGGGGTTGGGATGTGGATAACCGGCTGGATAACCTGGGGAGAGATTAAACGAAGCGGGCCAGGTACGCCGTGCCTGGCCCGCTTACGGAGGAGAGAAAATGTTTCTTACTAACTGTTACAGGGATGAGTATAGTCTATCCTGGGGCAGGGCGCTTGACGGGAACCCTACAATCACCGCACGGTTACCCCACGAAGGGGTTAAATGAGGATGAGGCTGCTGCCAGACGGGCCCGATTATTGCTTTTGAGCGTTGTACCTTTGGCGTCCTTTGTGTTATGATTCGGGAAAGGTCTCAGCAACCAGGAGCTATTGGTATGACAGATCAGGAAGTTACGGATTATTCGAAGGAAGAAAAGATCCTCGCGCTGATTGAGCAGTTGAGCGCCTATATCGAACAATATCATGGCGGGTCTGTGGAATTGGATCGCATTGAAGCGGACACCGTCTATGTCCGTCTGGGGGGCGCCTGTGAGGATTGTCCCCTCTCGCCAGCCACCCTGCAGGGTTGGGTCGCCGGGACGCTGCGCCAGTTCTTTCCCAACATTTGTGTGGAAGAAGCGGTATAGTTTACTCTGGGGTGAAGTCTGTTTTCTCTCTCGTCTTAAATCAAAACCCGCGCCCAGCGCGGATTTTGTTTACCTGTGAATCCCCGATCATTCCACGATGATCTCAATGATCTCGTGGTTTTTTTCGATTCGGAAGACCTGACCAGCTTCACCGGAACGCAGGTCATCGAGGATTTCCTGCAGGTTGAACCCCTCGATATTGCTGGCGATTTTCGCCCCCAATTTTTGTGCCGTGGATACCAGGCTGATGGGCAGGCGAAGATTCACCAGGGTTTCCCCCGTTTGCTGGTTGATAATCCGGAAGACCACCATCTCCCGAGCCGGGGGTGGCGTTCTCGGTGGGGCGGTTGACGCGGGCGTCCCGGCCAAATTTTCCAGCAGGCGCGCGCCTTTTTCCGCGGAGAGATGTCCCTCGGCGATCTTATTCAAAATGCGCATCCGCGCGTCAGAGGAGCTCATTATTCAATCCTTTGCTTGCCAGTGCGGGTTTGTCATCCTGCTTCTATTGTACCCCCGCCCCGGGCCCCGCTGCCGGGCCCGAACTGAATTTCGCTTTGAACAGCCCGATAAAGGGTTTCGCTGCGCAGATCTTCAAGGGTGTAGCAGGGGGAGTCGAGATGCTCGGCTAGGGCCTGGGCCAGTCCCTGGTCAAAGGCGTGGTGTTCCATATTGATTACCACGGAGCGGACATCCTCGGATGCGATCTGGTCGGCAATGCGGTGGGCTTCTTTTTGGGGGGATCCGCTTCCCATGGCCACATTTCCGGCCCCATCGGTGAGGAGGATCATCAGGGGCAGGACATCCGGATGGAGGGTTTTCTCGCGTTTGAGGACTTGATAGGCCATGGTCAATCCGGCGCTGAGGGGGGTCTTCCCTCCCACTGGGATATCCGCCAGGGCCCGTTGGGCCAGAAGGACGGAGTTGGTGGGCGGCAGCACGAGGGTTGCCCGGTCTTTTTGAAAGACGATCAGGCCGACTCTGTCCCGCCGCTGGTAGGCGTCTGTCAGCAGGGAGAGGATGGCGCCCTTGGTGGCGGCCATCCGTTCCGCCACCGCCATGGACCAGGAGGCATCCACCACAAAGAGGATCAGATTGGATGCTCTCCGGACGCGCACCTTGCGCTGGTAGTCGGACCGGCGGACAGCGAAGGCCACATTCTGCTCTTCGCGGAGATCATCCCGGGCTTTCTGGAAGGGCGCAGCAGCCCGCAGGGTGGCGTCAAAGGCCAGGTCGTTAGTTTTTCCGTTGGCAGGGCGGGATTGAACATAGCGGCCGCGTTTGCGGTCGGTTTGGGTCTGGGATCGGCGTCCCCCTTGCTTGCGCATCATATCATCCAGGGGGGTGTCCAGGCGGCGCGGTTCGAAGGTGTCC
>DAOTUG010000236.1:0-6898 GCA_034437335.1 Anaerolineaceae bacterium
CTACCTCCAATAGGACATTTTAACTTTGCTCAAATAGGACATTACTACTTTGCCCTGACATTCTCAATAAAACCTTGACAAAACCCCTGGATTATGGTTAAATACAATCACTCGCTGGCCGGGTGCCCCCCTCACCCGGTCAGTGAGTTTTTTTATTCCGTGTTTTTCCAAGAGATTACCGATAAAAAAACCAAATCAGATTCTCTCGGTTGGCCAATTGTGTCAGACGAGTCCATCTGACAAGACCCCTTTCAAAATTACCATTGATAAATTTCAAATACCTGATAAAATCATATCAATAACCCGCGGTACTGTGTCACCTGAAAGGGGAAAATAAATGCCGGAAACAATCACTGTCGCCATCCTTGAAGATCATCAATCAACCATTGATGGATACCAATTCCGTTTGTCAGAAAACTCAAAAATCAAGGTGGTCGCCAGCCGACTTTTCAGCCAGGATCTGATCAAGATGCTCGAAACCGATCCTGTGGATGTCCTCATTCTGGATATCAATGTCCCCATCAGCCAGGAAAACCGCAACATCCAACCAATTCACAAATTGATTGGAGAGATCAGTAATCGTTTTGCAGACCTAAAAATCCTCGTGATCACCATGTACAATCAACGGGCCATGATCAAGACAATCATGGGGATCGGAACCAGCGGGTATATTCTCAAAGATGACTTTGACAGCATTCGGAAATTAGGCCACATTGTTGAAATTGTCGCCAACGGGGGAATTTATATGAGCGAACGCGTCCGGGACAAATTCATCAACGGCAATGACACAGATACAAACCTGACGCAGCGCGAGCTGGAAGTTCTCTCCATGTGTTCCGCATACCCCGATGATAACACCGGCGAAATTGCCACCAAAATGGGCATTGCCAATTCCACGGTACGGAACTTCCTTCACAAGATCTACATCAAATTACAGGTCCACGGCCGGACAGCGGCGATCCTCAAAGCGCGCCAGATCGGTCTGCTTCCTGGGATTGAAGAGCTTCCTAAAACAGGAAATAGTTTAGTCTGATCTCCAACCCCCCAGGGCCTTCTCACCCTCCATACAACTGATGTTCCTGAATATACTGAAAAACCTTGGGCAGCAGGTAATATCGGAAGGCCCTGGCCTCACGGGCCCGTCGTCGGATCTGACCCGCAGAGATCTCCAAAAGCGGTGCGGTCACAAAATTGAGCTTTTCCGGTAGAGATGGCAGCGCGTCCACGAGCTCTTGCAAATGAACTTCATCTCCGGGTCTGCGCATCACGCCGATTCCATCAAGAAGGTCCAGAAACACAGCCGGCGTTTCCCACTCGGGAAGGCTTTGCAGCGAATCTCCACCCATCAGATAAATCAAATTGCAATCAGGATATTGCTCCCGGAAAATTTCCACCGTATCCACAGCATAATGCGGCCCGGGTCGGTCAATATCCACCCGTGAAAGGGAAAAGGCTGAGTCCTCCTCAACAGCGAGGTTCACCATCGCCAACCGATGCGCCAGGGAAGTGACCTTTTTTCCTCGTTTATGGGGCGGATCCGGCGTCAGCACCCACAACGTGCAATCGAGATCCAATTGGTCCCGGGCTTCTGCCGCCAAAATCAGGTGCCCCACATGGGGAGGATCAAATGTTCCGCCAAAAATTCCCATTCGTTTCTTTGTCATCCGCCTCTAATCCTGCCATTCCAGAGCAAAATCACCAATGATGACGGTGTCTCCCACCGAAATCCCAGCTTCCCGCAGGGCTTCTTCCACGCCAATGGTTTCCATCAACCGCTGGAAGCGCCGTACAGATTCCCGGTTATCCCAGTAGGTCATCTCAGCAGCCCGTTCGATGGCCTGACCTTTAACAATCCAATCGCCGTCCTGCTGCGCAATGCTGAATGCCTTGGGGTCTTCCGAGGCGCGATACACGGGCATGGTCTCCACAGGTTCCGGTTCCGGGGCAGTTTCCAGAAGGTGCACAGCCTGCCACATAAGATCCCGCACATTCTCGCCAGTGACGGTTGAAATCGGCAGGGCGGCATACCCCAGCCGTTCCAATTCTTTCCTGACTTCTGGCCAACGATCCTGCACCATGGGCAGGTCCATTTTGTTAAAGGCCACAATCTGGGGTTTCTGAGCAATCCTCTCATCAAACAAAGCCATCTCGCTGTTGGTTTGGGAAAAATCCGAGATAGGGTCCTCCGCCAATCCGTCCAGAACATGGATCAACACCCGGGTTCGCTGGATATGTCGCAGGAAAGAAAATCCCAAACCCACACCCTCATGCGCGCCTTCGATCAACCCCGGAATATCAGCCAACACCAGAATCGTATCCACATCCAGCTTGACCACACCCAGGTTGGGAGAAAGGGTTGTGAAAGGATAATTGGCAATCTTTGGTTTTGCGTTGGAGACTGAAGCTAAGAGGCTGGATTTTCCCGCGTTGGGAACCCCCACAATCCCCACATCAGCAATCATCTTCAATTCCAAGCGCAATGTGCGCGATTCCCCGGGTTCTCCCCGTTCCGCCATGCGAGGGGCCTGGTTGCGGCTGGTAGCAAAACGCTGGTTTCCCCGTCCGCCGCGCCCACCCTTTGCCACGACGAGCCGCTGCCCATCTTCCACAAGGTCTCCCATCAGGGTGTTATTCTTTGCGTTGTAGACCAGGGTACCCGGGGGCACTTCCACCACCAAATCCTTTGCGGATTTCCCGGTCATATTATTCGGGCCGCCCGGCCTGCCGTCCTCCGCCACAAACCGGGTCCTGTGACGAAAGTCAAACAGGGTCGTCAATTTCGGATTGACTTCCAGGATCACATTGCCCCCCCGCCCGCCGTCACCTCCATCAGGACCGCCCCGCGGCTTATATTTTTCCCGGTGGAAATGGACCATGCCATTTCCACCCCGGCCGGATTCTACAAATATTTCAGCTTCATCTAAAAACATAGGATAATCTTCTTTTCAATTTCAATCCGCAATATCGTACCAATCATTAATCATACCGCATGCCGGCAAATGCTCTTCGCATCCCAGCGCCAGCTCGCAGATTTCCATCCCAAGAGCGGACCAAGCTAACTGCAAACAGCATTAAGGAAGAAGAGACGCCCGGTATCGGGCGTCTCCATTCATCTTGTTTTGGCGCGGTTCTATTGACCAAATTTTTCCTTCAGAATGCTCTGCAAGGTGGGTTCGCCAATCTCCTGCAGTTCATACCGCACCCGCTGGATGGGCTTATTAATCTTAATGATTCGTGTCAAGTCAATGGGCGTCCCACTGACCACCAGATCCACATCCGCCTGGTTAATGGTCGCTTCCAGGTCCCGCATCATAGCATCACCATATCCCATAGCTGGCAGGATTGTGCCGGTATCGGGATATTTCTCATAGGTCGCCTGGATGGAGTCCACTGCGAAGGGCCGGGGATCAACAATTTCAGCCGCCCCAAAGCGGCGTGCGGCCACGAAACCGGCGCCGTAGGCCATCTCGCCATGGGTCAGGGTCGGTCCATCTTCCACCACCAACACCCGTTTGCCTCGGATCGCTTCCGGATCGTCCACAAATAAGGGGGAAGCGCCTTCAATCACGGTGGCATTCGGGTTCAGGGCATGCAGGTTGTTGCGCACCGTGATGACATCTTCAGGATTGGCCGTGTCCACCTTGTTGATCACAAAGACATCCGCCAGGCGAACGTTCGTCTCGCCGGGATAATAACTGAGCTCATGTCCCGGCCGGTGGGGGTCTGCAACCACAATCATCAAATCGGAGACATAGAAGGGGAAATCATTATTGCCGCCATCCCACAGAACAATATCCACTTCCTTCTCAGCTTCTCGTAAGATCGCCTCATAATCCACGCCGGCATAGACGATCACCCCATTGTCCAGGTGAGGCTCATATTCTTCCCGTTCTTCGATGGTGCACTCGTGTTTGTCAAGGTCACTGTAATCCGCAAAGCGTTGGACCCGCTGCTTGACCAGATCGCCATAGGGCATAGGATGCCGGATTGCCGCCACCTGATAGCCCATATCGCGCAAAATCAGGGAAACCCGGCGGGTGGTCTGACTCTTGCCAGATCCGGTGCGCACGGCGCACACAGCCACCACGGGTTTGCTGGACTTGATCTGGGTCTTTCCGATCCCTAAAAGACGAAAATCAGCCCCTGCCGCATTGACCAGGGAGGCCTTGTGCATCACATATTCATGGGGAACATCGCTGTAGGCAAAAACAACCTGATCAATTTCTTTTTCCCGAATCAGTTCGGATAGTTGACTCTCCGGATAAATCGGAATCCCTTCCTGATAAAGCTCTCCTGAAAGAGCAGCCGGATACTTGCGACCTTCAATATTCGGGATCTGCGTGGCGGTAAAGGCCACCACGTCATAATCCGGATTATCCCGGTAAAAGGTGTTGAAATTGTGAAAGTCACGCCCTGCGGCGCCCATAATTATGGTCCTAATTTTTTTCATCGGTGTGTTTGCTCCTTAATCGAAAACAAAATGTGATTCAATTTGAAACGGGCATCACATCACATCCGGTGCTTCGATGCCCAGTAATGACAGACTGGTTGCAATGGCCTGCCGGGCTGCTGCAACCAAACGGAGACGGTAAGCGCGCACCGCTGACTCGGCGTTGAGTACCTGGCAGGTATTATAGAAATCATTGAACGTCCTGGCCAGATCAAAGGCCAGGTTGGCAATCACCAAGGGGCGCAGCTCTTCCGCAGCCCGGGAGATATCCCCGGGCAATCGCGTGATCAATTCAATCAGGTCCGCTTCGGCCTTTTCCAATGCCTCAGGAAATTCCACATCCTCAGGGAGTTTTTTCCCCGCTTTGCGGAGAATGCTGCCCGCCCGGACATGGGCATACTGGATGTAGGGAGCGGCCTGTCCATTGAAATCCAGAGCGGTTTCCCAGTCGAAGGTCACCACCTTGGTATTGTCCCGGGAGAGCATCGTATATTTCAACGCACCCAGGGCCACCGCTTCAGCAATGGCGTCTTTATCTGCTTCGACCAGTTCCGGATTTTTCTGCTCCACGATGGCCTTCGCCCGGGTCGTCGCCTCCTGCACCAGATCATCAAAGAGCACCACGGTGCCTTCCCGGGAGGACATGGTGACATTCCCCGGAAGATTGACCAGTTCATAGGGCAGATGGTAGAGCTTATCCGCCCAATCATATCCAAGCAATTCGAGGGTTTTGAATATCTGCTTCAGATACAGCGATTGCCGCACATCAATCACATAGATGCTGCGATCCAGATCGTATTCTTCAAACTTTTGAATGGCCAGGGGCAGGTCCTTGGTGGCGTACAGGGAAGAACCGTCCGATCGGAGAACGACCAGCACCCGATAAGTGTCCTCAGTTCCTGCCAGAGCATCCAGATCCACAATAACAGGCTCCTCAGGACGGGCATCCTGGGCCAGGCCCTCTCTGATCATGCCCTCAACCAGAGCCACGCCGGGTTCCTCCACCTCACTCTCAAAATAGATCCGATCAAAATCCTCTCCCAGGCGGTCATAGATCTGCTCAAACCCCTCCAGGGACCATTCGCGGGTCTTCTTCCATAAGGCGACAACATCCGGATCCCGCTGGTTCCACCGGGCATACAATTGCCGCACCTCGGCCTCATTCTCCGGTTCCTGAAACAGCCGGTCCGCCTCAGCATAAATTGCGTTCATCCAGTGGGTTTTATCCCTGTCAGGTTCCTCGCCAGGGTGATTCTTAAGGTAATTCCACATCCACTTGACCACATGCAGGCCAATATCCCCCAGATAATTGGCCCGGATGACCTTTGCTCCGGCGGCCTCCAAAATCCGGCAAACACTGCCGCCCAGAATCACATTCCGCAGGTGGCCAACATGAAAGGATTTGTGGGTGTTTGGCTGAGAAAACTCCACCATGATTGTTTCCCCGGTGGAGTCATGGCGGCCAAACCGGGCCCCTTCGTCCAAGACCTGATCCACCACCTGCCGTGCGTAGGATGCGGTGGAAAAATACAGGTTCAGATACCCGTTCACAGCCTCCATTCGGGAGAAACCCAGGGAATCCGCATCCAGAGACTCCACCAGGGCTTCTGCCAGTGCCTGGGCGCGCTTGGGGACATGAACCCGCTTCCCGGAGCGCGCCTCGGCCGCGGCCACGGGAAAGAGCGGCACAGCCAAGCCCCACTCACCGCTGAAGGGAATCTGGCGCAAATCAAGGTCTGGGGCGGTAATGCCCTCTGTTTCCAGATAGGCAGTGATTTCATTTGTTGTGCGGGTTTTTATTTTCTCAAGCATAGCTTCTTTTCTTCTCTTTTCGACGGGCAAAACGTATTATAACATTATGTCCGGGTGACATTTGACAGGTTTCCCGTCGCCTGGTATCACTCACTGGGAGGGATTATCCAGGCCTCAGAAGCCGTCAGGGTCAATCCTGACCCATCAGAAACCATCCGCCAGAGGTTGCCGTCGCGGTCATTGAGCCAGATAGTATCCATCACCGACCAGAGCGCGCCCCGCAGCAAACGGGGATCCTCTGTGATCAGGAAGGTCTGCGAAAAATCCGCCAGATTTACCCGAACCAGGCTGTACCGGTCAGCTTCCCAGTTTCCCAGCCCAAGGGTCACCGCAAGGGCGCTTGAATCGGGCGCCCAGAGGATATCCCAGGCCTGCAAATACTGGCCCGGGAAAGAAATAAACTGTTCCTCCCCCGTCAGCAAATCCTTGATCACCAGCACCGGGGTCCCATGCTGCATGAACCGCACAGCTTTGGTCTCATCGGGTGAGACGGCTGTGGAACAAAGGCAGTTCAGATCCGGAAACAGCATCTCCTCTTCGCCGGTGGAAATCTCAATCCGGTAGAGATCCGTTCCCCCAAAACCTTCCACGCCCTCAATCACATGCATGTAATACAGATGCTGGCCATCGGAAGAC
>DAOTUG010000237.1:0-8509 GCA_034437335.1 Anaerolineaceae bacterium
CCTCAGCAGCTACACCTATACCGTCTGCGGCTTTTTCAACCTGAGCTGCATTCCCCAACAGGGCACCACCCACAAACTGGACGCCGTCAGCGAGTGGCCGATGACCCGCCTGGTCTACCGCAATTTTGCGGACTTTGAAACCCTCGTTGGCAGTTTCACGGTGGATGTGGGCGGGGATCGAGCCGGCACCCGCTGGTTTGAGCTGCGCCGGACGAGTAGCGCCTGGACCAAACATCAGGAGGGCACCTTCGCCCCCGGAAGCGACCACTACTTCATGAGCAGCATCACCCAGGATGATTCCAAGAACCTGGCCCTGGGATTCTCTGTTTCCAGCAGCAGTATGTATCCAGCTGTCCGCTACACCGTCCATGAGGCCGGGGACCCCCTGGGGACCATGCAAACCGAGACCGTCCTGTTCAACGGCACCGGCTACCAACAGGTCATCACCACCCAGGGACGGGTCAACCGCTGGGGCGACTACACCGCCATGTCCCTGGACCCGGACGGCTGCACCTTTTGGTACACGGGCCAGTTTTACCTCGATGGGGACAACCAGGATTGGCAGACGGTGATCGGCGCCTTCTCCCTGCCAAACTGTGATGCAATGGAATTGCAGAAAATTTTCCTGCCCCTCAACTTCAAATAGCCCCGGGCCATGCGAAAACACCCCTGGCGATCCATCCTCTGGCTGATCCTGGCCGGACTGCTCCTCCTGCAAGGCTGTGCGCCCGCGCCGAAGGAGGGCCGCGTGTCCTTCATGGTCTTTGGCGAACCGGCAGAACTGGCGGCCTATCAGAGCCTGGTTGCCGCGTTTCACACAGCCCACCCTGAAATCCAGATTGCCCTGCGCCATGTCCCAGACCAGGGCGACTACCGCCGCAAACTGGCGGTGGATTTCTCTGCCGGCGCGCCCCCGGATGTGATGCTCCTCAATTATCGCCGCTTTGCCCAAGTCGCCGAAGGCGGCGGTCTGATGCCCCTGGATGCCTATGTGGCGGAATCGGATTTGATCCGTCCTGAGGATTTTTATCCCCAGGCCTTCAACGCATTCATGTACGAAGGGCAGCTCTGGTGCATTGCCCAAAACATCTCCAGCCTGATCCTGTATTACAACAAAGACCTTTTTGATCAGGCCGGGTTGGCCTACCCCACCGGAGACTGGCGCTGGGATGATTTTCTCTCCGCCGCCAGGATCCTCACCCAGGACCTGGACGGGGATGGACAAACCGACCAGTATGGGGCAGGAATCGCACCCAGCCTGTTCCGTCTGGCGCCATTTATCTGGCAGAACGGCGGAACCCTGGTGGACGATCCGGTCAACCCCACCCGCCTGACCCTGGACGCCCCTCAATCCCTGGCCGCCCTGACCTGGTTTGTGGGTCTGCAGGTGCAGGAGGGCGTCGTGCCGGATGCCGCCGCCGAGACAGCCCAGGATTCCGAAAGCCGCTTCCTGAACGGCACCCTGGCGATGTTCTTTAACAGCCGGCGGGGGGTCCCCACCTATCGCACCATCACCGCGTTCTCCTGGGATGTGGCCCCCCTGCCCCACAGCGTACAACCCGCCAGCATCCTCCATGCCGATGGCTATTGCATGGCAGCCGGGGCGGCCGATCCGGCATCCGCTTGGGTCTTTATCGAATTCGCCAACAGCGCCGCCGGCCAGGAGATCATCACCAGCACCGGCCGGACGGTGCCGTCTTTGGTCAGCGTGGCAAATTCACCCCACTTTCTTGATCCGGGCAAAGCGCCGGCCAGCAGCCAGGTTTTCCTGGATGTCATCCCCACCCTGGGAATGGTGCCTGTCCTCCCCGGCTGGGTCCCGGTGGAAGAAAGAACCGCCCGGGAGATTGCACGCGCCTTTTACGGTCACGCGGACATTCCGGAAATCCTTTGGGCCATCGAGACCCTGACCAGGCCCTATTTTACCGAAGAGTAGGGCCGCGCAAGGTCAACGAAAATGTTGTTGGGGAGTTGCACGCAAAAGGAGCCAATTCGGGTTGGGGGAAACGCCATAAAACAGCTTTCCAGCGGATAATACCGGGGCATTCTGACAAAGATATCCACAAACCCAGATCTTCATCAGCAAGGCTCAGCATGAGATCGGGCGCTGGCAAATGAGGCCAGTGCGCGATAACCGGGACAAACCCGCACCGGTATGATCTTCCCCAGCATGATCCCATTCTTGCTCTGATTTACTGCCACATGCGATTGCCCTGCCCCAATGATTGTCATGATTAATCATCTTCTCATTTTTCATGATATAATTCATGTTAATTACCCCTGCAAATTATTTGTGCCCCTCCTATTCGTTTTCACTTATCTGGTGATTCAACCCAATCGCTAACAAATCAAATGGAGGGCAAATGAAACAAAGCAAGCTCTGGCTCGTGATTCCTATTGGATTGATCCTGTTTTTTTGCTTCTCTATCGCGCCCACCCATGCTGAAGGGTCGGGGGCATCCCTGCAATTCAGGAACGCGGTGTTCGATCCCCTGAAGGGCATACCAAACTATCCCCCACAATTAACCCTCAGTGCTGTCCAGCAAGCCGGTATGACAACCCGCGTGGTGCAGTTCACCGGACCCGTGGAAGCCCCATGGAAAACCGCCCTGGAAAACCTGGGGGGTGTATTTGGGCCCTATATCCCGGAAAACGGCTTCATCATCCAGATTCCAGTATCGAAACGAGCCGCCATGGAAGCCCTGCCTTTTGTGCGCTGGTGCGGGGGGTTGGAACCAGCTTTGAAACTATCGCCGGACATTGACCTGGACTCTCCCTCAGGTAGCGACATCCCCTACCGAATCAGTCTCCTGCCCTGGCATGAAGCTCTCGGCAGCCTGGCGGCGCTGCAGCACCTTGCCCCGGATGCAGCCGTCAGCAACAACGCTGTTCTGGCAAGGTTGACATCTGACCAAGTGATCACCGCGGCACATCTTGAGGGGGTGCTCTGGATCGAACCCCTCTCACGCAAACAGTTTCTGAACGATCAGGCAGGCGGCGTCATCATGAATGGGGCCGCCGCCTGGTCGGCTGGGTTTACCGGCGCAGGCATTTTCGTGGGCGCTGTGGACAGCGGCCTGGATACCGGCGGCGCCAGCCCTACCCACCCGGATTTCGGCGGGGGGAGAATACTCAATATCAGCAGCTACCCGGTCTACAACTATGATTTTGAAGGCTGCGGCTCTCCGGTGAACCTGGATACCAACGATGGCCCTGCGGATCTGGACACTGGCCACGGCACCCATGTGATGGGCTCCATGGCAGGAAGCGGGGCTGCCAGCAGCGGCGCCTACCAGGGACTGGCACCTCAGGCGATCATCCACTTCCAGGCCATGGAACAATTTGTCCAATGGCGCTCCGGCTGCACCCCGGCCAGCGGATATTATCCCATGTTCCCGGCTTTTCTCAATATGCCCCTCGAAGAAGCTTACTCCTGGGGGGTGCGCATCCACAACAATAGCTGGGGCGGCGCAGGGTACGGCATCTATGACAGCGACGCAGTGGACTATGACTCCTTTGCCCATGACAACCCCAATTTCCTCATCACCGTCGCCGCGGGAAATGAGGGCATTGACCTCAATGCCGATGGGCGCGTGGATCCCGATTCCCTCCTCTCACCCGGAACGGCCAAGAATGTGCTCACCCTGGGAGCGTCGGAAAGCGTCCCCAATCCCTTGGCTGGTTGGACAGCCTTTACATGGGGGTCCTGGGGGATCTTCCCGGCCAATCCGATCTTTACAGATCTCACCTCTTCCAGCCCCATGGAAATGGCCGCCATCAGCAGCGTCGGGCCCACCGACGACGGGCGGATCAAGCCCGACCTGGTCGCCCCGGGATCCAACATCATCTCAGCCAAAGCCACACTGGCTTCCGGCACAGGCTGGGGAACGCATCCAACCAACAGCAGCTATATGTACAATGGCGGCTCGTCCATGTCCAGCGCCCTGGCTGCTGGCGCCGCGGCCCTCGTGCGGCAGTATTATATCCAAACAGAAAACCTGACCGACCCCAGCGGGGCCCTGATCAAAGCCACCCTGATCAACACAGCCGTGGATATCAGCGGATATGGCTATCCATCGGTTGAAGCCGGGCAGCCCATCCCCAACATGCATGAAGGCTGGGGAAGAATTGACGTGGGCGCGGCCACATTTGGCGGCCAGCGGATCTTTTTTGACCAGCCCGCGGCCCTCAACACCGGCGAAACCTTCACCTGGATCCTCGATATTGGCCCGAGCATTCCATTAAAAGTCACCCTTGTCTGGTACGATGAACCTGCGGCCCCCCTGGCTGTCACCACCCTGGTCAACAACCTGGATCTGACCGTGACGGGCCCCGGCGGCATCACATATCAGGGCAACGTGTTCAGCGGGGGCTGGTCTCAGACCGGCGGCAGCGCTGATGCGGTCAACACGGTTGAAAATGTATTCCTCTTCGCACCGGCCCCTGGCCCGTACAGCATCACCGTCAGCGGCGCCAATATCCCCCTCGGAAGCCAAAATTTTGCCCTGGTCATCGAAGGGGAGTTCCTACAGCCCACCCGACACATCTATATTCCGGCAATCATTAACAGCGGAACGCCATCGCCATCACCCGATCCCATCCAGGATGGGGGCTTTGAAGCCGGGATATCCCCCTGGTGGCAGCATGAAAAACAATACACCGCCCTGATCAGCGCCACAGTTCCCACCCACAGCGGGTCGAAAGCGGTTCTTTTCACCGGCGCCCTCACCGCGCACAGTTTTGTCAGCCAGCCCCTCACCATCCCATGGGATCGCCCCTTCCTGCATTTCTGGTACAGTGTCAACAGCACAGACCCGCTCTGCGGTCTGGGCGGCACCCGGGTGCATATCTTCCTGGACAGTATGCCTTTGGACACCATCAATGTTTGCTCCCCTGGGAACACCCCGTATATCGAAAGGGTGATTGACCTGACCCCCTTTACGGGCGCGCCAATCCGCACCATCCGCTTTGAGGTTGAAGCCAATGGCAATCCAAACAGTCGCTTTTATCTGGATGATGTCAGTTTTGAGTTAACGCCCTGATGAATTGGGGGGCAGCAGTGCTGCATCCGCCTGACAGGACCCGCCGCACCAGCCCCTGGAAAATGCGCGCGCGACCACATCCCAGAAGACCCTGGGGGACATCTGGACCTGCCGCCACCCAGAACCAACGCGAACGCTTGTCAGGAAGTCATCTTCAAATTACAATCCAGGCATGCGCTTTGATATTTTTTCCCTTTTTCCAGAAGTGTTTGATCCCTACATCAACGCCAGCATCCTCAAACGCGCCCGCGAAAGCGGCGCCCTGACGGTGCGCACCCATAACATCCGCGACTGGGCCATGGACAAACATCACACAACCGACGATGCACCCTATGGCGGCGGCGGTGGCATGGTCATGAAACCGGAGCCCGTTTTCAACGCGGTGGAGGCCGTCCTGGGCTGCCCTCCCACCTGTCCGGTGATCCTCATGTCGCCCCAGGGACGGCCATTTGACCAGGAGCTGGCCTTTTCCCTCTCCAAACTGCCCCGCATCGCGCTTCTCTGCGGCCGCTATGAGAGTGTGGACGAACGGATCCGCCGTCATCTTGCGACGGATTCCATCTCCATCGGGGATTACGTCCTGACCGGCGGTGAGCTGCCCGCTCTGGTCATCGTAGATGCGGTCACCCGGCTCTTGCCGGACGTCCTGGGGGATCCGGATGCCCCCCTGGATGATTCCCACGCCACGGGATTGCTGGAATATCCGCATTACACCCGTCCGCCGGAGTTTCGCGGCTGGTCCGTCCCGGAGATTCTCCTCTCCGGAGACCACGCGGCCATTGACCGCTGGCGGCGGCAGGAAGCCCTGCGACGCACCTTGCGCAATCGCCCCGATCTGCTCTCCCGGGCCCCCCTGACAGACAACGACCTGCGTTTCCTCAAATCCCTGGGGTATACGCCCAGATCAACCCAATCCAACCAGCCTGATTCATAACGGAGACATCATGGAACCCAAACGACTCAATTATCTCAAAACTTTTTTGCTGGGCTTCGGCTTTTTTGGAGTCAGCGTCATCTGGGGCACCTACAATGCCTTTGTGCCCTTGTTCTTGGCCAATAAATTCGATGTGCGTCCCGGGGTGATCGGATTCTTCATGACCCTCGACAACATCGCCGCCCTGTTCATCCAACCGGTGGTGGGGGCCTGGTCCGACAGGTTACGCACCCGCATCGGCCGCCGGCTGCCCTTTATCCTGGTCGGCGCCCCCCTGGCTGCCGTGGCCTTTGGAATTATCCCTCTGGCCTCTGTCCTCCCCCTCTTCGTGGCCTGCACCGGCACCCTGATCCTCTCCATGGCCGTCTGGCGCACCCCGGTTGTGGCCCTGATGCCCGATATCACCCCCTCCAAATTCCGATCCCAAGCCAACGGCGTGATCAATTTCATGGGCGGGGTCGGAGCCATCATCTCTTTCCTTTTAGGCTCACAGCTCTATGAGATCAACCAAGCCTATCCCTTCTGGCTCGGGTCAGCCCTGGTCATTGTGGCCGCGGTCCTCGTCTTCATTTTCATCCGGGAACCGAAAGTCTATGATGACAACCCCAATGCAGAAAAACCCAATCTGCTGAAATCCCTGAAAGCCATCCTGAGAGAAGAGGATAAGAGCGCCATCCGCATCTTCCTGGCCATCATGTTCTGGTTCATCGCCTACAACGCCATCGAAGCCTTCTTCACACTCTACGCCAACAAGCATCTGGGGTTGGCCGAAGCAGATGGCGTCCGGCTTCTCAGCCAGCTTTCCCTTCTCTTTGTCCTCTTTGCCCTCCCTTCGGGGTTGATCGGCGGAAAAATTGGCCGGCGGGTGACCATCTCAATTGGCATCATCCTGATGGCGATCTGCATGCTGCTGATGGCCGCGCTGCCCGTGCCCGTCCTGACCCAACTGCTTGTTACCCTGCCTGTTCTGGGCCAGGTCCCTGTGGTCGGGTTGATTCTGATGTTCGCAGGGATCGCCTGGGCCTTTATCAACATCAATTCTTTGCCCATGGTGGTAGACCTGACAGACGCCGTCCACATTGGCACCTACACCGGGTTGTACTACCTTTTCTCCACCCTGGCAGCGATCGCCGGACCTATCATCAACGGCTGGTTGGTAGAACTGGTTGGACAACGCTATTTTGTGATCATGTTCATCGGACCCGTTTTCATGCTCATGGCCCTGCTGATGATCATTGGCGTCAGGCGAGGGGAAGCGGAGGAAAAACCAATTCAGTCAGAAGGTTAACAATAAATTGTTAACATCTTAACCCTCGGCTTGTAAATCGCCCAAATTGACATTATACTTAACCGGATGGTTTTCATAGACCATCACTACTAGCGTGATCCAAAATTCTTTAGGAGGAGACACTGTATGAGTAAGAAACTTTTTCTGATTCTGTCCATCCTGGTGATCGGCAGCATGCTGTTCACAGCCTGCGCCCAGCCGACGGAAGAACCCACCGAGATGCCCACAGAAGAAACTGAAGAAGCCGTGGAAGTCACCGAAGAAAACTGCCCAGAAGAGGAAGTTTTCTGCATGGGTCTGGTGACGGATGTCGGCGAAGTGGACGATAAATCCTTCAACCAGTCTGCCTGGGAAGGCGTCCAGAGCGCCACAGAGGACCTCGGCGGCATCAGCAACTACGTCGAAACAGTTGACGCCAAGGACTACATGGCCAACATTCAGCTCTTTGCTGACAAAGGCTATGATGTGATCGTCACCGTGGGCTTCGCCCTCGGCGCCGCCACCATCGAGGCTGCTGCCATGTACCCCGAGATTGACTTCATCGGCGTGGACCAGTTCCAGGCTGAAACCGTGGACAACGTGGCTGGCTTGATCTTTGCTGAAGATAAATCCGGCTTCCTGGCGGGTGTTCTGGCCGGCATGCTGACCGAGACCAACACCATCGCCGCCGTCCTCGGCACCAACCTGGTTCCCCCGGTTGTGGCCTTCAAGGAAGGCTATGAATCCGGCGCAGAGTGGGCCAACCCGGATGTGGAAGTCATTTCCACCTACCATCCCGGTGGTCTGGATGTCGCTTTCACCGACCCGGAGTGGGGTGCAGCCACAGCCGCTCAGGCCATCGAGAACGGCGCGGACGTGATCTTCGGCGCTGGCGGCAAGACCGGCAACGGCGCTCTGATTGAAACCGCAGGATACGAAGGCCTGTACTGCATTGGTGTGGACAGCGACCAATGGTTCACTGTCCCTGAAGCCCATGACTGCCTGGTTTCCAGCGCCATGAAGCTCATCACCCCCGGTGTGGCAGACTTGATCAAAGCGTCCTATGAGGGCACTTTCCCCGGCGGAAACTTCCTGGGCGATGTGGCCCTGGCGCCTTTCCATGATTTCGATGATCAGATCAGCCAGGAAATCAAGGACAAGATTGAAGAAGCCAAAGCTGGTCTGGAAGATGGGTCCCTCGAAACGGGCTTCCCCGTTGAGGAATAAGTCCGAACCTGATTAACAAAATATGATAAAATCTCAAGG
>DAOTUG010000238.1:0-8443 GCA_034437335.1 Anaerolineaceae bacterium
GTTCAAGCCGGCAAAAGCGGCTAAGCGGGGGTGATTTTTGCCGGAAGCGGCAAAGGGGAAGGGAAACAAAAAGGGCTGCCGGGAGGATGGCGCCCCAACGCATGTTGGGCTTGCGCAGATGACTGCGTCAGATGCCTGCCAGCGCGGCGAGCACGGGCCTCCTGGCCCTTTGCACTGTCCCTCAGCTTGTGAGGGCGCTCAGCTTGCGGGTGGGTGGGGTTTTCCTGGAAAGCGGTGTTGCGATTGATTCATCCATAACGATGATCCAGGATGTCGCGATTGCTTTCAAGGCGAAGAATTTCTCAAATGCGATTGCCCTGTTTTAATACTTGACAGTTATTGTAAAATACGTACTCTTCAATTAAAATATGGTGAGATATTTTCTAGCAACAGGGAGCGAATCATGCGTTCAACAACACGAAAATTTTGGCTGACTGGAATCACAGGTCTCGTCCTGATCCTTTCTCTTCTTTCCAGCGGGGTGGGACAGCCCGTCGGTGCGATGGGGGAAACCCAGGAAGACCCCGTTGTGGAACCGGCGCTGCTGCAGGCGTTCGATGAAAAGGGGTCGGCAGGCTACCTGATCTATTTCAGAGAGGAGCCCGACTTGTCCCCGGCCCACAGCCTGGCATGGGAAGAACGGGGTGAATTCGTCTATCAAAAGCTGTCCAAAGCCGCGGAAAAGTCCCAGAAAGACGTTCGGGCATACCTGGACGCTCAGGGGGTTTCATATCAGGCCTTCTGGATTGACAATATCATTGTTGTGCAGCAATCCTCAAAAGCGGTTCTGAATGGCCTGATGCAATTCAGCGAAATCCAATCCATCAAAGCAGAACGCACCCTGATCCTCTATGAGCCCATCGAAAAAGAATTGGAAGTCGGGCCCACAGAAACCCGGGCGGTGGAAAGCAACCTGACGCACATCAACGTGGACGACGTCTGGGCGACGGGGTACACCGGTGAAGGCATGGTGGTCGGCAGCATTGACACCGGCGTGCGCTACACCCACGAAGCCCTGGCGGATCAGTACCGCGGCAGCCAGGGCGCTGGCCTTACCGATCACAATTACAATTGGTGGGACCCCTATTACGGCACAACAGCCCCATACGACGAGGGATCCCACGGCAGCCACACTGTGGGCACCATGGTGGGATCTGACGGCGGGAGCAACCAGATCGGCCTGGCTCCCGACGCCCAATGGATCGCCTGCCTGGGCCTCCCCGATGCAGGCGCCACCACAGCGGGACTGCTCTCCTGCGCCCAGTTCATGGCCGCCCCCACCAGGCTGGACGGCACCAGCGCGGATCCAAGCAAGCGCCCCCATGTGGTCAACAATTCCTGGGGAAACTGCGATCAGACATACGACGACTGGTATGAAGGGGTCATTGACGCCTGGCTGGCAGCGGGAATTTACCCCGTCTTTGCCAACGGCAACGCCGGCAACTGTGGATACTCATACCCGCCGGGGCTGAACACTGTGGGGAACCCCGCTCGATCCTATCATGTCACCGGCGTGGGTTCAACGGGCAAGGACACTGGCGCATACGCCGATCACTCCAACTGGGGCCCGACCGACAGCCTCGACACCCTCAACCCCAACGGCTATCCCAACCTGAAGCCCCAGGTGGTTGCACCGGGGGTCGGCATTCGTTCCGCCTACGGTTCCAGCAACAACGCCTACGGGATCATGAGCGGCACATCCATGTCCGCTCCCCATGTCAGCGGTCTGATTGCCCTCATGTGGCAGGCCGCCCCCTGTCTGACCGGGGACTATATCAACACCGAAACCCTGATCCAGAACAGCGCTGTCCCCATCCCCTACGCCAGCGGCAACGGCGATGAAGGGCCCGGCAATGTCCCCAACCACGCCACCGGCTGGGGAGAGATCAACGCGCAAGCGGCCATCCAGGACGCCAGGGACTACTGCTATGACGCCACCCTGGACGGGTATGTCTATGACGCCAGCACCAGCCAACCCCTGGAAGGCGTCTGGGTCACCGCGGCGGCCCAGGGAAACCCGGACAATGACACCATCGGCTTCACCAACAGCAGCGGCTACTACAACCTCCCGGCCGCTTCCGGGGAAACCTATGATATCACCGCTTCGCTGTATTCCTACCTGCCATCCACGGTGAACAACGTCGCTGTGCCCAACCCGGGAGACGTTATCAGCACCAACCTCAACCTCACAACCCGGGACAGCGTGACTGTCACAGGAACAGTCACAGATGGGACAGGCCACGGCTATCCCCTGTATGCCAAACTGGTCATCGCCGCCGAGGACCACGTGCAAACCCATTACACCAACCCCTTTGACGGCACCTACCGCGTCACCCTCTATGACGGCGTGCCCTACGACTTCACCATCAGCGCCATGGTCAACGGGTATCAGGATGCCCTCCTGACGGACGAATCCTTCGCCGCGCCTTCGGACGTGGCGGATTTTTCCCTCTCAATGGATCCCGCTATGTTCTGTTCCGCCCCCGGACACCAAAGCACACCGGGCCTTTTGGAGGGGTTTGAAACAGGCGCCCTGCCGGAAGGATGGACCGTGACAGACCAAGCCGGGACGGGGGCTGTTTGGGCCTTTGATGACCCGGGTGGATGGGGCAACTTCACGGGCGGGACCGGCGGCTTTGCAAGCGTGGATTCGGATTATCACGGGTTTACTGATGTGGACACAGCGCTCATCACTCCCTCTATGGATTTCACCGGCGAAGCCACCGTCACCCTCGAATTCGACCAGTTTTTTGATGCCTACAGCGGCAATTCCTATACCGAAGTTGCCGATGTGGATGTTTCGATCAACGGCGGCGCCTCCTGGCAGAACGTCCTCAGCCAGACCAGCGACGCCTCCGGCCATGTCATCCTGGACCTGAGCGCCCTGGCCGGCAACCAGCCCGATGTGCGGGTCCGCTTCCATTATTACGACGCCAACTTCGACTGGTTCTGGCAGATTGACAATGTGGAGATCAGCCCCTATGCTTGCATCTTCCAGCCGGGCGGCGTGTTGGCCGGCTTCACCACCGACGCCAACACCGGCGAAAGCCTGGTGGATGTCCGGGTCGAATCGGCTTCCGCCGGCGCCTGGTCCGGCCTCACCGCAGAGGATCCCAATCTGGATGACGGCTTCTTTTGGTTCTTCCAGCCCATGGCGGCCGATCCCGAGAGCGTCGCATTCACCGGATCGCTCCCGGAATATCAACATCAGAGCCACAACGTGACCATGACCGCCGACGCCATCAACCGCCAGGACTTTGCTCTCGGAACGGGCCTTCTCCAGGCTGCCCCAGCACCGGTGGAGACAAGCCTTGTGCTGAATCAAACCGGCGCAGCCTCCCTGACGCTGACAAATGCCGGCGCCCTTGATCTGAACTTCACCATCACCGAAGCTGAAGGCGGGTTGCAGCAGCCCGGTCCGGTTTCTTTGCCGGCTGTGACCGACCAGCCCAGAGGAAAAAACGACGAACACAAATCCATTTCCATCCACGCGGATCCCGAAGCTCCCACCGCCATGTCTTCCACGCCAGAGTTTCTGCCCGCTGCCGGAGTCACAGCCTATGCGCTGGATCTTGTATACGACGAATTGGTCCGTTTTGACACCCTCACTCCGGGCGCTTTCACCTCCCTGGCGGATCTTTCCCTTTCCACCTATGCCGGGGACTTCATCCAGGATGATTACGACAGCCTGTACTTCATTGATAATAGCGACCTGAACCTCAAGACGATCCACATCACCACTGGGGATATCATCACCATTGGTCCGGTGAATACATCCCCCGGCCATACCATCACCGGGATGGCGGTTGATACACTGGGGCGGATGTTCCTGGTTTCAACTGACATATTCAACGCCTATCTGTATGAGATCAACCCTCAAACGGGGAGGACCATCTGGTCGGCGCCAATCAGCGGCATGGATTGCCCCATTGATGTTGCCATCAGCAGCGATTTGCGCATGTACAGCGTGGATATCTGCGAGGACAAACTCTTTGAAATTGACTACCAGAGCGCTGTCGCCACAGCGGTTGGCGCACTGGGGACCTATGCCAACTATGCCCAGGGGATGGATTTTGATGACTCCACGGGAACCCTTTATTGGGCGGCCTACGCCTCCACGGACCCCTCCACCATCAACTACAGCGGTGAACTGCGGGTGATTGACACCACCAGCGGGGCCAGCGCGCTGGTGGGCGCCTTCCAAAATGGCCATGCGGTTGACAACCTGGCGATTGCAGCCCACCAACCAGCAGATGTTCCCTGGCTGTCCGAAAGCAGCCTCAGCGGCACAATCCCGGCGGGCGGTTCGGTGGATATCACCCTGAACTTTGACGCGGGATTGGTCTCCACAACGGGCGTCTATCAGGCAACCCTCCTCATTGCAAACAACACCGTCTACAGGCCAATATATCTGCCCGTGGAAATGCAGGTCACCAGCGTGCCGAAGATTTACCTGCCGGCGATCATCAAATGAAACCCTGAAACGCACTCCGTCCTAACCCAATGGGTGCGCAGGATTTTCCTGCGCACCCGGTTTCATTCTCTGGTTAGAGATTGAGGCACGGGGCCTTTCTCCATCGCCGCGCGGGAGAACCCATGGTGGGTACAAAGATGGCGCACACCCTGCTCCTGGTTGTGTGGGGCGTGAGGGGAGGCACCCGCCAGCGCACACTACAAAAACCGCTTATTGGCCCAGACGGTCGCAGGCCAGCGCCCAGTAATTCTCCACGGCGGCTTTCAACGTTTCACCCCAGCGGTCAACGCCCCACCCGAATCCGGCATACTGCCACACGGGCATAAACAGATTATCCAGAACCCCCTTGCGGTAATCCTCCCAACAAACTTCCCAGGGGTAATCAATCCCCCCTCCCGCAACATAGGCCTGATAATAATCTCGCACCAGGGACTCCTGATGCCCCCGCAGAGCCGGGTTCAGCGCCGAACCCAGCAGATGGCGCAGGTCATAGGCGCCGATCCCCACGCCCCAAAACTGCCAGTCCACGATCTTGGCCAGGCGGTCTGGCGTTTTCGGATAGAGGAAATTGCGCAGATGCCCATCCCGGTTCAACACGGTGGTCAGTTTGTTCTGGCGGATACGGCTTTGTTTTTCCAGCTCAATGTGATGAATCATGGGGATGGATTGCGCCATCAGACCCAACACCTCCCCGCTCACGTGATCCCGATTGTCCCGCTTGAATTGCTGATATGCCGCGGTTAACGTTTCAATATAGGCCGCAATGCCGGCTTCATCTTCCGCCAGATCCGCAATCTGATCCGCAGACAGCCGCCCGGTGAACCCGCGGTGAAAATCGGCCATGGTCCGCAGGGCGCACCGCCAGGGCGCCAGATCTGAGAAATCAACCGCGCTGTGGGGCAGGTACGCGTCGGACAAATCCTCCAGCACAAGGTAATAGCTTTCTTCATCCGCCGCGAGGTGATAGCGGATGCACTGGGGAAGTCTGCGCTTCAGCTCAGCATCAAACCCTTCCATGAACTGATAAAATCGGACCTCGCGCAAGCCCAGTTTCGATCCCCCGGCCTTGGACCCATCCCCCCGAACTGTCTTAACGAAAAAAGACTCCCCCGACCCATCCGCCACCCTCACCCGCAGGGTGAGGGCTGTGTGGGTGCCAGTCCAATCCAGTATGTTGATCTTCCGGCGAGGATCACCCCCCAGGATGTCAGGGAGGGGAAACATCAGATCGGGAAGCGGTTCACTCAATGCAGTGTTGGGCACGGGGACTCCTCATCTCTCATAGGCAGGCGGCACATCAAAACAGACCGATTGTACCACCACCCGCTATCCCACCCGCCCGTTAATCCTCCTCTTCGGCCGGGGATTCTGCATCAAGCAGGGCTTGCAAGTCGTCCTCATGGCTCTCCAGGTCGTACGCATGGTGGCGGATGTCCTCCCAGGGATCATCCTTTTGGCCCAGCCGCCGGGGGATGCTTTCCATCGTCCAATCCTGCGGCGATGCGCCGGCCTCCATTTCCTCCCAGGTGACCGGCGTAGCAACCGGCGCGCCCTCCAGGGCTCGCACAGAATAGGGCGCCACAGAGGTGGCCCCATATGCGTTGCGCAGGTTGTCCATGTAGATCCGTCCCTGGCGGTTCTTCTTGCGGTGTTCGAGGGTATAGCGATCCTCGTGCCGTCGCACAAGCAGCAGGGACACATCCCGGGCGAAGTCCCGCACCCGGTCAAACCCCCATTCACGCCTGAGGGGAATAACCACATGAAAGCCCTGGGACCCGGTTGTCTGGACCCAGCACATTAAGTCCAGTTCGGTCATCACCGCGCGAATATCCAGCGCGGCCTGCCGCACCAGGTCAAAATCCTCTGTGCCCTCGGGAGGGTCCAGATCATAGACCATCTTATCCGGGGTTTTGAGGTCGTCAGCCCGGGCCAGGTAACGGTGCAGGGTGATTACCGCCTGGTCCGCCAGGTAAATCAGGGTAGCGGCGTCATCCACCACAGGCGCATCAAAGCTGCCGCCCTCCTTTTTGGGGAAAACCACCGTGTCCATCCAATTTGGAAAATACTCCGGGGCATCTTTGACATAAAACCCGTCCCCGGACAGGCCGTCCGGAAAACGCTGCACGCTGACCGGGTAATGTTTCAGATGCGGGATCATCACCCCGGCAATGGTTTGATAGTAATCCAGTAGATCCCCCTTGGTCAGCCCCACCCGGGGAAAGAAAACCTTCTCAGCATTTGACGTAGCAATCGTGTGTCCGTTGATCTTCATCAATCCTCCGCAAATCCCGCTTTCTGGCTTTCACTTTCCTGATGCCCATCCTGGGCCCCCTTGTCACGCCCCGGCTGACATCTTCTCCAGCAAATCAGCCACCGTCTTTCCCTGCTTTCCGGATCTCGGCCAACGTCCGTCCGGTTTTGACCGACGTTGGCTCTGTGGATGTCGGATTGCGCCGCGCATCCGCCTTCTCGTCGTCCATTTTGATCAGCAGCCAATCATCATCATCCTGGCGTCCGGCTCGGATGAGCGCATATCCCCCGGAGATCTTTTCACCCGCCAGCCACAGGGTGACATGCCCATTTGCAATCTGCTCGGCCATGATCCGGGCGTCTTCCCCTTGCTGGTCTTCTTTGAGGTTGTGGTAGCTGCCGCGGTCCCAGATCATCACCGTTCCCGCCCCGTATTCGCCTTCCGGGATTACCCCTTCAAAATTGGCATAGGCGAGGGGGTGATCCTCGGTTGGGATCGCCAACCGCTTGACGCTGGGATCGGTCGAGGGCCCCTTGGGCACCGCCCAGGATTTCAATACCCCCGCCGCCTCGATTCGCAGGTCGTAATGCAGGGTAGAGGCATCGTGCTTCTGGATCACAAAGATGGGGCGTTGATCCGCCCAATCAAATTCAACAGCATCATCCGATGGCTCAGTCGTTTTGCGAAAATCCCGTTTCTCCTTGTATTTTTCAAGTTTGCGTTTTTCGTCAGACATGCACCGCCTCCTTTTTTTTCAGGGGACCTCCGCTCCAAGCGCATCAGCCCGGCTTGCGGAGGCTCATTTGTCATTCTACCGAAGAGCAACAGGAACCACGGGGCAGATTTGTTGGGTTTGGGATTGAAGGTCGTGGATTGTTTCTGTTTATAGTGAGCGCCCGCGCGGCAGCCTCAGAAATGATGGGGCATGGGGAATAGTGAATAGGGCCCACCAGCGCGTAGGCTTCTCCTGAAGCCTGGCACTGCGCTGATGCGGTCTGACACCGCTCAGCTTGGAGCCGGCTCAGACTCCCGAGGCATCACAAAATGCGTCTGCTGAGATATATCGGAATTGTCGTTGACTATGAAGACAGCTATCTATGATCGCCAGGTGCAGACGACCACGTTGCGCCTAATCCCGCACCACCAGGGGCAGGTATAGCTGCTCCGGTATGTGATGAAGCACCGTCAGGGACATGCCAAAACGGTCATCCCCCTCCACGTCATCCGCAATCCCGCTCCGGTCCTGGTGAAAATTCTGATACCGGGGCTGGGCGGGGATCCCGAAGGAAGCGCCATAGAAGACCTGCACCATCCCGGCATCACCGGTGCTGCCGATATGCTCATAGGGCGTCCCGATGACCAGGTCGTCATAACCGTCCCCATCCAGGTCCCCTGCGGCCAGGGTGTAGCCAAAACGGTCATTGGCCTCCGGCAGGGTGTTGAAATAGGTCCCCTGGTACCAGACCCGGTCGTCCCAATCCGAAAGGCCGCTCGAGCTCCCGCCGTACATGATGTGCACCGAACCGGCATCCACTGTCCCGCTGACATCATCGTAGGGGGTGCCGATGGCCAGGTCATCCACACCGCTGCCGTCAAAATCCCCGGCGGCCAGCTCCCAGCCGAAAAAAGCATCATCCTGAATTTCCCCGGCCACGTCCGTATCATTCCGGGTCCAGAGCCACTCATCCTCCGGCGGTGCGAAGGCGTCCGCCGAAGCA
>DAOTUG010000239.1:0-6549 GCA_034437335.1 Anaerolineaceae bacterium
ATTGCCAGAGATATCTGTGCGCAATTTGGTGCGCGTTGAGTGAGAGGACTGAAAATACCAGGCTCAGCTTCGGCTGCGCGAGATTTTCGGTGAGGAGTTTTCCTTGACAGCAATTTATCCGAATCCTTCTGTTGTTTTTGCATCCATTGAAGACCTGCATTTTGACGATGAGGTGACCCTGGTGACTAATCAGCCAGTCTTTGCTGCGCTGGGGGCGAAATGTCAGTTTTCCATCGGGTCCCTGCTGTTTGTGGACCAGGCGCAACAAAACCTCTGGGATGCCCTGGACAATGATCTCGCCAATGGGGAGATCGTCACTCTGGGAGGTGGATTGGCAGCCGATGCCGGAAAATATCTAGCCAGCAGAGCCAGCAGGCAGGTGACGGTGATCCCCACAGCGTTATCGGTGGATGCATTCATGGCCTGGTCCTCAGCCGTCCGGAAGGATGGCTGTGTGCGCTACCTGACCACTACGGTCGCTGACCGGTTGGTGATTGACCTGGAGACGATTTCCCGGGCTCCGGCCTGGATTCGCGCCGCTGGTGTGTGTGATCTCTTATCCATTGCGGTTGGATGTGCTGACTGGCAGCTTGCACAAAAGACAGGCAGGTTAGGGCCGCACGAGGCGTTCGAGCCCTGGGCCGTAGCCCTGGCCCAGGAAATTCTTCAGGCGACCCTGGACTGCGCATCATTGGCGGGGGCAGGGGATCTGGGAGCGTTGCGGGAGCTTCTGGGGTGTCTGCTGCTTTCAACACAATTGTTGAACATCCTTGGACATGCCCGGCCGGAAGAGGGCAGCGAACACTATTTCGCGTATGCAGTGGAGAACCTGGTTGGGTCGGGGTTTCCCCATGCTGAACTGGTCTGTCCGGGAATTCTTATCATGGCTGACCTGCACGGTCTGGAATGGTTACCTCTCAAGGAGGCCATTCTCACCGCCGGAGTGCGGTTGAACCGGCTGGACTCCGGAATGATCCGCAGGACTTTGCAGGATCTGCCAGCATACTGTCAGAAACACGCATTACCCTTTGGGATTGCGCATCAACTTACACCAGAGGAGATCCTCAGGTTAGATCTTGCGAACATCTTCTCTTAATATCCCAACTTGAAAAGGACCTGTGGTTTTCACAGGTTGCCGGATGGGCCTTGTGGGAAAATGGGAATAGGACGTGTCTGGTGAAAGGAGATGTCATGAAAAAACGAAAAATGAGAGAAAAGATAATTTGCGGAATATGCTGGCTGGTCTTGGCCCTTTCCAGCCTGGCATGCGGCCTGATGGGACAACCTGACATCCGGGAGGCCTGGACATCTTTGGATGAATCTGGAGAAGAGCCCACGAGTGTCTTTGGACCGGAGGATGTTATTTATGTTCAGCTCAAACTGCAGAATTCATTCTTCGGCGATCAGTTGAAGGCAGTCTGGTCCACGCTGTCTGTACCGGGGAATAAGCCTGGGACGGTGATCAGCGAGCACAACCTGGAATCCGCCGGGCCCAGCGCGTATTTTGGCCTCTCCAATGATGATCCCTGGCCGGCTGGCGACTACCGTGTGGATTTGTATATTAACGGGCTGTTGAGCGCCACAGTGGATTATTCTGTGGAATGAACTGGCCTCAAAGTTCCAGTTATGCATACAGCGTCAATGAGCACTCAGCGTTCAAATTATGCAGCAACCACACCTATTACCGGGCGGAAGGTATCTGCAAGGGTGCTCTGTATCAGCAGGTTGATGGGCCATTGCCGGTATGAGATATGCTCCGGTATGGGGATGAGCAACACGCACATGCACCATCAGCCACAAGCTGGTTGATCCCGAAGGTGTGGGGCTTTTGAGGGAAGCCCTGTTTGTTATCATAAATAGGGAAAAGGACAAACCCACTGCCCCTCATCAGAGTGGGAAGATACAATTGATGGAAAATGCGGGGGTCATTATCTCGATAATTAATCCTATGAAATATAAAACATGAAGATAGATAATTAAAAACTGATAACAGGAAATTAATCTGCTTTGTAATCAAATTAAGATATCGTGAATGTTATAATAATTTCGGCTTTAACTGTTGCATTTCATTATTGTTATGGGTAGATATCCCATGAAAGGATCTCTCATGAAAATTGGAATTATCGCCCTCTGGCAAGAGAGCAATTCCTTCGCGCTGCATTTGACAACGCAAGAGATGGCACAATACGGTATATCCCGTGGTGAGGATATCATTAGTAGATACGAAAATTCATTGACGGAGCTTGGGGGTTTTATTGAGGTTCTCCGGGCTTCTAATGTGAGCATTGTTCCTATCTTAACCATGCACGCTGCGCCTGCCGGTCCTTTGACGGATCCGTTCCTTAACAATTTGCTGGAAGAAATTGAACAAGGTCTGTCAAAGAATGACTTGGATGGGGTTTTGTTATGCATGCACGGGTCAACCGTATCAGAAAGTGAATCAGATGTTTGTGGTTTGTTGGCTTCCTTGGTTCGGGAAAAGGTGGGTGAAAAGCCAGTGATAGCCACTCTGGATATGCATGCAAATCCCATGCCGCGCCTGATCGCTTCCTTGGATGCGGTTGTTTGCTACAAGACCAATCCACATATGGATTTCAAAGCGCGTGGTATGCAAGCAGCACAGATGATGATCCGTTCTGTACAGGGCGAGATTGAACCCACCATGGCCTGGTCCGGTATCCCCATGTCCACCTGGGGAAATACATCTTTACTGCAGTATCTTATTGATTTGGGCACGGCATGGGAATCCCGGGCTGATGTTCTGGCGGTGAACGCCTGCGCGACTCATATGCCGCTGGATGTGTTTGGTCGTCGCATCTTGAGCGCGATTGTAGTGACCGATGGGAATCGGGAGAAGGCATCAACTCTGGCCCAGGATCTGATGAAGACAGCTTGGGAAAGGCGGGAGTCGGCCGGAGAGTTGGATATCCAAGCCTGTTTGCTGCCGGACGCTGTTCAAAAAGCGCTCTCCATGCCACAAGGCCCGGTCGCTCTGATTGATTGGTCTGATTCCGTCACGCAGGGCTGGCCCGGAGATGATCCGAGCTTAATTCGCTATGTACTTGAAAATGGGATTCTTGATCCGACCTGTACCATCCTTCACGATCCGAACACCGTGAAGGAAGCAATCAAGGCAGGTGTGGATGCAGAACAGGATTTTCTTCTTGGAGGGCAATGGGGGGGAGATCTGTATTCCCCTCTGGAAACCACCGCCCGTGTTCGCGGGATTTTTAATGGCAGGATTTGGCCCAAGGCCTCTATCTGGGCAGATTACCTGGGTCCGATGGTGACACTGCAAATCGAGAATGTGATTATTGTTGTGACAAGTGTGCCTGTGGCAGCGGTGGACCCAAATGTGTTTTTGAGTGCTGGCGTGGATGTGTGCCAATTCCGCCTGATTCAGATTAAAGCAAATGCTCTGCTTTCTGAAGATCTTGTGGGAAGTGTTGTCATTGGCGGTCCGAGGAATGATATTGCCGCGATGCCCTGGACAAACGTAGATCCTTCACAAGTGTATCCATTCCGGCAATATTCCGATGAGGAGATGCAGGAGATTATTCGAAAAGGAGATTAATCGTGAAAAAACACAGTATCTGGACGATGATTTCATATGGTTTCGGGACGATGTTGAATGAATACCTTAATGTCGCTTTTGGCATGTTTGTTTTTTATTTCTATGAGAGTGAACTTGGTTTGGCAACGTGGATGGTTTCCGGCGCTTTCTTTTTGTATGCGATCTGGAATGCAGTGAATGATGCGTTCATTGGTCACCTAACCAATCGGCCTTTCCCGTGGATGAAAAAGCTCGGACGCCGTTTTCCTTTCATTGTGGTGGGTGGATTGGGCTGGGTGCTGACCTATATCCTTTTATTCACTCCACCTGTACAGGATGCCCAGCAATTTCCCTATCTGGTTGCACTCTGGTTGGTGCTCACATCAGTACTCTATGACACGTTTTCTTCGTTGTGGGGAATTAATTTTTTCTCCCTCTTCCCGGAGAAATTTCATCCACAGGAGCGACCACGGGCATCGAGTATTGATTCACTCATTGGCTTCTTTGGGGTTGCTTTGGGCAGCATTGGCCCAGCATTGTTGGTGACATATGGTGAACCCGGCAGCTTTTTACGGCAGGCGGTAGTGCTCTCTCTGATTGGATTGGTTACCCTGGCGTTGAGCCTCAAAGGGTCAAAGGATGATCCGAACAGCGTTATCCACTATCTGAACAATTATCAAAAAGATGAAGATTCATCGTTCTTTGCAACCCTCAAAAGGGCGCTGGGTTATAAAAATTTCAGAGTGCTCTCCCTGCAATTTTTCCTCAGTCAGATTCAGACTGGGTTGCTTATGGCAAGTGTACCTTATCTGGTGCGTTTCATCTTGAATGATTCAGCGGGAAACACCACGCCGATAATGGCTGGATTCCTTGTTGGCGCGCTGGTTTCAATTCCGTTGTGGACGCGGCTTTTCACAAAAATAAACGACAATCGGCGTTCCGCAATCATTGTCGGGTTTGCTCAGACAGTGCTGATCCTGCCGATCTTTTTTGCCAATTCTCTGTTAGTGGCCATCATCGGGACGGTACTCTTTGGGTTCGCGTTTGGCGGCAATTCTGTTCTGAACAAATTGACTTTTTCGGATGTGATTGATGAGACGCGATTGCGTGGACGGCGTGAAGAGGGCGTCTATGTTGGGGTCAAGCAGTTCTTTGGTCGGCTGGGAATGGCCGTGCAGGGTGCGCTTCTGGGGCTTGTGCATACATTGACGGGCTTTGTTGAGGGGGCTGCAACCCAGGACGCCCTGGCCATCACGGGTATTCGCATCCATTTATCCATTCTGCCTGCTTTGGCAATGTTCATCTCCACAATCGTATTCATCCTGCGATATGATTTGGATCGGGAAAAGGTTCACTCTACACGGGCAGCGCTGGGTTTGATTTCAGTTGATTCAGATAAATGAGCTAATGCTTTCAATAACATTTGCTTAACCAGAAAAACCGGGGCAACCTGCCCCGGTTTTAATAATGAACAGGTTTTCCTAGGGCAGACTGAAATCAAATAACCAGGCATTCTCCTGATGGATTTGGGTATGCATGCCTGCAATAAAGATCCAGGTCTTGCCAGGTTTGAGATCGAAAGGCGTACCGTCAAGGGATTGGAAAACCATGGGGGCATTGGGGTCAGGAACATGCCAGGTGCCTTCGACAGCCAGGCCGTCCCGGAAGAAAAGCGCTTGTTGAGGTGTTTTCACAGTGCTGATCTGGATATCGTGCAATGTCGGTGCGTATTCGATATACCGTGCGAAAATCACAATCACATTATCCATGGCAATTTGCAGGCCGGTATTCCGGTCTGGCATGGGTTCCATGATGAGGTTGCCGTTTTGATTGTCCTCCATCCACCAGAGATATTTGCCGCTGTCAGGATCGTAGCGCCACTCCGTCAGGCTCCAGGATGCAAAGCGGAAGGTGATGATTGTGCCAGGGTGACCATTATCGGGGGGAACAGGATGGAAGTGAAACCCAAAGAGATCGGGTTGATCATTATTGACGCCTTGCTGCACAGCATAAGCTGTCATGGCAGCTGAATCGGCGAACACCCCCGTCGCATCATGGGTATCCACACCGCACATGGGGGGGCAGGGCAGGTACTTGAATGCCAGGGCGCGGTCTCCTAGACCGGGAAGAATGACAGCGTCCACCTTGGGGTCCGCGTTGCCATATCCGAGGATGCCGCCAAAGAGATTGGTCAGTTGTGGATCTACCATTCGGCCGGAACGGACCGGACCGATTTTGGACGAATCCTCAGCGTAATACAGGGCGAGGAAGCGGGATTTCGCATAGCCAATGTAATACTCAAAGACTATGTCCGCAGCGGAAAGCCCAGCGTGGGGGCGCCCGGTGGCCGGCCAGTTGGAGACCTTTATCATCACCGGACGCCGCTCAAGTAGGAGGGGATTTTCCACCGTCAGCCCAGTGAGGGGGTTGGTCGCCAGGGGAGTCGGGGTCGCTGTGGGGCTGGGAGTCTGTGTGGCTGTGGGGGTATTGGTCGCCGGGGAGAGCGGGGTCGGTGTTGGGCTCAGATCCAGAAACCTTGTGGGAGTCGGGCTGAGCAAAGGATAATCCGCCATGGCATTGACAGCTTTGTCCCCACCCGTCCGGTAATGCTGGTGGATGGCTAAGGAAAGATACAAAATCAGGCCCAAGAGGCCTGCCATGATGACCATCACAATTTTTTTATATGTATCAATCCATTTGACGGCATTCACAATTCAGCTCCCTCAATCAGAAAGGATCGGGATCGGTTTTTTCGCGCGTTTTCTGGAATAGTTGCAATTCTCATTCCTCCTTTCGGGTTTTCCGTACTTGTGCGGTAAAATGGGAGACAGTCAAAAAAGAAAAGGATTCTATGCGAGAAATCAGCAATCTTGATCATTATTTATCCCTGAACCCATCAGATCTAGCGGACACAGTGCTGCATTGTCCCGCCTGCGGTAGAGACCACACAATCCCCTTTCAGGTGGTTGAGGCGGGTGATGGATTGATAGAAACCC
>DAOTUG010000240.1:0-27511 GCA_034437335.1 Anaerolineaceae bacterium
GGAGCAGCGTGTATGTCCCGGAGGAAGATGTTCTGGACACTTGGGCCACCTCTTCCATGACTCCCCAAATCGTGACCCGTTTTATGGGGGAGGAGGGCTTATTCGAAAGGCTTTTCCCAATGAGTCTGCGTCCCCAGGCCCACGAGATCATCCGGACCTGGACATTTTACACCCTGGTCAAGTCGCACTTTCACTTTGGAGAACTGCCCTGGGAAGATGTGTTGATCTCTGGCTGGGGCATCGCTGGAGAGGGCATGGGGAAGATCAGCAAGAGCCGCGGCGGCGGTCCGATGCCGCCCATGGAGATGCTGCAGAAATATTCCGCAGATGCCGTGCGCTATTGGGCGGCCAGCACAGGAACGGGGAAGGACGCTGTCATCAGCGAGGAAAAAGTGCAGATCGGACAGAAACTCATCACGAAAATTTGGAATCTGGCCCGTTTCAGCCAGCGATTCATCGCCGAGGAGCTGCCCCCGGTGAGGTGGAATGCCTTGACGGGAGCGGATCGCTGGATCCTGAGCGCGTTGCAGGATCTGGTGGCGCGCGTGACCGAGGCTATGGAGGGGTATGATTATTCCTTTGCAAAGAGTGAGACGGAGAAATTCCTGTGGGTTTTTGCGGATAACTACCTGGAAATGGCCAAGGGTCGGCTATATGCGGACAACGGACCGTTGACTCTGGCGGCAAAGACAACTCTGGCGAGGGTGCTTTCCATCCTCCTGCGGCTGCTGGCCCCGTTCCTGCCCCATGTCACGGAAAAGGCCTATCGGCATCTGTTTCTGGATGGGGATGCGGATCGGTCCATCCACCGCGCATGCTGGCCGGAAAAAGAGGATACCCTGTACGACCGAGCCTACCACAATCTGGGGGAGGTGTTGATCGCCATTGCCACTGCCGTGCGCCGGTTCAAGAGTGAGCGGGAGCTCTCTCTGGGCACACCCCTGGCGCGGATTGTCTTGCACCTGGACAATCCTGCCCTGGAGCCTCTCCTTGCAGCCAGCTTCCCGGATTTGATGAGCGTCACCCGGGCAAAAGAAGTCCAGTTCTGTCAGGAGCCGGATCCGGATCTTGCGTCCCTGCAATTGACTGAAGTGGGGATAAATTTGGGCATCGGGTATGATCAGGAATGAGGCCCTTTGTTTGACATGGACTGTAAACCTCATTATAATCAGTCGCGGAAAGTGAAACGCTTGGAGGAGTAGACCCCGAAAGCAGACAGAGAAGGCGGTCAGAGGCTGGAAGCCGCCGCTGCTGGCCCGGTTGAAGTCGCCAGGCGGCCTGTCGAAGAACGCCCCCAGGCCAGTAGACCGACACGGCGCAGTCCGTTATCCTGCAGGCCGGCTCCGGCCGGCGTGAGCGCACCAGATCTTTCTGGTGAAATGAGGTGGTACCGCGGAAGAGCATCCCTTTCGTCCTCAGGATGAAAGGGTTTTTATTATGTTTTCTGTTTGATGGAGGTTCATTGATGGGAAAAGAACTGCCCAAGGCATACGATTTTTCAGAAACCGAAGAAAGGCTGTATCACTGGTGGTGGGAGCAGGGATACTTCAAGCCGGTTAACGATCCGAAGGATCCGGGTTTTGATCCGGACAAAAAACCTTTTGTGATTTCCATTCCGCCCCCCAATGTGACCGGCAGTCTGCATCTGGGCCATGCGATGTTCGTTTCTCTGGAGGATTTGATGATCCGCTATCACCGCATGAAGGGGGATCCCACCCTGTGGGTACCGGGAACGGACCATGCCGGGATCGCCACGCAGCTTCAGGTGGAGAAAATGCTGCGTGAAAACGGGACCAGTCGGCGGGAAGTGGGCCGGGAGAAATTTATTGAACATGCCTGGGCCTGGAAGGAAAAATATGGCGGCATCATCACCAAGCAAATCCGGCGCTTGGGCGCATCCTGCGATTGGAGCCGGGAACGGTTCACCCTGGATGAGGGGCTGTCCAAGGCGGTGCGGGAAGCTTTTGTTTCCCTGTATGAGAACGGGTGGATCTACCGGGGACCACGGATGATCAACTGGTCCCCCGGGTTAATGACGGCGGTTTCGGATCTGGAAGTGGAATATTCCCAGGAACCCGGGAAATTGTACTATTTTAAATATGAAATTGCTGGAAGCGATGGAGAGTATATCCCCGTGGCGACCACGCGCCCCGAAACGATCCTGGGGGATTCGGCCGTGGCCGTCCACCCGGAGGATACGCGCTTTATGCCCTTTGTTGGCAAGAAAGCCATTGTGCCAATCCTGGGACGGGAAATTCCGGTGATTGCTGATGAGTATGTGGATCGGGAGTTCGGTACCGGGGCTCTAAAAATCACCCCTGCCCATGACCCCAATGACTATGATATTGGCATGCGTCACAACCTGGAATTTATCAATGTGTTGAACAAGGACGCGTCTATCAATGAGAATGGCGGCCCCTATGAAGGGTTGGATCGGTTTATCTGCCGGGAACAGCTTTGGGCGGATATGGACACAGCGGGGTTGGTCATCAAGGTGGAACCATATACCATGAAGGTCCCGCGCTCTCAACGCGGGGGTGAAATTGTGGAACCCCTTGTTTCGACCCAGTGGTTTGTGGATATCCAGGCCATGGCTGATGCGGCCCTGGAGGCCGTGCGAGACGGACGGATTGAGATCATCCCGGAGCGCTTCAAAAAGGTGTATTACAACTGGATGGAAAATATCCAGGATTGGTGCATCAGCCGCCAGCTCTGGTGGGGCCATCGGATTCCTGTCTGGTATTGCCAGGATTGCGATGGGATGACTGTCTCCCGGGCGGATCCGGATGTCTGTCAGCATTGCGGGAGCAGCCGCCTGGAGCAGGATCCGGATGTCCTCGACACCTGGTTTTCCTCCGGCCTGTGGCCCTTCTCAACCCTCGGCTGGCCTGAGAAAACGCCGGATCTGGCTTATTTTTACCCCACCTCCGTCATGGAGACCGGGTACGATATTCTCTTCTTCTGGGTGGCGCGCATGATCATGTCCGGGCTGGAATTCACCGGCCAAGCACCCTTCCACACGGTTTACTTGCATGGTCTGATCCGGGATGAGAACGGACAGAAGATGAGCAAGACGAAGAACAATGTGATTGATCCACTGGAGGTCATGGATGCATTGGGCACCGATGCCCTGCGCTTCACCCTGCTGGTGGGTTCCACGCCGGGGAATGATATGAACCTTTCCCTGAAAAAGGTCGAAGCCAACCGCAATTTTGCCAACAAGATCTGGAATATCGGCCGTTTTGTGATTCGCAGCCTGGACGGCATCCCGACCGCACCGACGGGGGATCCGGTTTGGACCTTGGCGGATTCCTGGATTTGGGCGCGCATGAAGGAATTGACCCACACGGTCAATCGCCTGTTTGAGGCGTACCAGTTCGGGGAAGCTGGCCGGCAAATCTATGACTTTGTATGGAGCGCTTTTGCTGATTGGTATCTGGAAATTGCCAAGAACCAGATGGATGCCGGCGGAGATCGGGCTTTCTACACGGCCAAGACCCTTGTGCGCGTTCTGGACACATGTCTGCGGCTTCTGCATCCCTTCACCCCCTTTGTGACCGAAGCGCTTTGGGGGCATCTCAAATCCGCCTCACAGGAGACTTCCTCGCTGCTGGCCCCGGAAGGGGGGTGGGAGGAGGCCCTGATCATCGCCCGCTGGCCTGAGGCGATGGCCGCGGAAGGGTGGGAAGCGGAGAGGACAGCGGATTTCGAGCTTGTCCAGGAGATGATCCGTTCCATCCGGAATATCCGGGCTGAGAATCAGGTCCAACCCGGGCATAAGATCGCTGCCACCATTTCCGCGGGAGAGAAGGTCCCGGTGATCGAATCACAGCGGGCCAACTTTGAATCCCTGGCGGGGATTGATCCGGAGAAACTTGAGATCGTCAAAGCGCCCCTCGAGGCCTCTGATGACCGCATCACCCTGGTGGTCACCCCTGTGGAGATCAGTCTGCCCCTGGCCGGGCTGGTGGATATCGAAGCGGAGCGGGGACGGCTGGAAAGCGAGCTGGCGGAGATCGAATCTCAGATCGAGCGCCTTGAGAATCTGCTGGCGAGTCCCTTTTCGGAGAAAGCTCCGCCGGCGGTTGTGCAAAAAGAGCAGGATAAACTGGTAACCTATCGGGAGACCGCGGAGCGGATCCGGCAGCAACTTAGTTGAGAGGAGGCGGATATGGCAACGGTTGGATTTGAAGTCCTTACGCAAGACGAGGTGCAGCGCATTCATCAGGCCTCGATGACGATTCTGGAAGAAGTGGGGGTGCAGACTCCTTATGCCAAAGCTCAGGACCTTTTTGAGGCGGCCGGGGCGGCTGTGGATCGGGAAACGGGCGTTGTAAAAATCCCGGAAAACCTGGTGCAGTGGGCGGTGGAAAAGGCCCCCGAAACATTTTCTCTCTACGGTCGGGAGGCATCGTTTAAACTGGACATCCAACCTGGCGCGGTAAACTTTGCCGGATTGGGCACGCCCACCCGGATTGTGGATATGGATAGCGAAGATATCCGGGAGACGACCCGGGAGGACATGATCCGGCACATCATCCTGATCAATGCCTGTCAGCATATCCACAACTCCCAGATGGATGTCTGGCCCAATGATATTCCCATGAACACCATCCACGGGGAAGCGATCTGGGCCTGGGCTCACCACAGCAGCAAATCCTTTGGAATGGGCTGCTACGGGTATTTGGCCACCCTGGATATGATGAAGATGATGGCCATCAGCGTGGGAGGCAAGGATGCGCTGCGGGAAAAGCCCCGCTTCATGGCCATCTGTTCTGTGATGAGCCCTTTGCAAATGGCCCAGCTTCAGGTGGAAGGCCTTCTGATCTGCGCGGCCTACGGGCAGCCTGTGGCGGTTTCACCGGAGGGGATTGCCGGGGCCACAGCACCGGCCACCCTGGCAGGACTGCTGGCGCAGGAGAACGCCGCTATTCTGGCGCACATTGTCCTGGCGCAGATATTTAAACCTGGAACACCGGTCCTCTATGGGACGGTGTCCACGATTGCTAACATGCGCCACGGGACGGTGGCCCTGGGTGCAGTGGAAACCGGCCTGATCACGGCTGCATCCGCGCAGCTTGCGCGTCACTACGGTCTGCCCACCCGCGCTGTGGGGGCGGCGACGGACGCCAAAATTGAGGATGTCCAGGCTGGCATGGAGCGCACAGCCAACCTGATCCCCGCGGTGCTCTCCGGTGTGAACATGATCACCTGCGGCGGGACTCTGGATGGCACGATGATCGAGAGCGATCCCTTGTTGCTCCTGGATGATGAACTTTGCGGCGCGATCCTGCGCATGCGGGAGGGAATCCGGGTGGATGCGGAGCATCTGGCTCTGGAAGTGATTCGGGAGGTCGGCTATTCCGGAAACTACCTGGCTGAGGATCATACCGTCCAGCATTACCGCAAGGAACACTTTTTGCCCCGCTTGAGCGTTCGGGATCCTTACGACACCTGGGAGAAGGCTGGAAAGCCGACTGCTCTGGGCAATGCCCGGGAGAGGGTGCGGAAAATCCTGGCCCAGCATGAACCCCAGGAGTTGGATGGCGCAGTTGAATCCGAATTGGCGGATGCCATGGCGGAGGTGGCTGGGCGCGAGATTGACGCTTTTTATGCCGCTGAGATGCCCGAGAATCAGGACTGGAGGGCCTTGGAATGACAGAGATGGATTCTGAAAAATCCGGATTACGTCTGCGGGAAAAACTGCTCTTCAGCACAGGCGATCTGAGCGTGTCCATCCCCCTGACGATTTTGATGTTTTTCCAATTGTATTTTCTGACGGACATCGCGGGCCTTCGGCCGGACCTTGCTGGATGGGCCGTCATGGCTGGCAGAATCTGGGACGCGTTTAACGATCCCCTGATGGGTATGTTGTGTGACCGGATCCGTTCCCGGTATGGACGCCGGCGGGTGGTTCTTTTGTTTGGCGCAGTGCCCCTGGGTCTCAGCTTCATCCTGATGTGGCTGGTGCCGCCTCTGGGACAATGGGGGTTGACGGTTTTTTATGCCCTCACCTTCATCCTCTTTGATTCGATGTTCACCCTGATCCATGTCAGTTATAACGCCCTCACCCCCAGCATGACACCCGATTATGATGAGCGGTCCGTTTTGAATGGTTATCGGATGGCCTTTTCGATTGGCGGCAACCTGCTGGCCATCATCTTTGCCACGGTTTTGGGCTGGTATGTTTCCAACACCCGGCTCCTGTTCGTGATTGTGGGGGTCACTCTGGGATTTGTCACCATGATCCCGCCCCTGATTGTTTTCAAAATCACCCGGGCGGAGGCCCAGGATGCGGTCCCGGAACCCCTCCCTGCCTGGAAATCCCTGCAGTTGACCCTCTCCAACAAGCCGTTTCTCCGGGTGATTGGCCTGTACCTGTTCAGTTGGACAACCGCCAGCATTTTGGCGGCCGTCCTGGTGTACTTTGCCAATTATTATCTGAATGTGCCGGAACAGGCCAATTATTTTGTTCTGGTCTCCCAGGTGTCCGCCATTGCTTTTATTCCCTTTTGGGTGTGGGTATCCAAAAAGCTGGATAAACGCCGGGCTTTCATCCTGGGGATGGCGGGTTGGATTGTGTCCCTGGGCGGCATTGCCCTGATCGGCCCCCAGCAAATTGCTCTGGCGTATCTCCTGGCAGCATTGTCAGGCTCCGGGATAGCCACAGCCTATGTCCTGCCCTGGTCCATGATCCCGGATATCATTGAACTGGATGAACTGCGCTCCGGGCAGCGCCGGGAGGGCTCTTTCTATGCCTTTGCTTCCTTTTTCCAGAAGCTGGCCACGGGGGGCGCCATCTGGCTCCTGGGTCAGGCTCTGGCCTGGACGGGGTATATCACCCCCACCCAGGGTCTGCCTTTGCCGAACCAACCTCCCCGGGCAGTGCAGGCGATCCGGTTGACGATGGGGGCAGTCCCCCTGGTGCTTCTCATCCTGGCGATTGTCCTTGCCTGGGGCTACCCGATCACTCGAGAGGCACACCGCAAGCTGCGGGAAGCGCTGCAGGAAAGAAAGGCGGCTTGAGATGGAGCAAATGTCACGGCCCACAAGGGAAGTCCATCCTCCTGACGTGGCGGGGGAGGAAGGCCGATCCGATCTTCATCCTGCCATTCATCCGTCCGCTTCCTTCAAGCTGCCCGGATTTGGGATCCGTTTATTCGAGGCGATCAATCTGACATCGGAGAGGGCGCCTCATGTCTATGCCCGTTGGTCCAATCCAACCCTTCGCACCCTTGAACAGCAGATGGCGGCCCTGGAGGGCGCGGAAGCCGGAGTGGGTTTTGCCACCGGCATGGCGGCCGTTTCAGCCACCTTGTTCACCTTTCTTTCCAGCGGGGATCACATTGTGGCCAGTGATGTGTGTTATGCAGGGACGATGGAGCTGCTGGGACACTATCTTCCCCGTTTTGGTGTGATGACAAGCTTTGTGGATACCAGCGATCTGTTGCAGGTGCGGAAGGCCATCCAGAACAATACACGCCTGGTCTACCTGGAAACCCCTGCCAACCCGACCTTGCGGTTAGGAGATATTTCAGCCATCGCTAAAATTGCCCATGCCGCCGGGGCCAAGCTGGTGGTTGATTCGACCTTTGCCACGCCGATTCTTCAGACTCCCCTTGCCCTGGGCGCGGATCTTGTGATCCACAGTCTGACCAAGTATCTCAATGGCCATGGGGATTCCCTGGGCGGTATGGTCCTGGGCGCTGAGGACCTGATTCACACGATCCGCAAGGATATGCTGGTGCATCTGGGCGGGGCCATGAGTCCGTTTAATGCCTGGTTAGTGCTGCGGGGGCTGGAAACACTCTCGCTGCGAATGGCCCGGCATTCGCAAAGCGCGGGGAAGATTGCCGAATATCTGGAGAATCACCGGGCTATTGAACGGGTGTTTTATCCCGGTCTGGCGAGTCATCCCCAGCATGCCCTGGCAGAATCCCAGATGGCGAACAGCGGGGGCATGATTGCATTTCGACTCAAACGCGGCCTGGCCGGAGCGATTGACTTCGCTGAAAAGGCGCAGCTCCTGACCTATGCCACGTCGTTGGGTCATCCCTCCTCTCTATTCTTTTTTTATCCCACGGATCTTTATCTGCGCGAGATGGATTTCCTGCCGGAGGCCCAAAAGACCCAGATCAAGTGGTGGATGGGCGACGCGGGATTACTGCGGTTGAGTGTGGGATTGGAAGATCCGGATGATCTTCTGGAGGATATTTCCCGAGCCCTGCAGAGCAGGACCTTCAAAGGGTTGATTGGCCCCCTGGTCTACCGGTTGATGCAGCGAGGTTGATTTCACCCAGACCGACGGTGATGGTTGGCCTCAAGTTGCATGATGCGCCGGAGGATGGCCAGGGAGGCCGCATAGGTAGAATCGATGCCAAAATAGGAGAGGGTTCCGGCGCCCAGGTTTTCTCCCTTGGTGAGGGGGGTATCCGAGGCATAGTGCAAGATCCCGAGATCAAAGGGCAGACCGTACAGATTGACGATCTCGTCGCTTGGGTGCCTTTTTGGACGGAAGAGTTCATACACAGCGGAAAGGTATGGGCCGGCTTCCATTTCGAGATCGGTATAGCCTTCTCGATAGATCACTTCCATGATCTTTTCATTCTGCAGATAGGTCCCCATCACCGTGACGGATTTTTGATTATCCAGGACCGTGCCGTACACCAGGTACGGGCTGACATCCGCAGCGGTGAAACAATTGTTGAAGAGATAGGTGTTGCGGGAATGCTCATCATGGACCACATTGGGAATCATCACATCCCCGCGTTTCCCATTGAGTGTGGCGGCTTTCCCCATGATATAGACGCCCAGCATGGGGCAGGTGTGTTCTGCGATCTTGCCCAGCAGGTTATAAGCTGCCAATCCCAGGGGATAGTCAATGTTGATGATCAGGGCTTGGCTTTGGGCCAGGAAGGACCAGCCGGATAGGTCCTGGCTGAAGATGTCCGGGGAGAGGCGCGGATCAATGGTCTCGGGATTGAGTTTGGAAAGCTCAATGATCTGGGCCTCAACATCAAAGGCATGCTCGGAGGGAAAACGGTGGATGCCGTGCTCTGTTTCAAAGGCCGCCTGGGCTGCGATCAGATCCTGGCCTTCCGGGCTGGCCTGGTATTTTTTTAGGACATAGTACAGGAAATTTTCCGGCCGGGAGGGAACTTCCTGCCGGTTGATGTCCCGCCACTCCGCAAGCAGATCCGCATCGCCCTGATTTTCGATGAAAGGGATGAGGCGGTCTTTTTGCATCAGAGCAAACCCCGACAGGAGGTTGGGGATGCTGTGGGTATTGCTGGAAATGAAATAGACCGGGCGGTTTTTAATTTTGGGGCACTGCTCTGCGATATTTTCCCACCAAAACCGCGTGGCCCGGCGATACTCATTTAGGGATCCGCTGAACAACTGCACTTCAAGATCCAATTTCTTCTCACGGATCTGCGATAATTTTTCCTGGGCTTCTTCCTGCCAGACCGTGATCAAACGCTGGAGGTCTTCTGGTGAGATCATCAATTCCCCGGCAAGCTCTGCCATGCTGGCGGCATCCCCTGATGCTGTTTGGTGGATCTCCTCCAAGGGGATTTCCTGTAACAGGAAGTGGAGCTTATTCCATTCGATCTGGAAGGCCGTCAGGATGGGGATCACATCGTCAATATCCGATCGGGAAGCGATGTAACAGGCCAGCAGGTCTTCTCCATTGAAAAAGCACCGCCGCCGCCGGGCTTTGGCGTTGACTTCCTGCCAAGCCTCAATGTCTTTGTAGCCGGATTGGTCAAAGACGGTGGCGCTCTGCCCCAGAAGGACTGCCTGCACCTGGGGGATGCACTCGGGCAGCCGCAGGGTGGCATAGATAAAACTGGAAATGTCCGGTTTTTCCTCCCGGGCCAGAGGATGAAGGGAGGAGTTCATCCCGGCATGGACTTCTTCCAGGGTTCGAATGCGGACCCGGGTGGTGGACCGCAGGAGAGAGTAGATGGTGCGAATATACAGATCAATTTCTTCAGACGCGCGTGTCGGGACGGTACGTTCCATAGCTTCCTTCGAAGGGGTTGTCGTGAAGGGTTTTTCCATCGCAAGCGATCAGATCCCGATACCAGAAACCGGAATCCTTGATCGTCCTTTGTTGGGTTGTGAAATCCACATGGACCAGACCAAACCGTTTCTCATAGCCTTCTGTCCATTCAAAATTGTCCATCAATGTCCAGTAGAAATAGCCGGAAATGGGAATGCCCTCATCCAGGGCTTGTTTCAGGGCCAGCAGGTGCCGCTGGATGAAATCAATGCGCTGGGGATCGTGCACTCGACCGTCGGTATGGACCCAATCCAGATTGCTGAATCCGTTTTCGGAGATCACAATGGGAAGGTGATAGCGCTCATAGAAAAATCTGGGGGTCCAATAGAGCAACTCGGGTTGAATGGGCCATCCGGCGTCGTTGCGAGGCGCGCCGGGCCCTGGTTTGGGCCATTCTGCTGTGCCATACTGGTTGAAGGCGACTTCATGCCCAAAATACACATTCACACCGATGAAATCCAGGGGTTGGGCGATCTGGATCAAATCTTCTTCTGAGAAGTGGACCATATCCTCGCCAAAGACCGCCGCGGCGTCCTCCGGGACCTGGCCGTTGACCATGAGATCCAGCCACCAGGCGTTCTTGAAGACAGACTTATCGCCAATTTTAAATGCTTCTCTGGCTGTGTTTTTAATTAATTTTTTTTCTTCCCGATGGGTATAAAAATAGGGACTCACATGGGCAAAGCCAATCCGGGGCATGAGCTTGCTTTCCATCCGGATGATCTCGGCTGCTTTGCCATGGGCTAGCATGACATGTTTGGTGGCCTGGAGGAGATCGCGAAAGGGTCGTTTGAGCCCGGGGGCGTGCTGTCCTTCATGCAGTCCCAGGCTGGTGAAGCAAGCGGGTTCGTTCACGGTATACCAGTGACCGACCCGGTCGCTCAGATGCTCCACGACAACGGCGGTAAATTCGGCGAACCAATCCGCGCTGTCCGGGTTCGTCCAACCACCTTGTTCCTGGAGAGCTCGGGGATAGTCCCAATGGAAGAGGGTCAGGTGGGGGGTGATGCCGGCTTCCAGGAGGCCGTCCACGAGACGATTGTAAAAATCCAGGCCCTGGTGATTCACATCACCAACCCCCTCGGGAAGGATACGGGGCCATCCGATAGAAAATCGGTAGCTGTTGACGCCTAGAGATTGCAGAAGACCGATGTCCTCCTCCAGGTGATGAAGATGGTCGCAGGCAACTTCAGCGCTGGCGTAATTGCATTGGGGTTTTGTCCCATCACAAAAGTCATCCCAGATGGATGGGCCGCGACCATCCCCCCCGTAGCCTTCAATTTGATAGGCTGACGTACCAACTCCCCAAGCGAAATCTTTTGGAAAGGTCATAAATCTCCTTGTTGCTGGTCTGAATCTTGATTTTACCGCTGAATAACCCCAATGAAAATGAAAAGACGCTTAATGTTTGCTGTGCATCTTGATCACCTGATGGCCGGCCTTTCATCTTCCTTGAAGATTGTTCTTTTTTTCACCCACTCCCAGGAGCCTTCGGGGGCTTTGGACGGAATAAGAGGTTATAATGAAACCGTGTTAAGAATACAATGACTGGTTAGAAGACTGGTGAAAGCTGCATGCAGATTAAGACGGTGTTGTTTGATTTTGGCGGTGTGATATACAAAACTCCCGATCTCCGATGGATTAATCGTTGGAAGGCCCTGTTGGGCTTGGATGGGGATCCGGAAATAAGCCAGATGCTGGCCAACCCGAATGAGTCCCCATTGATCACAGATATCTGTCTGGGCAAGATCCCGGAGGATGTGGTCTGGCAAAAGATGGCCCAGAAATGGCGCATCAAACCGGGCCTTATCAGACGGTTTCGCCGCCGGATGATGTCGCGGCGTTCCCTGAATAAGCCGATACTCCGTCTGATGGAATCGTTGCATGGACCCTTCCAAACGGGCATCCTGAGCAATGCTGGGGACCAGACCCGCTCTTTGATGGTGGATGTTTTTGGATTGGATCGCTATGTGGATGCGATCATTATCTCTGCGGAGGAAAAGTGCATCAAGCCAGACCCTGAGATTTATCAGATTGCCATGGATCGTCTGGATGCCACCCCGGATTCCTCGTTGTTCATTGACGATTATCTACCCAATGTGGAAGGCGCCAGGGACTTTGGCATGACGGCCATCCACTATATCAATACGGACCAGGCCCTGCAGACGATTCGTCATCTCCTGGAAATGGACTCCTGACTCATGCTGTATCTGGTGGCAACACCCATTGGAAATCTAAAGGACATCACCCTGCGAGGATTGGAAGTCCTGCGCTCGGTGGATTTGATCGCCAGTGAGGACACGCGGAAGACCTCCATCCTTTTGCGGGAGTATGAGATCCACAAACCGCAAAAGAGTTATCATGCCTTCAATGAAAAGAAAGTCGTCCCAAAACTCCTGGAACGCCTTCTGGAAGGAGAGTCCATCGCGGTTGTGACCAACGCGGGCACACCCGGCATCTCCGATCCGGGCTATTCCCTGGTGAATGCGGCCATTGAACACCAGATTCCCATCACTGCCGTGCCAGGGCCATCCGCTGTGGTCATGGCCCTGATCCTGTCCGGACTGCCAGCCCACAGTTTCACCTTCAAAGGCTTTCCACCCCGGAAAAGCGGTTCTCGAAAGCGTTTCATTGCGATGGATGCAGAATCGCCCCATACTCAGATCTACTATGAAAGCCCTTATCGCATCGTCGCTTTTCTGGAGGATGCTTTGGAGGTGTTGGGCGACCGGCGCGCGGTCGCTGCCAACGACCTGACGAAAAAGTTTGAGACCCTTATGCGTGGAAATCTGAGCGAATTGATCGCCAGTCTTAATGAGACGACACCACGGGGAGAATACACCGTGGTGATTGAAGGAAACCGGGAATAGCGCAAAGCTTCCCCATTCCATACCGGGTTCACTTAAACTTGAAGGGTGACAGGCTGGTCCTGTCGTCGTAGATGTCCACCCCTTCGGCTTTTTTCAGGTTATTGACCACCCAATAGGTGGCTGGAGTCATGACTGCTTCAATGGCTACTTTGAAAATGTAATTGGTGATTGTCAGGCTCCAGAAGATTTCCCAGGGAAAAACCCCCAGAGCCGTTGCCACCAGGATGAAAGTGAAGGTGTCAAAGGCCTGGCCGACAATGGTGCTGCCGATGGTGCGGGACCAGAGATGTTTGCCTTTGGTAAGCACCTTCATGGCCGCCATCATGATCGCATTGGAGAAGGAACCGGCAAAATACCCGGCCAGACTGGCTAGGATGATGGAACCGGAACTCATGCTCCCCAGGACCCGATCATAGGCCTCCTGGCCCACCTGAGCCTGCCATGTGACCTCCCCGGGAAGGCGCTGCACAGCGAAAAAAACGATGGCGCTGAAGGCGAGGGCCCCAAAGCCGATCCAGATGATGCGACGGCTGCGTTTGTATCCGTAGACCTCTGTCAGGACATCCCCGAAGATGTAGCTGATGGGGAAGAGGATTGTGCCGGCATCAAAGCTCAAGGGGAGGGGCCCCAGACTGATGCCCCAGTCAATGATCTTTGCTGAGGAAGCAATGTTGCTCAGCACCAGCACCAGAACAAAGATGACGGTGATAATGTCGAGATATCGAAATGATTTCCTGGTTGTGTAATCCTGTGTCTCATTCATAAGGTGACTCCATTTGTGATGCGTGTTCTTTAGTATACCGTGATATGAATCGATTTTTTTTGCCCCCAGATTGTATTCACCCGGATGGTTTGGTTTTTTTTCCTGAAGCCGTCGCTCATCAGATCCAGCATGTCTTGCGCCTGCGTCCAGGGGAGGAGGTGGCTGTGTTGGACAATGCCGGGCGGATTCACCGGGTTGCCCTTTTGCCTGGTACATCGGAGGGACTACGCGGGAATATCCTGCATACAGACCCCGTGGATACTGAACCCGATTTAGCCCTGGCTCTGTGCTTTGGCCTGACCCAGCGGGACAAGGTCGAGTGGATCTTGCAAAAGGGCACGGAAATTGGTGTGGCTGCGTTTCATCCCTTCATTTCCTCCCGAACCCTGGTGCAGCGGACGGAACTCTCGGAAAAGAAGGTCTCCCGGTGGGGGCGGATCATTCGAGAGGCGGCGGAACAATCTCATCGGGGTCGTCTGCCTGTCTTGCATCGGCCGGAGCCACTTACGGAGCTCTTGACCGGGTTACAGAAGCGTTATCCGATCTGTCTGATGGCATGGGAAGGCGCGGCAGGGGAGGGCAGGGGGTTGGAAGGCCTGGTGGAGCCGTCAGGGGAGGCGGCCTTGATTGTTGGGCCGGAAGGTGGATTTTCGGAAGATGAGGTGCAGGCGGCCCGGTCTGGTGGGTGCCAGATTCTCTCCCTGGGTCAACGCATTCTGCGGATGGAGACCGCCGCGATCGTGTTCCCCGCCCTGGTGCTGTATGCCGCTGATGCATTATAATTTCCTTTTGCATTGAAACTGTGTTATGATTTTGGAACTTTCCGATCCATCTGGTGTTAATGGTAGTGGTTGACCGGATAGAGGAGTTATTTATTTTGAAGAAAATTTGTGTGATTGTGAACCCCATTGCTGGCAGAGGCGCCGGTCGGAAGGCGATTCCGGAGATTGAAGCTCACCTGCAAGATCTGGGACTGTCCTACGACCTGCTGGTGACAGAAACAAAGGGCCATGGGATTGTCCTGGCCGAGGAAGCCGGCTCGAATGGTTATGATACGGTTGTGGCGGTGGGCGGTGATGGCACCGCCAACGAGATCATCAATGGGCTGATGGCGGCGGCTAGGGCCGGCAAGTTAACGGCCAATCTGGCTGTGCTGCCGGTTGGCAGGGGAAATGATTTTTCCTATGGCATGGGACTCCCACAGGATCTGCCATCCGCCTGCGCCATTCTGGCCGGTGGAAAAACCAGAGAGATTGATGTTGGAATTGTCCGGGGTGGAGATTTTCCGGAGGGTCGTTACTTTGGAAATGGGGTTGGGATTGGCTTCGACACCGTGGTGGGCTTTGAAGCAGCCAAACTGCCGGGTTTCATCAGTGGGATCCCCGCCTATCTGATTGCAGCCTTGAAAACAATTTTTCTGTATTTTGATGCCCCCAGGCTGAATATCGAGATTGATGGGGAGGTGATGGAGCAGCCCTGCCTGATGGTGTCCATCATGAATGGGAGGCGGATGGGGGGATCCTTCATGATGGCCCCCGAATCCCGGTCGGATGATGGTTTGCTGCAGTTGTGCATTGCCAGGCAGGTCTCCCGCTGGCAGGTCCTGGGTCTTTTTCCAAAAGTGATGCAGGGCAACCAGAAAGACCATCCGGCCATTGCGATGCCCTCCGGCCGGAAGGTTTGCGTGGAAGCCAAGACCGGCAGCCTTCCTGTCCATGCGGATGGGGAGACTATTTGCGTGGCTGAAAAAACCCTGGAAATTGAGATTTTTCCGCGCCAGCTCAAGCTGGTTTGTGAGTGAGTGCTGATGAAACGGATTGTCAATTTCATCCTGAAACTGCTCCTCAGAATTATCTGCAAAATTGATGCCTCAGAACTGGAAAAAATCCCGGACCAGGGGCCTCTGATTGTTGTTGCCAACCATGTCAATTTTCTGGATGCACCTGTGGTCATCAGCCACCTCGACCCGCGTCCAACAACCGGGTTGGCAAAAAAAGAGACCTGGGATAATCCCCTGATGGCCGCTCTGTTCAATATATGGGGCGGGATCCCAATTGACCGGGACATTGCGGATTTCTCCGCCTTTCGCAAGGCAAAAGAAGCCCTGGACGAAGGAAAAATCCTTGCGGTAGCCCCGGAAGGCACCCGGAGCCATGACGGGCGTATGGTCCGGGGGAAACCGGGCATCGCCCTGCTTGCTCACAAGAGCGATGTTCCGATTTTACCGATGGCTTATTATGGTCATGAGAATTTCTCTGAAAACATCAAACGTCTAAAAAGGACTCCGATGCATATCCGGGTTGGGAAACCGATCCGGCTACGCCTACCCGCTCGCCCGGACAAAGAGATCCTCCAGACTGCCACGGATGCCATCATGCTCCGGGTTGCTGCGCTTCTGCCCGAAGCCTATCGGGGATATTATGAAGAAATCGCGCTGGAAGACCACGACTTTCTTGAACCGGTTGGGTAAGAATCAAAGAATGGTGCGGGGGAGCATGTTGCGCAGACGTTTGGGGAGGAGTTTGCCCAGCCCCAGGGTGCGCTCCAGGTGATCCCGAACGATCAGATACTGCCCTTTGGGTTGGCGGTCTGATTGCGGATGACGGATATCCCTTCCAGCAGTCCACAGCCTTGTTTCCTGGGGAGTGATGTGGATGATCCCGGAGGTCGCCCGGGACCCGAAGCGGCTGATGAATTCATGGGCTGGTTCAAGTTGTTCCTGCACCAGCCGTCCGAGGGGCATCCCGATGTACTCATAGGGCAATTCCGAAAACTGGTCAAGGTAGGTCTGGGGAATTAAAAAGACCTGCTCCTGTCGCTGCATCAGATCAAGGTGATGTGTTTCGAGGATCTTCAGTAAATGCAGACCAAACTGATCTTTCAACCCCTGGGTGATGCGGGACTTCAGGGGGTTTTCCATTGGGGCCAGGCCGGTCCGAACAAGGTCCCTTTTGGGTGGAGAGCCCTCCTCGCCGGGGAGGGAGTCCGTTTTCTGAAGAAGGGCGCAGAAAAACCCGGACATACCGGAGCGATGGGGCCAAAGGCGCAGAGCGCTTCTCAACCTGTCGGAGAAGATTTGATCCTGGAAGCGGGTCAGCCCTCGGGAGGAAAAGGGAAGGAGGTTGGAAACATTCTGAATGGACACAGCGCGGGGAAATTTCTGCAGCACAGTGTGAAGGACGGCCTCATCTTCTTCCGGAGCCAGAGAGCAGGTGGCGTAGACAAGCTGCCCTCCCGTTTTCACTGCCCTCAGTCCGCTCAGAAGGAGGTCAATCTGACGCGCCTGTAGCCTGGAGCGTTCATCCGGGGTGGTTTCCCGAAGGGGGTGGTTCGGGGTGGGGCGCAGGTTTTCCATGCTGCAGGGGGCATCCAGGAGGATCAGGTCAAAGGTCTCCGGATACCAGGTTCCAAAGGATTCTCCTGGAAAGTTTGTCACGATTTGGTTCGTGCCGCCCCAGGTTGCCAGAACGGCCCGCAGGGCGGGAACCCGCGAGCGGCTGGCATCATTGGCCACCACAAATCCCCGGTCCCGGCATCGGCTGATCAGGTGGGTCGTCTTTCCGCCTGGTGAGGCGGCCATATCCAGGATCAGGGGGTGTGCAGATGAGAAATCAAACAGGCTGACCGGGACCATTGAAGCGGCATCCTGGAGGTAGTACGCACCCAGGCGGTGTTCGATGGTGGACCCGGGTGTGTTTTCTCCAATTCCGGTGATGACCCAACCATCCTCGCAGAATGACAGAGACTCCACCTTCCAATGATATCGTTCCGCCAGGGATTGCATGACAGCTTTTGGCTCTCCCTTGAGGGGATTCATCCGGATGCCGGTTGGCAGTGGGGCTTGCTGGATCCTGCGAAGAGCCTGGATTTCTTCCGGGCTGAGGATAGTGGCAAATCGTCTCAGGCTGGAATCGAGGTTGGGGTTGTTTGTCATCTCAATCTCCACCGGGGTTTTGGATAAGGAAGAGCATCTCATTTCCGACGACTACTTCCCGCATCTCGACGGCCTGGGGCAGGTTCTCCCGCACCAGGGCGCGGTTTTGTTCCAGGCGATCGTGACTGCCCGAAAGATCCTGGGCTGGCAGGGAAATCGCCAGAACATCCACTCGCAAGCTGCGCCAGAAACCGCGGTTGCTGCCCGGCTGACGTTTTTCAAACCGATGGGCTTCTTTGAAGAAGAACGCCAACTCGGCGGATAGTTCCGGCGGGTTGGCCAGAATGTCCTGGCTTATGGCCAGGGGGGCCAGCCCGATCCGGGTGAAGAACACATTGAGAAAGTCTATCCGGGGTTGGATGATATCATAGGCAATGTACCGGGTAGTGGCGGGCAGCCCCATCCAGGGAAATGAGAGGGGATGCAGCCCGCAGGCCAGATCGAGGATTGACTTGGGTCGGCCGGCCATCTCAAAGATCTGTTCATAGAAAACGTCCATGTGGGGGATGCGCTCCGCCGTGGAAGCGTGCTCTCTCAGGACGTCCAAACAGAAGGCCTTGAGCTGGGGTGAGTCCGGAGCGGGGTTCTCAATGGCCGCCAGACGTGCGCTCAGAAGATCGTAGTCCGGTTCGCCCAGATAGGGTGCCACAATGTTATGCAACTTTCGCCGCACTGCTTTAAGCAGTTTCCGGCGTGAATCGAATCGGGGCGCTTCCTGGAGGATGAGATGTTCGATTGTGGCGCTGTTGAGACCCCGCTGGCGGTATTTTCTGGATTGTTGGATTTGCTCGACGATCTTGTGGATCAGGGACTCGGTGATCTTCATTTTTCCACCAGGAAGGCCAACTCAGTTTGAAATGAGAAGGATGTAATTGCCCAGGGCATATCACGCACCATGGCAAGGAAATGCTCCTGATAATGGTCGGGCATGCCAACTTTACGGCCGCCAAGACTCCGAACCGGGAAGGATACCAGGATGTGACTGCAGGGGATCTTCTGCAGCAGGGACAGGCCGATCTCCTTATCGAGTTGTTCCAGACAGGGCAGGGCCTTGAGCAGCAGCGCTACCTGGACGGGCTGCACCGGGATTTGGGTCACCAGATCACAAGGCTGCGTGGCGCCCTGCAGCCCAACGGCATCAAAAAAGCGCTGAACAAAGGCCAATAAATCAAGATAAATATCACAGGCCAGATAGGTTGCGTCAGGCGCCAGAGGCATCCAGGGGATGGATAGGGGTGTCAGGCCGCAGGCCAGATCAAGGATGCTCTTCACCGGGGCCAGGGAGGCCAGGCAGGTATCAAAAAAGGTGTCCAGGATGGGCAGCCGTTCCGCCGTGGAAGCATGGGCCGCCATGACGTCCCGACAGAAGGCCCTCACCGGGCGGGAGGAGATGTCATCCGGCAGGGATTGCATGGTCTGGGTGTGGTCTTCGTAAGGGATGTTCTGGCGAAAATAGGCCCCACCCACCTGGTGCAGCTTACTGCGGACCGTTTTCATGGCAGTTTTGCCGCTTAATCCCTGGTCCAGGGCCTGCTGAGAGAGCCGCTGGACAAGGTCGGTGTGGATCTGACTGTATTTCTTGTGGGCTTGCACCTCTTTCATCAGGGTTTGCAGATCGGTGTCAGCCATGCTTGCTCAACCGTTGTGTCAGTCGGGTCATGAACCGCAGATTATGAAGGGTTGCCAGACGTTTGAAAAGCGCATCCCCCATTTTGAAGAGATGGTGGAGAAATCCAATGCTGTATTCCCGGCAGAGGGGGCAGTCGCAGTATTCCGAAATGGGACGGCTGTCCTTGATGTGTTTTTTGTCCTGAACGTAAACGTATTCCACCCAGTCTTCCCCCTTCAGGGGCGTTTCGGGCGGGGTCGTGAATTTCAGGAGGCGGCCGTGGCGCGCATCCCGGGTGGGCATGGCGCAGTCAAAAATGTCATATCCCAGGCGGAAGGTCTCTGTCAGGTTCAGGGGGTGGCCGATGCCCAGCGCGTGCATGGGAAATTCCCGGGGCACCAGGTCCCGGGTCAATTGAACCATTTCTCTAAGCAGATTTCCCTCCGAATCCAGGGGCCAGCCGCCATACCCATAGCCGTCAAAGCCGATGTCGAGCAGGTTTTCAGCACATTTCCGGCGCAGGTCCGGATAGCCGCCGCCCTGAATGACGCCGAAAATCAGCGGACGACGGTCCTCTTGGAGGGCACGCTGCTGCACCTGATGGACATAGGCATCCTTGCAGCGCCTGGCCCAGGCGATGGTGCGGTCCACGGAGCGTTCCTGGACTTCCCGGGGTGCATCCACGTGGGTGCAGTCGTCCAGACAGATCACCACATCGCTCTGATAGCTCATCTGGAGCTGGATGCTTTTTTCCGGGGAGAGGATGAATTTTCGTCCTTTTCCCTGCGGACGAAACCGGATTCCCCGATCATCAATGGTGCCAAATTTGTCCGATTGGTGGATCAGGGAATAAGCCTGGAAGCCCCCGGAATCGGTCACAATGATTTCCGGCCATCCACTGAAATTGTGCAGGCCGTCAAAACTCTGGATTGTGCTTGAGCCGGGTTTTTGCATCAGATGAAAGGTGTTCATGACCACAGCCTGGATCCGGACCGCTGCGAGATCCCCGGCGCTGACCGAGCGGACATAGCCGGAGGTGGCATCCGGTAAAAAGGCCGGCAGCAGCAGGGTTTTATCCTGAATCGAAAGGGTGGGGCGCCGGGTCATGTCAGCGGTACCGCCGTTTTTTGTTAAGGTTCAAAATCAGGATGAATTCCCGTTTCTGTCCGGAGATCTTGGGAAGGATTTCTCCCACACAACCCCGAAAGACGGCTTCATTTTTTGCCGTCAGATCGCAGGCCAGGAGGATATCCTGACCTTTTCCAAATACATCCTGCACCTCGGAAAGGAGCTTTGTCAGGCGGTATGGGGTGTCCATGAGGATCACGGGTTGCTTTTCGGCTGCATATTTCTCCAGAAATCGCTGCCGATGCTGGGTTTTACGGGGTGGAAATCCGGCGAAGAGGAACCGATCAATGGGGAAATCGCAAAGGGACAGGGCGGCTGTCAGGGATGCTGGGCCGGGTACCGGGCTGACGGGGATTTGCATGTCATACAGGAGGTCCAGCAGATGCTGTCCGGGGTCAGCAAAGATGGGCGTCCCGGCGTCGGATATGATGGCCATGTGTTCTCCCCTGGCCAGGCGAAGCATGATGTTCTGGGCTTCTTCCGCTTCATTGTGTTCATTCAGCGGGATCAACGGTTTTTCAATATCCAGCCTGTGAAGCAGACGGCTGCCCTGCCGGAATTCCTCGCAGATCACGGCATCAACGGATTTCAGGATTTCAAGGGCGCGCAGGGTGATATCCTTCGGGTTGCCGATGGGCGTGGCAACAATGAATAATTTTCCGGTTCGTTTTTTCTGTGTCATTGATTAAATTGTAACATCCCCCAACGGGTAAGCAAAGTTAATGGAATGCTGTAACTGGTCATCCTCGGGGCTTTATGGCATAATCAGGAAGATGTTACTTTATGAATGGAAAGGCAGGTCATGCGAAAAATCAGCCGGTTAACCCGGATTTCCCTCCTTCTGGCGGCTTTCTTCGGGGTTGACAAGATCCTGGGTGTGCTCCGTACGGTGATCATTGGGCGACAATTTGGCCTCTCGGAGTCTCTGGACGTGTTCAATGCAGCCAATAACCTGCCTGATCTGCTGTTTGCTCTGATATCCGGGGGCGCTCTGGCGATTGCCTTTATCCCCGTGTTGTCTGAAACAATTCGTCAGAAGGGGCGCAGGGAAGCCTGGGGGTTGTTTTCCCAGGTAGCCAACCTCGCTTTTCTGGTCACCGCCGTCCTGGCTGTGGTGGTGGCTGTCCTGGCCGGCCCCCTCGTGCGGGGACAGCTCGGGATTGCGCCCGGATTCACCCCCGCCCAGCAGGCCCTGGCGGTGCGGTTGATGCGGATGAATCTGATTGCTACCCTCATCTTTTCCATCAGCGGCCTTGTCATGGCGGGGCTGCAGGCCAACCAGCATTTCCTGCTGCCGGCTGTGGCACCCATCCTCTATGACATCGGGCAGATTTTTGGTGCTATCGTTTTGGCGCCGGAGGAAGGCCTCCAGATTGCGGGTTTTCAGCTTCCGGCCTTCGGATTGGGCATTGATGGCCTGGTCTACGGTGTCATCCTGGGCGCTCTGCTGCATTTGCTGATCCAAGTGCCCGGACTCATCCGGCATGGGTTCCATTGGGCGCCGCGGATTGATTTCAGCGATGCTTCCCTTAGAAAAGTTCTGCGGTTGATGGGCCCCCGTTTGGTCAGCATGGTCTTCATTCAGCTCATTTTTCTGGCCAGGGACAACCTTGCCTCCCGTCTGCCGGTTGGATCGGTGACCGCCCTCAGCTATGGCTGGTGGATCCAGCAGGTGCCGGAAACCCTTTTGGGCACGGCTATTGCCACAGCCTTGCTGCCCACTCTGTCAGAATTTGTTGCTGCGGGGGATGAGGCGGCCTTTCAGGGGACGGTGGAACGTTCGCTGCGTGTGATGGTGGCCCTGTCGCTTCCAATCGCCGCGATTCTCGGCCTGGCCAGCCTGCCTCTGATCCAGGCTGCCTTCGGTTTCAATCTGGCGGATTCCCGGATGATCCTTTGGGCCACCCAAGGATATCTGGCGGGTCTCCTGGGGCACAGCGTAGTGGAGTTGGGGGTGCGATCCTTCTATGCCCGTCAAAACGCCCGTGTTCCGATGCTGGTTTCCGGATTGGGTCTGGTGTTGTATATCCTCCTGGGGGTTCTGTTGATGGGCCCCCTGGCTTCAGGAGGAATCGCTCTGGCCAATGCGATTTCGTATAGTGTTCAGGCTCTTGTTCTGATGCTGCTCTTGAACCGTCGGCTGCAGAAGGGTTTCAAGTTGGGCGGGACCTTCCTGCGGAGCGGATTGTCGGCCCTGGCCTCCGGTTTGGCGGTCTGGTCCCTCACATCCGCCATCCCCATCCCCATTCCAGCGCTGTTTCTGTCCATTGCTGCAATGGCCCTCGGCGCCCTGGTGGCAAGTCTGCCGATTTTGCGGGAGATCCGTCTCCTGGCGCAGCTTTAAGCGATTAAGGTATAATCTAGGCCATGAATGAGAACCAAGTTGATGCAACGAAACCTGTTAAACCAGAAAAACCGAAACGAAAAAGAAAGACATTCTTTCAGCGGCGATTTTCCTGGTTCTTGATAACCTTTGTTGTGATGGTCTTGATCGTCATCCTGGGCATTTTGCTCGGGGTTCCCCGGGGCATCAACGACCGGGTCAGCCTAGCGGAAACCCAGGCCGCACCCAAGATTCAGTCTCAACTCGAAAGCGCCCGACTGGACATTGAAGAGGGCCGGTATGAGATCGCCCTCAGCCGTCTGGATTGGATCCTTGAGGAGATGTCCCCCTATCTTTCCCAGGCCGAACTTGAAGAGATTGGTGCGCTTTACAGCCAGACTCTGGTCTTGATGTCTTCTGTGGGAACGCCAACCCCCCAACCAACCCCCACGGCAACTGTGCCGGTCTACACCCCGACCCCCGACCTGCGAGGCGAGGAGGAGCTGTTCACCACCGCCCAGCAGCACATCGCTGCGGAGGAGTGGGATGCCGCCATTGCATCTTTGGAAGCGTTGCGGCAGAAAAATCTGGAGTACCGGACGGTGGACGTGGATGGGATGTTCTACATCGCCCTGCGCAACCGCGGCGTGCACAAGATACTGGTTGAGGGCAGTTTGGAACCCGGAATTTATGACCTGACCCTGGCGGAACGCTTTGCTCCTCTGGATTCCTCGGCTGAGGGCTTTCGCACCTGGGCCCGATTGTATTTGACAGGCGCCAGTTTTTGGGGCGTTGACTGGTCTCAGGTGGTGTACTACTTTGAGCAGGTGTATCCAGCCCTGCCCAACCTGCGAGATGGCACCAATATGACCGCCACAGAACGGTACCGGATTGCAGCCATGGAATACGCAACTCAGTTGGCAGCAGCGGGAGAAGTTTGCCAGGCGCAGGAATACTTTGACAAGGCCTTTGCTTTGGGCGAGGATCCTCAGGTGAAACCCACGGCCCAGTGGGTGGCGGAGGAATGCTGGAAAAAACTGAACCCGCCGACCCCTATGCCCACAGCCACACCCACCCCGACCCCAACGCCAGAAGCCGGGGAAGGCGCACAACCCACCCCCACACCCGAGGGCGAGGGCGAGGAAGGTTGAGCAGGACGCTGGGATGAAATCCAAACCGCCAGGACTTATCCTGGTGGTTTTTTGACTCAATTCTTTAGTGGATTGGGGTGGTTTTTCGATCCGATCTGGTCTGTCGCCAATTCTCCCACCAAATCGTGAGTGATGGCGCTGTTTATCCGGACCTGGACCAGATCTCCGACGGGTGCCAACCCTTCTATGACCACCAGCCCATCTATTTCAGGCGCATCCCGATAGGACCGGCCGATGGAAATCTGGTTTTCCTCATCCACGCCTTCCACCAGGACATCCAGAACGCGGCCAATGAATTTTTGGTTGCGCTCCAGGGAAATTTCCGCCTGGATTTTCATTAAATGTTCCAGACGTTCCATCTTCACAGATTCCGGAACGGGATCCCCCAGGGATTCGGCAGGGGTTCCTTTTTCAAAGGAATAGGTGAACGCGCCCAGGTGATCAAACCGGACGGTTTGCACAAAATTGACCAGATTCTGGAAGGCTTTGTCGTCCTCACCTGGATAACCGACGATGAAGGTGGTTCGCAGGGCCACCTCCGGCATGGCGTTCCGCACCCGGGAAAGGGTCTTGCGAACCTTGATCGTGTTGGTTGGCCTGCGCATGGACTTCAGGATTCCAGGATCGGCGTGCTGCAGGGGCAGATCCAGATAAGGCAGGATCTGGGCTGAATCGGCCATGATCTGAATCAGATCCTCGGAGACAAATCCCGGGTAGGCGTACATCAGGCGTATCCAGGGAACATCCGGAACCGCCTTCAGGAGGGCTTCCAGGAGGCTGACCAGCCCATTTTCCAGATCCAGATCGTGACCATAATCCGTGAGGTCCTGGGCGATGAGGATGATTTCCCTGACTCCCCGGTCCCGCAGGGCTTTGGCATCCTCCACAATCTGATGGGCTGGCCTGCTGACAAGGCCGCCTTTGATGAGGGGGATCATGCAGTAGGCGCAGGCCCTGCGACAGCCATCGGCGATTTTCAGATAGGCGCTGCCCCCCTGGACCGCAGCGCGGCGGGTACCTTTCTCGTTCCGGCCGACGGTTGCCGACTCCGGAAAGTGGGCGTAGGGGAGGGACCTGTTCTGATCTTCCAGGGCTTCAATCACCTCGAGGATATCCATCCAGCGACGGGTTCCCAGCATGCCATCCACGCCCGGCACGGAGTTCAGGATATCCTGGCGGTGGTGTTCGGTCATGCAGCCTGCCACAATCAATTTTTGCCAGGGCATTTTTTCACTCGCCAGATCCGTCAGAACGGCGATGGCTTCCTCCCGGGCTGCCTGCAGAAAACCGCAGGTATTGACGATGAGATACTCCGCCTGGTCCGGGGCAACCGTGGCGTCCAAACCAACCCGGTTCAGCAATTGGGCCATGGATTCGGAATCAACCAGGTTCTTGGCGCAGCCAAGAGAAATCAGGTGATAGGTGTCCTGGGATCGTTTAGTCATTGGTCTCCGTGGGGCTAAGTGAGGGCGTTGGGGTGGTGGTTGGTGTCGGAGTCGCGGTGGTTTGGAGTGTTTCGGTGATGGTGGGGGTGCTGGTCGGCGTGGGCAGCACCAGGCCGGCGGGGGTGAACACCAGGCTCATCACTTCTCCGACCAATCCGGTCGGCCCGATATCGTCCTCATTGAAATAGATTTGCAGGGCTGCGGCATTCCCGGTGAGGATTTCCACTTTCTCTTCCCCGGCAAAGTCGTAGGCGTTGCCGGGCAGCAGGCGTCCCTGAAATGTGGAGTCACCATCCACTGTCACGCTGACCCACACACGCTGTCGGGGGAGAATGACCACCTGGATGGGGGTGTCGCCGGCTCCCGGTGTGAAAATGGGGGTAGGTTCAAGGGTTGGGTCTGTACCGGTTTGTTCGGTTTCGTCCCCGGTTTCCCCGTTGGCGGCTGCGGTGCCGGTCATCAAGGGGGTGGGTGTCCCGGTGGCCAGCAGAACCTCAGCCACTTCGGGAAGTTCAGTGGCCTGGGGCGCAGTCCTATCCGTGTCCAGGATGCGGTTGACGCCCCAGATCACAAACGCAGCAAAGCCGATGAACAGTGCCGTAATGACCAGCAAATCGAGGGAAAAAAAATTGCGCAGCCGCAGCTTTGTTGTGGAGATTTGCTTTGCAGCAGCGGCTTTCTGCTGGCTGGCCTGTTTCTCCAGACGTCTTTTTTGCAGGCCCTCTGCAAATTGCAACAACAAAGCGTCGGCATCCATGTTCAGAAAGGCGGCGAAATTGGCAAGCATTCCCCGAGCCTGCACAGTGGAGGGCAGGGCTTCAAAGCGGCCCGACTCAATGGCTTCCAAATAATGGGCCCGCACACGGATCTGTTCCTCGATGTCTTCAATGGATAGACTGAGGAGTTCCCGCCTTTGGCGAAGCTGTTCTCCGATGGATTGAAAGATGCCTGCTGCAGAGTTTGCACTGGTTTCCTCAGGCAAGTTATCACGTCGGGGGTCCGGGTCTGCTGGCGGAGGTACCTCCGCTGGCTGTTCGGATGGCTGTGGAGGAGCTTTCTGTGGGGGGATTTCCCTGTTGGGAACAGGTTGAGATGGCGCGGACTCAGCCTTTGATTCTCTTGGTACCTTTGAATCGTACCCGCTGACCTGTAATTCCTCAATTTCCACATCTAATTCCCCCGCATAAAGCCTGAGGAATCCACGCAGGTGCACCCGGGAGGGGAGATCTTCAAAATAGCCCGCTTCAATAGACTCCAAATACTCCATCCGGATGCGGGTTTTCTGAGCGATCTCAGCAAGGCTGATCCCCCTGGATTCCCGAATTTGTTTGAGTTTGTCACCGATGTGCTGTGCCATAGCTGTAATTATATTCTAAAGACAAACCGGCCTGGTGGTGCGATCACCCTCAGGCCGGTTCGATTAATCCAGATTTCTGATTACCCAGGAAGTTGTCTAGGCGCTTTCCTGCCCAGTTTCCTCGGTTTCTTCCGCGGTGTTTTCTGCTGCTGGGTCAGGTTCCGTTTCAAGGTTGGCTTCCGGACTTTCTGCTTCAGCGGGTACCGCTTCTGCAGTTTCAGGGGTTTCAGCGATATCTTCTGCTTCTTCCGTTGTTTCTTCTTCCTCCGCTTCCTCTTCGCTCTCCGGCGGTTCCCCTTCGCGATGGACGATCACTTTGATCTCCGGCACAAGGTCCATGGTGAGATGGATCGGCACGGTGGACTGACCCAATTCCCGAATCGGTTCCATTTCCACCTGGTGCTTTTCAAGCTCGATCTCAAAATTTTCCTGGACAGCGGAGATGATGTCATCGGAGCTGACGGAACCATACAGGTGCCCGGTTTCCCCTGCCTTCACAGGGAAGGTGAGGATTTTTCCGTCGAGAACCTCCGCCACAGCGCTCAGCTCTTCATTCATAGCTGCCCGGCGTTCGGTCGCTTTCTTCTTGATGCGGCCTGCTTGCTGGACGGCGCCCGAGGTGGCCGGAATGGCAAAGCCCTGGGGAATGAGATAGTTGCGGGCATAGCCATTGGCGACTTTCTTGACCTCGCCAGCCCGGCCCAATTTGTACACGTCTTTGATCAACAATACTTTCATTTTTTACAAGCCCTTTCGTTCTAAGAATTTACCCGTCCGAAGGGTACAACGGACAAGCCAATGAATTTTACCAGAAAAGGTTTGCTTCGACAATGACGGGATGGCGAAGAAAGCGAGGCCAGGCAAA
>DAOTUG010000241.1:0-11444 GCA_034437335.1 Anaerolineaceae bacterium
ACAGCATCGCCCAGCCCCCAGCCGGAGGGTACGATTACGTCCAGCCCATCCGAACCCAGCCCGACACCGGAACGAACCGCCACGGCCACCCCGGACCTTCGCCTGCGGCCCGAGAACTGGCGCGCCTGGCCCGTGATTCCCTCCCTCAGTCCGGACATGGTCTCTCTCTATAAACAGGGCCTGACAGCCGGAAACGACCCCCACGCTTTTTCCGTGATCGGCGACTGCCAGAGCTCTCCCACATACTTTCTGAGCATCTATGATGAAGGACGCTATACCCTCTCAGAGGATCAGGCCCATCTGGAGGAGACCATCGCCTGGTATCAGGACTCCTTCGAACACCGCAGCGTGGCCGTGAAAAACGGCATGACCGCCCCCGGGGCCCTCAATCCCCTCTGGGCGGATCCGGAGCAGTGTGAATCCCAGGAAACTCCGGTAGAATGCGAGCTTCGCCTGCACAACCCCAGTCTGGTGATCATCAGCCTGGGGACCAACTGGCACCCTTCCACCTCCCAGGAAAAATACATCACCTACCTGACTCAGATTGTCACCATCCTGCTGGATCACCACGTCTTGCCGGTGCTTTCCACCAAGGCCGACAACGCCGAAGGGGACCACAGCCGCAACCTGGCCATGGCCCAGGTGGCCTATGACAACCGCCTCCCCCTGTGGAATTTCTGGGCTGCCGCTGAAAGCCTGCCCAACATGGGCCTGGATGATGAGCGTGAAAATGTCTACCTCAATCACCGGGGCTGGGATGTGCGCAATCAATCCGCGCTGGAATTGCTGCATGCGTTGCGGCTCCAGCTCCTGGAAAGCCATTAATCTTATTAAAACATTGGAAAAACGACTTATGAACGAACCACACCACGATCAAAACCACCCCACCAGCACATTTCTTCGCAATGTGATCATCAAAGGGATCCTCCTTTTCCTCATCATCCAATTTGGACTGGCCCTGATCCCAATTGGAAACCGCGCTGGACGGCTTTCGCTCTACAATATCCTCTTTCCCGGAAGGGTGCGCCTCCCTTTTGGCGAAAATGCCCGGGAAGCCTATAATCTGAGCCTTTACGACCTGGAGGCCATGTTCGCCAGCCATGAGATCAACGCGGGTGCCAAGCCGCAAGATGAGTTCCGCATCATCCTCATCGGGGACAGCGCCACCTGGGGCACCCTCCTGGAACCGGAAGACACCCTCAGCGGTCTCATTAACCAGGACAATCTGACGGACTGCGACGGAAGGCATGTCAGAGCCTACAATCTGGCCTATCCCAGCATGTCCCTTACCAAGGATCTGATGATTCTTGAAAAAGCCCTGGCCTATGACCCGGATCTGATCATCTGGCCCGTCACCCTCGAATCCTTTCCAGACAAGATCCAGATCGAAACCCCCATGGTGGCCAACAACCCCCACCGTGTGACTCCGCTGATTGAAACCTACGACCTGTCCCTGAATCCCAACAGCGAAGACTTCCAAACCGCGGGGTTCTGGGATAAAACCCTCATCGGGCGGCGAAGGACCATCTTTGACGCCCTCCGGCTCCAATTCTATGGGGTCATGTGGGCGGCCACAGGCATTGACCAGACCTACCCCGAGGATTACACTCCCGCCCAGCGCCATTATGACCTGGATGAAAGCTTTCACGGCTGGGAGCCGCCCCAACTGCCCCTCGACCGCATCGCTGTGGACGTCCTGCGCGCGGGCATGACCATGGCCGGGGAGACCCCTATCCTCATTGTGAACGAACCTATCATGATCAGCGATGGACGCAACAGCGAAGTGCGTTACAATTTCTTCTACCCCCGCTGGGCCTATGATCAATATCGCTGGATGATGGCCGAACGCGCCCACTATGGCGATTGGCTCTATCTGGATCTATGGGATATCATCCCCCAATCCGAATTCACCAATTCTGCGGTGCACCTCACACCGCAGGGTTCTGCGGCATACTACCAGGCCCTCAAACCCGCTCTAATGGGCCAAATTTGCCCTTAGCTGGTAAAATACACCCGGTAAGGGCCCAAAATACGGAAGGCCCGACAGAAAAATACACAGGAGATCCTTTTAATGGAAAAAGAAGCGCTTATTGAACGATTGAAAATATATCTGAAGGAAGATATCCTCAAACAACCTGGGCGCGAGCTCAAAGCCACTGAGGCCCTGATCTCCAGCGGCCTGATTGATTCTTTCAGCCTGGTGGATGTCGCGTTGTATATTGAGGATACCTTCGGGGTCCAGATTGATGATACCGAATTGAATGCAGAAACCTTTGACACCCTCAACGAACTGGCCGAACTGATCGAAAACCGGCAGGATTGATGATGAAAACCTTCCACCACATTTTGCAGTCCCACTTTGATAACCGTCCGGATCAGGTAGCTGTCCATCTGCAGCATGCCGGTCAGGAGGATATCGCCATCACCTATGCTCAAATGCTGACCCGGGCTGTTGGCGCCCAGCGCATGCTGGAATCCCGGAATATCCAACCCGGCGAAGTGGTCCTGCTGATTCTCCAACACGGCGAACCCCTGATCATGGCCTATTTTGGCGCGATTTTGCACGGCGCCATCCCCTCGATCATGCCCTATCTCACCGAGAAACTCCAACCAGAACGCTACCGTGCGGATCTGGCCGCGCTGATTAACGTCACCCGCCCGGCCGCGATCATCACCTATGCGGGATTTGAGGAGGAAGTCCATAAGGCCCTGAAGGAAGGGGATTCTGTGCGTGCGGTCATGCTGGCCGAAGACATCGGCCCAGGAGCCCCCCCCGTCTTTGACCTGGATCGAAGGAAACCGGAGGATATCGTCCTCCTGCAGCACTCCTCAGGCACCACCGGTTTGCAAAAAGGCGTGGCCCTTTCCCATCAATCGGTCCTCAACCAGATCACCACCTACGCCGATGTCCTCCATGTGGACGCAGCGGACGTGGTCGTGAGCTGGCTGCCCCTCTATCACGACATGGGCCTGATTGCCGGCTTTCTGATGCCCATCCTGCATGGGTTTCCGATTGTCCTGATGTCCCCCTTCGATTGGGTTCGGGCCCCCTACCGGCTGATGCAGGCCGTCAATGCATATCGGGGAACCCTGGTATGGCTCCCCAACTTCGCCTATAACTTCTGCGCCCAGAAGATCCGGCCCCGCCACATGGAAGGGGTGGATCTGAGCTCCTGGCGGGCTGTGATCAACTGTTCCGAACCCATGCGGCACGAAAGCCACCAGCTCTTTCTGGAAGCCTTCCAACCATACGGTTTCAAGGAAAGCGCCCTGGCCGTCAGCTATGCCATGGCCGAAAACACCTTCGCTGTCACCCAGGGCGGGATTGACTCTCCGGTTCATATTGACCCAGTGGACCGGGACTCCCTACAGGTGGACCGCATTGCCCGACCAGCCCAAACCGACCGTCCCCACATCAATATGGTCTCGGCAGGAAAACCGATTCCCAACACCCAGGTCAAAATCATTGACCCGGAAGGGCAAACCCTTCCCGAACGGCATATCGGAGAAATTGCCCTCAAATCGGATTGCATGCTGACGGAATATTATCATCGCCCCGACACAACCCGGAAGGCCTTTCTGGACGATTGGTACCTGACCGGCGATTATGGCTACATGCTGGACGGTGAGGTGTACATCACCGGCCGCAAAAAAGACCTGATCATCGTCGGCGGCAAAAACATCTATCCCCAGGACCTGGAGCGAATCGCCATGACCGTCCCCGGCGTCCATCCCGGCCGGGTGGTGGCCTTTGGAATCTTCTCCCAACGGGCCGGAACGGAACAGGTGACCATCGTGGCAGAGGTTGACCCGGACGATCCTGAAAAACGCGACGAGATTGCCAACGCCATTCGCCAGGCTGTCACCCAGGGGTCAGCCGTGGCATTGCGCTATGTGCACCTGGTGGATGAAGGCTGGATCATCAAAACCAGCTCCGGAAAAACCGCCCGCCTGGCCAACCGGGACAAATTCATCGCCGAAACGGATTTCCCCACAGATTGAGGCCCAAAGGCATAAAAAAATTACCGGGCTGCCTGGAATGACAGGACAGCCCGGTTTGTTTTTTACAAGGAATTGCCAGCAGCGCTATGGGCGCATGATGATGAAATTGTCAAAACCCACGCTGATACCGGGGTTCTCATAGCATCCTGCAGCCACACCCACACGGCCCGGCACATAGTTCGGATCCGTGGTCTCAGCCAGCAGAGTGTCGTTGAGAGCCAGGGCCAGACGATCCGGTCCGCAATAGGCGGCCAGGGTGAAGGGCCCCCCTGCAGCCACCCGCTCTGAATAGGTCCATTCCAACAGGGAAATAAATTCGTTGTTCTCATATTTCCAGATGCTGTAATATCCATCTTCACTGATCTCCAGGACCGTGAAGTTGTCCACGTCCTGCAAGCCGCAGATGAAGCCGAAATCCCCATCCCCGGCCGGACGCAGAACGGTGACATCCATCACCATGATTAGGCTCTGGTAAGTGTCCGGAAGGTCGGACCAGATAATGTAATTGTCCTTGTTGACATCAATCACAAGCTGCCCGTTGGTGATATCCACACCGCCCTGATCAGAGGAACCGAGATTCCAATCATTGCTGTTACTGCTGAAATCATCGCTGAGGATGATATCGCCTTCAGGGTTATATTCCTGTGCGGAGCCGCCGGATTCCTCATCAATCGCCACCTGTCCGGCCTTGGCCGCCTCAATCATGGGCATCGCCAGGCGGATTGGCCGCAGAGCATTGATGAAACCGCCGGTTGGAACGCAGTTATCCTTATCATCTACCACGCCGTCCCGGTTGGTGTCCGCCAGCGGCCGACAGTCCACCACCATATCCTCCAGGTCTCCGGAGCCAACCTGGGTGGGAACTCCGATGATCTCCCCTTGTGGGGTGGCCGCCAAACCGCCGCTGTTCCCGCCGGCGATGGTGGCCGAGGTTTTGATGAAAGCCCGGTTGCCATAGGGGTCCTCTGCGGTGAAGCCGCTCACCTCACCCCGGGTGAGGGTGATCGTCTCGCCGCCAATGCCAGGATAGCCGATGATCACAAGCGGATCCCCAAGCTGGAGGGTGTCCGAATTGCCAAGGGGTACCGGCGGGATCCCCATCGTGGAGAAATTTGCAGGGCCGCCGTTCAGGTCCGAACGGACCTTGATAACGGCCAGGTCAAGCCTCGCATCGGACTGCAGGACGTCAGCGTAGAACATTGGCTCAGGCGGACGGTCCTGCTCGGTGGTGATGGAAACCACCAGGTCCACCACCTCATAATAGCGGTCCGACATCACCACATGGGCGTTGGTCAGGATCAGTCCATCGTTGGAGATGATCGTACCGGAACCGGTCCAGCCCTGGACCCGTTCGCCGTTCAAATCAACAATGGCGATAATCTGAACAACCGATTGGAAGGGAATCACCTCACCGATCACCGGGGTATCGCCATTCCCATTGCCGGCCGACTGGGGCGCGATCACCACCCGAATGGCGGTATTCGTGCGCTTGGTCCCCACCAGCACCGAAACATCCCCGCTGTAATCTCCGGCCTTGAGGGCTTCAAAGGTGAACAGCACCGTTTGCTGTCCGGTGGGCGCGATGGTCAGATCAAAATCAAATCCGGTGTAAGAGCCATAATCCAGATCCTGAACCCCGGGGGGATCAATGCTCTGAACAATGGCCGCCTCCAACAAATTATTCGGGAGCTGGATTTCACTCACGGTGATATTCTGATCGCCCTCGTTCACCAGGTCAACCGCGACCGTGAAGGTGTCACCAACGCCCAACTGGGTTCCGGGGGTCTGGACATTCACGCTCAGTCCCGCAGGATCGCCGCCAAAAAGGGCCACAATCCCCGCCAGCCCTCCCACAGCAAAGAACACCACCACACACACTGTCACCACAGCGCCCGCACCACAGCCAATCAACCAGCCTGAACGACGTTTCCTCCGCCCTTGTTGGTAATTGTAGTTAGACATCTTTCACCTCTCAGTTCATGCGTTTAACTGCACTATGTCTTTCACATGGTCTCCATTATAGTGTAATTTATCCTATTCTATTTCACAATAGATTTTCTAGCTTGACAACGGGTTGACAAAACCCCGGCATGCGGATCATGATGCATCGTCAACATCCCCATCCCGGCGTTTCTCAGCCAGCGCATCCTGCATGGCTGCGCAGCGATCCAACCAAAGCCTCTCATAGGCCCCCTCCGAAACCACCCGCCCTTCCAGATCGGACGGGGAATGGATTCCCTCTCTGTGGCACCACGCCACACAGATCCGATATGCGCCCCAATCCAGGGCATCCCGATCCCAATAAACCGGCGCCCGCTGCAGACCGGCCAGAAAAGCCGCAAAGGCCCGGGTGTGACCATCGGTCATCACGACCTCGCCATCCAACATCTTGACGGGGATGGGCGGGATGTTTTCGGGTGCAGAGAAATCAATCGCGGATTGGAGGGCCGTGAGTTTCTTGCGGCTGATGAACAGTTGGCTCGGTTGAAGAATCGCCAGGGACATCCGAAAAATCTGCTTGCGCTTCATGGAAGCCCTCACGCCACCATGCTAACCAAACGAGAGAGATCCCCCACCGTTTCCAGGCCAGCATGGCGCCCTGTCCCCGCATACAGAACCTCTCCAGATAGGTTTTCTAGACGGACCCTGATTGTCGCATTGAGGGTTTCAATGATCCGGCGATCCATCTCCGTGTGGGTGGGAGCCTGCAGCAATCCACCGCCAGCGCGGGAGGCCTCCATGTGCAGCCGATGGTCCCGGTTGCGAACCACCAGGGAGACACGGCTGTCGTCAACCGTCAGGGTCTCAATGCGGCTCCGATTATAGGTTGCAAACCGGTGAAGGACGCCGTCGTGGTAAAAACCAATGATGAAACCGCCAAAGGCGCGCCCCAGCCAGGGGATCACGGCCACGGAAAGCATCAGGCTGACGTCGGATGGATCAAAATGGTTGCTCTGTCCCCAGATCCAGGCCGAAGGAAATTGTTTCCCCCAATCCTTCTCAATATATCCCTGCCCGTCGCTGAAATCCACCGCCTGCCCATCAAAGGACAGGCTGCCTTCAATGCGGTGGTTCATACTGACCACGCCGTGATAACACTCCATGAGGGGCACCCAGGCAAACCAGCCCATTGCCCCCGGAGAGAAAAAGCGCACCGGCCAGGGAGTCCGGCCCTCAAAAGTCAGAGTCCCGGAAACCTGCCCCAGGTTGTCATCCATGTCCAGGATCATTTTTTCCGCAGAAAAATAATTCGGCCCGACCAGTATCTCAAAGCGGTCCGGGGAGGCCTTAAACTGGTCAAAAGGATACCGATGGTACTGCACCGCTTCGGCCTCCGAGTTGAACACCTGGACAAAACAGTGCTGCTTGTCCTTTTCCTCGCTCAGATACACACCGGGTATGATAGCAAAGCGGTTGTTCTCATCCCGATCCACCAGTTTGTAATACCATCCTTCAAAGAAGGGCGGTTTCTGGGTGAAACCGTGGTAACCACTGGGATTCAACGTTTGCTTGATAAAAAACGCCAACCTGCACCTCCTCTAGGACACCGCCCATCAGACGGCATACCGCAGAACAATAATACCGGCACATTAATGAAATCTGTTCATATTGTACAGCAAACCCGGCCTGTTCAAGAGGATGTATCCAACCTTCAGCGCACCAGTAGAATACCTCATCATCCCATTGGAAGGGATCACACCGCCCTCGCACCCGCGCCAGGGCCTCCTGGTTCTCAAAGCCGATATCCCCAATCAGGAAAATAGCCCCCCGGTTTAAGGGGTGACCTCATTGCAGCCGTTTTATCAATCCCAGTTTCACCGAATCCGAGAATTCATGCAGCACATATACGGTCAAAACACCCGGGAAATCGGCAGCCCACGCTACCGCGTCAATACCCACCTCCAAAACACAATGGCCATCCTGAAAAACTCCCCACCCAACCAGCCTGTTCAGCACACGGAAATATCCGGCAAAGGGGTACGCCTTTCCGTCCTCTCCGGACGGAGGGTAGCTGTCGGACCAGGCATTAAACAGTCCCTTGCATTCGGCATTCTGCTCTCTGAGCGCCTCCCAACCAGCATACCTTTCCATTCGCCAGGTTAAAAAAAAGGTATCCAGCCAGACCACGCCAAAGAACCCAATGAAGAAAATTTCCCCAATGGCACAGTCCCCGGCCTGGCCACCTGTCCTGTTAAGGATACCGTCAGATTGGATACAATTCCATTAATCCAAACTCAAAAAGAGAAAGGAAACCTGACTGGCTCGAAAAACACACTCCCCATCAACGAGAGCAAGCCACCCTGCCCTTCCCGGACTGCAGGAAGTGGAACGCACCCTGCTTCCCTCGCAGTGCTGGACAGTGCTGGCCATCCCTGACCCCAGGAACCAGCAGACACAGCATGCCCTCCCGAGGCAGAAAGACCAGCCGGCTCTTGCAACTTTCTAATAGAAGAATCGTATACTGAAGTGAAAGATACTCAATCCTGAAAGGAATTCAACATGAATAATCGAAAAATCTTCAGTCTGACCATGCTCCTGACCTTATCCCTCCTCCTCACGGCCTGCCGTCTGCCCTTCATCAGCGTCGTCAGGGGGTCCGGCAATCTCACCACCGAAGACTTTGAAGTCAGCGATTTCTCCAGGATCAACCTGGATGGCGCCGGGCAACTGATCGTCACCCAGGGTGATACCGAATCCCTGACCATCGAAGCCGAGGACAATGTGATGGACGAGTTGACTGTCAAGGTCGAGGGCAACACCCTGGTTCTTGGTTTTCAGCGGCGCCCCTGGAATAAGCAAATTGTGCCCACCGAGCCAATCGTCTACACCCTCAGCGTCGTCAACCTGACCAGCCTGGAAATCAATGGCGCTGCGGATTTCGAAATGGAATTCCTCGACACAGACGACTTTGTGGTGGAGGTGAACGGCGCAGGTCGGATCGAAATCAATGACCTGCAAGCCGAGAGCATTCAGGCCGCCATCACCGGCAGCGCCACCATGGAGATTTCAGGCGCAGCCGCCAGCCAGACGCTGGACATTGACGGCGCCGGGAACTACGACGCCGGAGACCTTCAGACCAGCACAACCACAGTGAAATTCAATGGTCTGGGCAACGCCACCGTGTGGGCCTCCGAGTCCCTCGATGTGACCATCAACGGGGCCGGGGTGCTCAACTATTACGGCTCCCCCAGCATTTCTCAGGAAATCAACGGCGCCGGAGACATCAACAGTCTTGGTGAAAAATAACTGCGGAAAATGATACAATCATTTCAGAGCCTGAAGGACCCTTTCAGGCTCTGAAATCTAACAGAAAAAGGAGACGAAAATGAATCGCAAATCAACCATCATTGGCGGAATCATCCTGATCCTTCTCGGAGTGTTGTTCCTGGCCAGCGAGATTTTCTCAGATGTCTTCACCTTTTGGGAATGGCCCTTTTTCATCATCGGCCTGGGCGGCCTGTTCTTCATCTGGGCTATCCTCGCAGGCATCGGTGGGCTGGCCGTACCCGGCGCCATCATCAGCGGAATCGGGGGGATCCTCTATTATCAAAACATGACCGGCAATTGGGAAAGTTGGTCCTATATTTGGGCCCTCATCCCGGGATTCGTGGGCATCGGAGTGCTGATTGCCAATCTCATTGATGGAAAGTTCAAGCAGGCCATCACCGACAGCATCACCCTCATCCTCATCAGCGCCATCCTGTTCTTCGCCTTTGGCTCTGCCTTCGGTCTTCCGCGGGAGATCACCCAGTATTGGCCCGTCTTGCTGATCCTCCTGGGCGTGATTGCCCTCATCAAAGCCATCCTTCCCAAATCGAAGAAAAAATCCCCCTCCTACCAAAGCCAAACAAGGGAATCTGATCCAACCTCGGGAGAATGAATTCTCGCAAACTCAAAAAGGGATCAAACCAAACAGCCGCCAATGGCTCCCTATGGCGGCTGTTTTTCATCTCAGAACGGGACGGAAGCCCTCTGCGCAGGGTTTATGCTATTCACACCACCTTGTTGGCGCTCAGCAAACCAAAAAGAACTGCCAGAGCCAAACCAGCGATGACGCCCCACATCCAACTGTCAGTTAAGAGAAAGATGGTGGCCCCTGCAGCGATCCCAAAGAGGAATCCCAGCAAAAAACGTCCCGACCGGCCATTGGGAGTCCGGCCTTTCCCCCCAAAACCTCGATGTCTGCTCATAGTAACCTCCTGATCCGTGGATAAGGTACGATATAATCAAGAGCAACAATAGACCGATATTCTTTTATGAAAAAATCAAGTTACAGTATCCTAGGCCTGATCATACTGACCCTGGTCCTGTTGATTGACACCCTCAATCAGCCGGTATGTTCCTTGCTGATCGCCCTTCTCGGGGGATTTTCAGCCGGATACCTGGCCTGTCGGGAGAAATCCCAGCCTGACTATGGGAAAGCGGCCCTGCAGGGCGTCAAGATCAGCCTGCTGATGGGCGCTTTCTCCCTGGCGGGCCACCTCCTCAGCAGCCTGCTCTCCGAAGTGCTCCAGACCCAAACGCCAAATTTTGCCACCAACCTCGGCATCCAGGCAGATTTTTTTGGCATGTTCGGCGCATCATTTTGCTCAGGGGTTCTTGAGCTGATCGTCTTTGCCGGCATGGGCGCCCTGGGAGGTATATTCTACACCCGGTCCCGCAGAACCGATCGCTCTGCAAAGCGGCCTAATAAAAAGTGAAAGCCTGCACAGCCGGAAGAAAAACCGCCTCATGCAGCGCTGAAAACTCAAAGTCGGTTGTCTTCATGATGATGGCAAATCCACCCCATCCGGTTTCAAACACAGCCACATCAAAAACCAGAATAAACTCCGGGGTTTCAATGGCATACTGGGATACCTGAAAAGATAATCCATTACCGGTCACCAGGTCGCTGCTTGCTTCCAGAGAGGGGCTGATCCCTTCTGAGGCAAAATAAGCGTTCACAACAGCCTCCCCGGATTGACCTTTTTCATACAGGTGGAAAATGCCGGTGGGGTCATTCTCAAAATTTCTTCGCAGATATTGCCCGGTCTTCACCATCACCCACTCAGCCGGCCTGGCGCCGGAAACAGTGATATCCGGCACATCAAAATCATGAAATTCCTTGATCTCAATTTCTGCAGCCGGATTGTAAGGATCCACCGACATCACATGATTCACCTGCTGGTTCAAACACATGCTGTCAGGAATCAGGGAGGGGTTGGCGAAAAAACCAGCAACAAAATTGAAGGTACATTCATTGCTGGGAAACAGGGGGTCCCTTCCAACCCCCTGAACGGCCACAATGGCAGAATTCGTCAGGGTCACATTCGCAAAATAAGCGCTTTCCAGTGAAAACCTTGGTGCATAGGTGCCTGCCAGCAGCAGTATCGGCACCTCAGAGCTAATCCGCCCGCCGGAGTTGTTGTCCAACCCGGGTGAGGGCCACTGATTGCACCGGG
>DAOTUG010000242.1:0-3464 GCA_034437335.1 Anaerolineaceae bacterium
AGCGAGAATAACGTAGCTTATAATACAAATTCTGTTTTCTATTGACTCAAAACCCGTTCTATGCTATCATAAAAAAACAGTAATCAACCTACGAAGTAAAGGCGGCCATCTGAAGCGAGAAACCCTGCAACTCTTAGTCAAGATCCAGTCCGGTTACCAGACCCGGCGCAAGGTGATGGAAGACCCCTTTGGGAGCCACCGCCTCCTGCAGGCCCGGGATATCAAAGGCTCAGCGATCCAATGGCAGGGGGCTTTGTGTTTTAATCCAGAGGGTGACCCCCAGCGCTATCAGGTTCGGCCGCAGGATATCCTTCTCATCGCCCGGGGCTATGAAAACCGGGCCTATTTTATGCCGGAAGCGCCGGATAACCTGCTCGCCTCCACTTCATTTTACATCATTCGGGTCACATCGCCGCGGCTCTCGCCGGGCTTTTTGGGGTGGTGGCTGAACCAGGCGCAGGCGCAGGCCTTCTTTGCCCGGTTCCAGGTGCCCGGCGGTTTTGCCTATCTATCCAGAAAGAATCTCAACCAGCTGCCGGTGCCGCTGCCGCCTTTGGAAACCCAGACCCGCATCGCCGAACTGCAGCGCCTGTGGGACAGAGAACAGTCGCTGACCCGGCAGATCCAGCAAAAAAAGGCGCGGCTGATCAACGCCGTGTGTATATCCACGATCCACAAAAAGGAGGGCTGATGGTCCAGAAATCACTCACTCAGAAAGAACTTGGCAATATCATTTTTTCAGCATGCGACACCTTCCGCGGGGCGATTGACCCGGCGGAATATAAGGACTATATCCTCACCATGCTGTTTGTGAAATATATCAGCGATCTTGAAAAAGAACGCATGGCAGCCCTGGAAGCGCGCTATGGCGATGACCCGGAGCGCCTGGAGCGGGCCCGCAAACGGGAGCGGTTTGTCATTCCAGAAAATGCCAATTTTGACACCCTTTATACCCATCGGGACGAGGCCAATATCGGTGAGCTGATCAACATCGCCCTGACCGATATTGAGGATGCCAACAAGCTCAAGCTGGACGGCGTCTTTCGCAATATTGATTTCAACAGCGAGGCCAAGCTGGGCCAGACCCGCGAGCGCAACCGCCGCCTGCGCCAGCTTCTGGAAGATTTTGCTGACCCGCGGCTGGACCTGCGCCCCTCGACGGTGGGGGATCGGGACATCATCGGCGATGTCTATGAGTATCTGATCAGCCTTTTTGCCGCCGGCGCGGGCAAGAAAGCCGGCGAATTCTATACCCCCGCCGAGGTTTCCACCCTGCTGGCCAAACTGGTTCGCGCGCAGCCCGGCGACTCCATCTGTGACCCTGCCTGCGGTTCCGGGTCGCTGCTGATCCGCACAGCAAAGGAGATTGGCGGCAACGACTTCTTTCTGGGTGGGCAGGAGAGCAACGGTTCCACCTGGGCGTTGTGCCGGATGAATATGTTCCTGCACAACATGGATTCAGCTCGCATTGAGTGGTGTGACACGATCACCAACCCGGGATTGGTGGAGGAAGATGCCCTGACGCGCTTCAACGTGGTGGTGGCCAATCCGCCTTTTTCGCTGAAAAAATGGGGCTATCAGCATGCCAAAGCCGACCCCTACAACCGCTTTCACCGCGGCCTGCCGCCCAAGAGCCGGGGCGATTATGCCTTTATCTCCCACATGATCGAGATCGCCCTGGAAGGGGAGGGGCGTGTGGGCGTGATCGTGCCGCATGGCGTGCTCTTTCGGAGCGGGGCCGAGGGCACCATCCGCCGCCAGTTGATTGAGGAAAACCTGCTGGAGGCCGTGATTGGGCTGCCGGAAAAGCTCTTCTTCGGCACCAGCATCCCGGCGGCGATCATGATCTTCAACAAGGCACGCCCACCCTGGGACCAGGCCGAAACGGCGCGGGACCGCCATGTACTCTTCGTTGACGCCAGCCAGGATTATGAGGACGGCACCCGCCAGAACGTGCTGCGGGAGGCGGACATCGCCCGGATCGTGGCGGCCTATGATGACTTTGAAGAAGTGGAAAAATATGCCTATCCTGCGCCGCTGTCTGAGCTGAAAGAGAACGATTTCAACCTCAATATTCCCCGCTATGTGGACACCTTTGAGGAGGAAGCGGATATTGACATTCCCGCTGTTCAGAAGGAGATTGACGCCCTGGAAGCAGAGCTGGCCGAAACGCAGGCCAAAATGCGCCAGTATCTGAAGGAATTGGGATTGGCGGAGGAGGAATAAGGTGGTGTTGGTGGATATAAGGAAAACCACAGATATAGGACATCCTCGGCGAGAGCCGGTCTGCCACACGGCACGGGGCCGAATTTTGTCTGTGGTATCACCATTCTATATCATTTGCCATCAATGTCAACAGGGGCAGGGTGATTGCTTCAAAAATTATTTTTCGTCAAAACGCAGGAAACGTTTGGTGAAAAGTCACTCTCATTCATTAATGATGAAACCCCATCCTGCCCGCGGCACTACGTTTGCAGGCATCCTTCCCCTGATTTCAGGGGAAGGAACGAGAATGGGGTCGGAAATTGGGCATTTGACAGTATCAAAAACAGGCATTAATAAGATGAAATTACCCTGCAGCAGGGGTTTCTCTTGCGAAAGGGAGGTGAAAGATGGTTGAGGGTCAAAACAACTCGGATATGATCATTTTTCAAACTGAAGATGGTCAAATTCGGGTTGAAGTTTTGCTGGATGGTGAAACAGTCTGGTTGAGTCAGAAACTGATCGCAGCGCTTTATCAGAAAAGCATTCCTACGATCAATGAACATATTAAGAATATTTATGCAGAAGGCGAACTGGAACCTGAGGCAACTCTTCGGAATTTCCGAATAGTTCAAATGGAAGGGGCGCGTGAGGTTGAGCGTCAGATTGATCACTACAACCTGGAGGTGATCATTGCCGTCGGCTATCGGGTGCGTTCGCACCGCGGCACACAGTTCCGGCGCTGGGCCACGGAGAGGCTGCGGGAATACCTGGTCAAAGGCTTTGTGATGGACGATGTCCGCCTCAAAGAGGGGCGGGGCTTTGCCGGGGATTATTTTGATGAACTGCTGGAGCGCATTCGTGATATCCGCGCCTCCGAAAAGCGTTTTTATAAGAAAATCACCGATATCTACAGCCTGAGCGTGGATTATGACCCCCAGGCAGCGGTTTCGCGCCAGTTTTTTGCCACCGTTCAGAACAAGCTGCACTGGGCTATTCACGGGCACACTGCCGCCGAGTTGATCAGCGAAAGGGCCGATGCACAGAAGCCCAATATGGGGCTGACCAATTGGCAGGGGGGCAAAGTGCGCAAGAAGGACGTCAGCGTGGCCAAGAACTACCTCAATGAAGCGGAGCTGCGCAGCTTGAACCGGATCGTGACCATGTATCTGGACTATGCCGAAGACCAGGCCGAACGCCGCCAGACGATGACCATGCAGGATTGGGCCGAAAAGCTGGATACCTTTCTGCAATTCAACGAG
>DAOTUG010000243.1:0-4901 GCA_034437335.1 Anaerolineaceae bacterium
GCACCATCTTCTACCTTCACGAAGGAAAAATCCGCGGTCTGATGTTCTGGAACTTGTGGGGCAATGTGGATAAGGGACGTCAGGTGATCAGTGAGGGCCAAACGTATGACCCATCCGACCTTGAAGGCATGTTCACTGGATAATCACCCGGTGAACACAAAAATGGCCTGGATGTTTTGTCCAGGCCATTTTCATTTATTTTTCAAGCAGATCAGAGCGTACCTTCCGGGGGGAGACCCGGGCTGTCCTCTTGGGACGGTTCTCCAGGCTGGGCTTCGTCCGCTCTCTTTTGTGAATCCTGGGAAAATTCCCGGCTAACATCCTTCTCCATTGCATGCAGACGCTGGGCAACATCCTTTGTGGAACGGTCCAGGTCTGCGATGGTTCTTTGCACCGTCTCATCATCCATAACCTTCTTGGGTAAATCACGGATCTCATGGGAAGTGGAGACAATCTCCTGCCAGAAAGAGGAATCCATCAACTCCCGCACCCATCGCCCAATCTCCCCTGCCGTTTTGATTGCCTTTTGGGGGCCAAGGACAATGAAGGCAAGGAGCAGGATAAAGAAAAGTTCCCAGACGCCAATATTCAGGAATTCCATCGGTCAGAATTCTATCACCGATCACACATCCTCTGAATCATCCGGGTTGGAATCGTCTTTTTCCTGTTTGTCTTTTTCTCCAGAAAGCCCTTCCTTAAAAGCCCGGATGCCGCTGCCAAGTTCTCCGGCGATTTTGCCGATACGTCCCACACCGAAAACCAGCAGGACAATTACCAGGAGGATGATCAATTCGGGCCAACCTAATTTTCCAAACATGTCCTTTCCTTCCGCTGTTACCGTCAGGCTAATGCTGCTAGTAGTATACTCAATAGATAAAGAAGCAACAATGGCACCATCAAGAGGGCCATGTTGATTGGATCCACCGTGGGCGTAATGAAGGCGGCGATGACAGATATGACAATCACCGCAAATCGCCATCCCTTCGCCAAGGTTTTTGCATCAATGATGCCGATCTTCGCCAGGATGAACATCAGGAGCGGTGTTTCGAAGCTTAGGCCAATCCAAAATATTAGACTGGTCACAAAATCAACATAGTCCTTCCAATCCGGCAAGACCTCGGGCCCTTTGAATTCGACCAGAAAGGGAATTGCCGCAGGCAGCATCACCAGATAAGCAAAGGCTGCACCAGCCAAGAAAAGCAGGCTGGCCAGTGGCACTGCACGGATGACCCAGCGGCGCTCTTTTTTCTTCAAACCCGGGAGGATGAACAAGAGCAATTGAATTAGAATAAATGGCAGGGCGATGATGAATCCCCCCAACAGAGTCACCCGCATGAAAACGCCGACGTTCTCTGTCACCTCCAGGGACTGCAACGCTTCGAAACCGCCGATCGGCCGGGCCAGAAGTTCCAGGGAAAGGTCCGCCAGAAGGAAACTGATAATGACGCCAACCACCAGACCAATCACCGCATAAAGCAAACGCTTGCGCAGCGCTTCCAGATGGCCCCAAATGGTCATTTCATCGGCTTTTTGACGGCCCATAATACATCCTGGAATAGAGAAACTCCTGGAGGCTTGATTCTAACATAATTCATACCAATGATTAACCACCTGTAATAGGAAAAAGGGAAACTGCATGTTCAATATACAAGACCCAAAACAGATCCGAATCAATGCCTTGCCGCCCCACGCCTGGTTCTTACCCCTGACAGAAACGGAGGACGACCTTCCTTTCTGGCCGGAAGATTCTCCTCGGGTAAAATCCCTCAATGGACAGTGGGATTTCTTTTTTCTCGATTCACACCATAGGGTAGCGGAGTTTCTGCAGGAACCCCAAAACGTCCCCCACCAGCGAAGCATGCTCCAGGTCCCCGGCTGCTGGGAGCTCTCCGGGTTTGACCGACCGCAATATGTCAATTACCAGTATCCCTTTCCGGTGGACCCTCCGCACATCCCCAATGGGAACCCAACGGGGGTTTACCAGCGCAAGTTTGACGTGCCGCCATCCTGGCAGGACCAGAGCATCTTTCTGACCTTCCTGGGGGTCAGTTCAGCCTATGAAGTATATGTCAATGATGAATTTGTTGGCGCCAGCAAAGGCAGCCATCTGATCAGCGAATTTGCTCTCAATCCTTACATAAAAGATGACGCATCCCAAGATATCACCGTGATTGTCTATAAATGGAGTGACGGCGCTTATTTGGAAGACCAGGATATGTGGCGGCTGCATGGGATATTTCGGGATGTGTACCTGACGGCCCGACCGAAAACCCACCTTCAGGATGTTCATGTCCATGCGGATTTCGATCCCCTCACGGGAAGCGGATCATTGGGGATTGACTTTGTCGCAGATTCCCCGGCATCCATCCCAATGACTCTGTCACTTTTTTCTCCTGTAGGACAGCAGCTTTTCTCAGAAACCCACCAGAGCGATTCCACATTTGACAAAGAAATCAAAGACATTCTCCCCTGGTCTGCTGAGGTTCCTTCATTATATACCTTATGGATAGAAACCGGAAATGCAGGCACTCCGGGGTACGAGAAGATCGGTTTTCAAGTCGGTTTCCGCAGAATCGAGATCAGAGACCAACAGCTCTGGCTCAATGGATGCAGCATCAAATTAAAGGGCGTCAACCGCCATGAGTTTGACCCGGACAGAGGCTGGACCCTGGACAGAAAGACCATGGAAAAAGACGTCCGCTTGATGAAACAATACAATATCAACACGGTCCGCACCTCGCATTATGTCAATCATCCCTGCTGGCTTGCGCTGTGTGACCAGTTTGGTCTTTATGTGATGGATGAGGCGGATCTGGAAACCCATGGCTTCCAGTTAACGGGGGATTGGTCCGAACTGTCCAACGATACCAATTGGCAAGAAGCTTATCTGGACAGAGCCCATCGGTTGGTTGAACCGGATAAGAATCACCCATCCGTTCTCTTCTGGTCCCTGGGAAATGAATCCGGTCTGGGAAAAAATCATCAAGCCATGGCCGATTGGATCCGGATGAAGGATCCCGGCCGTCCGATCCATTATGAAGGCGCAGGGACTGCTGAATTGGTGGATGTGGTGAGTGAGATGTATCCCTCGATTAAAACCGTGCAAATGGCTGCTGCCGATGAGGATGATCCCAGACCGTACTTTCTGTGCGAATATGCCCATGCCATGGGCAACAGCCCGGGCAGCTTGAAGGAATATTGGGAACTCATTTACCAGCATCCCCGCCTGATTGGCGGCTGTGTGTGGGATTGGGTGGACCAGGGCCTGCGAAAAACTGCCCCCAATGGCGAAACCTTTTTCGCCTACGGCGGCGATTTTGGGGATGAGCCCAATGATGGCAATTTTTGCATCAATGGCCTGGTGAATCCGGATCGGATTCCGCATCCGGGTCTGATTGAGTACAACTACTGGCTGCAACCCATTGCGGTGAAATCTGTAGACAGTGAAGATGGGACCTTCCTCCTTGAAAATCGCTATCAGTTCCGCGATTTGCGCCACCTGGAAGCTCTGTATCGCATCAAGGAAGACGGCGCAATCGTGAAGGAAGGCACCCTGGAGGTCGCCAACATCCAACCAGGCCAGACTCGAGAATGTCACCTCCCGGATCTGAGTCTTTCCTTCCCCGGGGATAAAGAAATCTGGTTCGAAACCCGCTTCACCCTGAAAGAAGACACATCCTGGGCGCTCGCAGGACACACCATCGCCCAAACCCAAACCCTGCTTCGCGAGGGTGCGCCCTCCGTTGCCAACAAGGCCAGACCAGTTTCCGGATTGCAATACGATACAGCACAGGAAAACGCCCATCAGATCACGATCACAAACGGCCCGCAACGGTTCCTCATCAATAAAATCACCGGGGAAATGGATGCCTGGCAATGCGGAGATCAGGAGATTTTGCAAAGCCCCCTCCGCCTCAATATCTGGCGTGCACCCACGGACAATGATGTGTTGATCGCCAAGGAATGGCGGTTTGACGGTCTGGATCGAACCCGCAACCTCTGCAGAGCCGTAGAGCTGCAAGAGGAAGAAAATACTCTTCAGGTTCGGGTTGAAGGACTTTTGGGAGCTGATGGGCACAAACCCCACAGCCAATACGATATAACCTATACCTTCCAAACGGACGGTAATCTAAGGATCACCCTGGACTACACCCCAATCAATTTGCTAACCCGCCTTCCGCGCCTGGGATTCAAAGCCCAGCTTCACCCCGCCATTGACCAGGTTGCGTGGTATGGGCGGGGACCGCAGGAGAATTACCCCGACCGGAAATCAAGCGCTTTTGTGGACACCTTTCACTCCCGGATTCGGGAACTTTTTCACCTCTATATCCGCCCACAAGAGAACGGCAACCGCAGCGATATCCGCTGGTTGGACCTGCAGACTGGAGAGAAAGCCCATTGCCGGATTATGGGACAACCAGTTTTCAACTTCAGCGCACACAGAGTGACCCTTGAAAACCTGACGGAGGCAGAACACACAAACGCATTGGTTTGGGAGGAATCCCCCACCCTCTACCTGGACTTGGCCCAAACCGGGCTGGGAAGCAATGCTTGCGGCCCGGATACGCTTCGGGAATACCGGCTGGAGCCCAAGCCATATCACTTTTGTTTGATCTTTTCGGCTGATGCTGGATAACGTACCCTGCACGATTATTGGCTATACGAAAAGCATTAAAGCTGTGCCTTCAGGTGCGATGAAGCATAAAACAGAAGTGGACGCATTCAGAGACCCAACGCCGGAGAAGAGGTAATGGAATGACGAGGACCCTAATCCTGAGAACCGGGAGGGCCTTCCTATTGTCCGCCTGCATTCTGATGGCTGCTGTGGGATGCCGGCACGCTCCCCCCTCCCCAACCCCAATGTTGCGGACACCCCCCCCCACACCAACCCCGCTTTGGAC
>DAOTUG010000244.1:0-11910 GCA_034437335.1 Anaerolineaceae bacterium
GGCCTTTGCCGACCAGCTAAAAGGGCGCGGACTGCGGGTGCCCTATGACGGCACAGATACCCATATCACTCTGCTGGATTGCAAATCGGTCCGGGGCCCAGAAGGAGCCTATCTCTCCGGAGATATGGGCGCCAGAATCCTGGATATTGCCGGAATTGTCGCTAACCGCAACACTATTCCGGGCGATCGCTCCGCGTTTTCAGCCACTGGCGTCCGCTTTGGTACAACCTGGTTGACCCAGCGCGGATTTTCAGAAGACCATCTCCGCCAGGTAGCGGACATCATCGCTGATTTGTTCGAAGCCACAACCCCATATCACATGCCCGGACGCCGATCACCCAAACGCAGGGCCAAGGTCCGCTTTGCGGCTCTTGAAGATGCCAAGCTGGCCGTGGAGAAACTGGCAGAAACTGCCCAGGTCCACAGCGATGCCCCCCTTTCCTCGGGATATCCCCATTATTATGACCTTCGCGACAATCGTGAGTCTGACTGGACTGGTTTCCGGATTTCCGGACATCAGGTGCGGCACTTCCTGAGCTACGCGCTCACCAGCGATGTGGAGGGCCTGAAAAAGGGTGAATCTCAGGCAACCCGGGTCATCACAAGTAAAACGTCTGTGGACGGCGCCCTCACCTGCCTTGATCCGACAGCATTCCTGCTGACCGTGCCGGGAGATGAAGCCGGACTGGTCGGAACCTGGCTCCGGGATCTATCAGATGCTTATATCCAATTTGATCCGGATCTGCGGATGCGTCTGCCGGGACCCATGCGGATAGAAGATGCCGATCCTCAGGAGGCTCAGATCCCATCGGAGGATGCGATTGACAAGCGAAAACCCTATTTCATTGGCATTCACGAGCTGAAAATCCAGGAGTGGGCTCTCCCCGTCTTCGAGTTCCCCGTCCGGGAACCCCAAGACGCCCGGAAAACACCCCTCAACGCAACCCACCGGGAAATGGGCGCGAAAATGGTGGATTTTGCTGGATGGGATATGCCCGTGTGGTACACCTCCGTGCTGGAGGAACACCGAGCCGTCAGGGAAGCTGCAGGATTGTTTGATGTAACCCACATGGGTGTTTACCAGGCAGAAGGCCCCGACGCCGGGTTATTCCTCGACAGCGTTTGCGCCAATGATATTGGCAGCCTGGCAGTCGGCGAATCATGCTATACCCACTTATTAGATCAGGACGCCCATGTAATTGACGACCTGTTAGTTTATCGGCATGGGGAACAGAAGTATCTGGCGGTGGTCAATGCTGCCAATGATGAAAAGGATTGGGCCTGGCTGAATGCCGTTCGCACCGGTCAGGTACGTGTGGATCAGCAACGTCCCTGGTCCCTGGCCTTTGGGAGAAATGTCACCCTGCGTGACCTGCGGGACCCCCTGGCCGGGGATGCCATGCGGGTGGACCTGGCTTTGCAAGGCCCGAAATCCAGGGACATCCTCCTTGAATTGGAGTGCTCCCAGGCGGATCGGAGGGCAATTCTCGGACTTAAACGAACAGAGCTCTGTTCGGCCATATTGAATGGGATGGATGTGATCGTCTCTCGTACAGGGTACACCGGTGAGCGCATGGGATTTGAACTCTTCATCCACCCGGACCGGGCAGTTGATCTCTGGAAGGCCCTCCTGGCCGCAGGAGATGTCTACGGGATCAAGCCCTGCGGATTGGGCGCCCGGGATTCCCTGCGCACGGAGGCGGGATTGCCCCTGTACGGCCATGAGATGGGCGGATTGCTAAACCTTGGCGTTGGTCAGGCCGGCTTTGGCCTCTTCGCCAAAACCTATAAACCCTGGTTTATTGGTCGCGAAGCCTATTTGCAACAGGAAGCTGAACGGGATGGCATGGTTTGCCGTTTCCGCTTTGATGAAAAACGCACCCGGATGGCTCATCTTGGGGATCCAGTCGTGGATGAGCGGGGGAAGGTGGTCGGAACCGTCACGAGCTGTGCCATTGACTCCCAGGGAACCCTCACCGGACAGGCCTATCTCAAAGACAAGTACACCGAAGAGGGAACCAGAATTTTCATTTATCAGAGCGCGCCAGGCAAGGCTGGCAAGGCGCCGGCTGAATTAGACATGGGAGACCGGGTCACATTACCTTCCCCGGCAACCATCATCAGCAGATTTCGAAAATAAGGAGAGATATCTTTATGCATACCCTATGGGACGAACGATATGCCCTGAGAACCGACAACATTGGCAGCTCAGCAATTCGGGAATTACTTAAACTCACCTCCCTTCCCGATGTGATTTCCTTTGCAGGCGGTTTGCCGGCACCGGAAGTCTTCCCCATTGAAAAATTCAAGGAAGCGGCCGACACGGTCCTTTCAGAAATGGGAGAGCGCGCTTTGCAGTATGGCACGACCGAAGGCTATCAACCCCTCCGGGAAATGATTGCACGGAATGCCACCAAATATGGGATTCAGATCTCCGCGGACAATGTCTTGATCACGTCTGGCTCCCAACAGGCCCTCGATTTGCTCGGACGAATTTTCATCAACCGCGGCGATCGTGTGCTGGTCGAATCGCCCACCTATCTGGGTGCAATCCAGGCCTGGAATGCCTACGGCGTCAAATACGTCACCATCCCCTTCGATGAAGACGGCATGCGCACCGATCTGCTGGAATCCAGACTCCGGACAGGGATAAAATTCATCTATGTTCTGCCCAATTTCCAGAACCCGACCGGCGTGACCCTTTCCCGGGAGCGACGGAAACGCCTTGTTAAAATGGCCGACGCCTACGGGGTGCCCATCGTCGAAGACGACCCCTATGGTCAGCTCCGCTATGAGGGTGAGCATTTGCCTCCGGTGGTTGTATTGGACGATGAAATGCGGGCCAAGGAAGTGCCGATTTACAGCGGAAATGTGATCTACACCAGCACCTTTTCAAAGATCCTGGCGCCGGGACTTCGATTAGCCTGGGTGGTCGCACCGACAGAGGTCATTAAAAAATTGGTTCAGGCCAAACAAGGGTGTGATCTGCATACTGCCACCTTCAACCAGTATCTGGCCTATCAGGTGGCCAACAGCGCCTGGATGAAAAGCCATATTGTCACCATTCGAAAAACCTATAAAGAGCGACGGGATATCATGCTGGAAGCTCTGGCGCAGTACATGCCCAAAGGGGTCACATGGACCCATCCGAAGGGTGGCCTTTTCCTCTGGGGCACTTTACCAAAGGGTTATGATACCCAGGCGATCTTCAAAGCAGCGGTTGAAGCCAAAGTCGCCTTTGTGCCTGGAGGGCCCTTCCACCCCATGGGCGGCGGGGAAAACACTATGCGGTTGAATTTCTCCAATGCCAAACCCGAATTGATCAAAGAGGGGATCAAGCGTTTGGCGAAGGTCATCCAGGATGAAATCCACTAAATCACTGGCCAGTTCTTAAAGGCAAAAGCGTGCAGCCCAGTTGCTGCACGCTTTTTTTCACAAATTATACTAGTAATCCGGGCTGTTTCCTTGCTGCCAGATTTTGAAGTCCCGCAAGATAGATCCGCCAATGAACTCCCGCAAAATGGAATTATCCGGAATGTAACGGGGATCAATAGGTACAAACCACTGTAAGAATTTCAGCAAGCGTTTGGCTTCAATATATTCCATGGTTCCATAGGGCACCTGGCGAAGCAAGGGTTCCACCAGAGGCTTAAGGGCGGTCAATTCGTAAGCCAGGGCAGAATTGAACATGATGTCGGCATTTTCCTGATAAGGGAAAATATGCCGTTTCTCGCCACGGCGCACCATTTCCCAGTTGTTGATCGTCTGGCGGGCAGAATACCCCCGGTCCCGGGCATCCCGCAAGATGCGTCGAAGCTCCCGGGTATCCGTCGTCGAAATCCGGTTGTGACGGTCCAGGTTCAACTGGGTCAGGCAGGACACATAAATCCGGAATGTCTTTTCTGTGGGAAAATCTTCCAGCAATTTGGGGTTCAGCCCATGGATCCCCTCCAGAATGATGATTTGCCCTTCTTCGAGCTGGACGGTTTCTCCGGGTTCATTGACTCCGGCTTTGAAATTGAAGCGCCGAAGCTGAACAATCTCTCCGGCGATCAGCCGTTTGATGTGCGCATTCAACAGGGTGCGGTTGACCGCATCAATGTGTTCAAAATCGAGATTTCCGTCTTCATCCAAAGGCGTTTTATCCCGATCCACAAAGTAGTTGTCCATTTCAAGGGCAAAGGGCGAGATGCCTTCGGTCAGAAGCTGGATCGTCAATCGCTTTGAAAAGGTCGTCTTCCCTGAGGATGAGGGGCCGGCAATCAAAATCACTCCCAGGTTTTCCTGTTGCTCTTTTATCAGGCTGGCAATTCGTGAGATTTGCTGGGCATGCAGGGCTTCTGAAACCAATATTACCTCATTGATCCGGTTTTCCTGAATGGCGTCATTGAGAGCGCCCACGCTCTGAATGCCCAATTTTTCCAGCCATTCCCCATACTGTCGGAAAGTGGCCAGAAGGTTGGGATAACTGGGCATGGGAGAGAGTTGGCTGGGCGCATGGCGGCGCGGAAAACGCAGAACAAAGCCTGACCCCACCAGTTGTAGATCAAACCAGCGCAGATAGCCGGTGGACGGCAGCATATACCCATGATGGTAATCCCGGTGGCCCCGCAACGTGTACAACACCAGGTCGTCTCCGCGCCGGTAATTCAAGAGCCGCAGCTTATCCTCCTGACCATGTTCTCGGAAAAAGGCTCTGGCCTCTTCAAGGGGCACCTTCTCCCGGACCATCGGTTCATCAGCCTCCACAAGATTCCGCATGGCCGACTCAAGCTTTTCCAGAAGGTCCTTCGCAAAGGGTTCTTTTTCCGGGACATGACAATAGTACGCACCGGACGAAACCGAATGATCAATGGTCAAAGACCATTCCGGGAAGAGCCCCGTGAAAGCCACCTCCAGTAAGAACGTCAGCGAGCGCCGGTAGATGCGGGCGCCATCCGGATCGGACATGGTGAGAGGGCTGATACGGGCATCGGTTGAAACCGGATAAGTAAGCTCGCGCAGTTCTTCATTGACCACGGCACCAACAATCAGAGGTTCCTCCGGATCCTGGTATTTGCGCATGAACTCGCCAACCGGTGTATGTCTGGGCCCCTGCAGGACCGTGCCATCGGACATCAACACCTGAACGGTTTCCCTTGGTTTCTCGCACACTCTGATCTTCTCAGCCATATAAACGTCCCTTTAAATTCTCGTTGATTTTTTTGGTCGCAATCATTGTAAGATAAATCATTCTGAACCTGGAGTTATCATCGGGATTTGCGGAAAATCATCCGGGGTGAGGATATCAAGGTCCTCCTGGCTGGAAGGATATTCTGACAGCAAAGGTACCTGATCTGTAGGGAAGATCAGGTCAAGGATGCGGGTATGGTTGACATCCACCGGTGCGCCGCCAAAGCGCCACTGGGCCGGATTTTCTTCAATATCCCGAACCCGCCAGACCCCTTCGGAGGGATAACCTTCCTGACTGAGCACCGCTGCGGCGTAGGCCCATGTTGCCGGATCGCCTTCCGGAAGGAATTCCAGGGGCACCCGGACGATGACGGCGTTCTTGGCGACATCCACGATGATTTTTAATCCCCCGCTGGCTTCGGAATAGACCTTAGCCTCAAGGGTCTCAGGGTCCACCCGCAGGACCTGAGGAGTCCAACCTTCAGCCCAAATCGCGATGTCCCATCCAAACCCCTCCGCCAGAGCTGCATTACGCCCTGGTAAAAGCATCCGGGCCCCCGAACCCGCGCCAGGATCTGTGTCTATATATACATCCAGAGTCTGTAAGGAGAGCCCACTGGGGGAACCCCAGGCGTTTTCCACAGGGCCCACAAAGGTGAACTTAAGCACAAGGTTCTCTTCATCGGTGGCAACTTCGAAGGATTTTGCATCAAAGACAGAGTCCTTAAAAACAGCATCCTCCGGATAAGTATATGTGCCCGGTCCGTAATCATCCCCGAGAGGATCATCCACCAAAAGGTGTGTGGTTGTCTCTCCCAGATCAGGGATGACGATCTGGGCCGGACCCCCGCCCGGGAAGAGATCGCCCTCCGGGGTCACCACAAGGGCCATCTGAAGGGCATCACCAGCCTTGAGATCCCCCAGAAGCCGCAAGGGAATTGAAAACTCCATCACATCTTCACCGCGCATGGCCAAGCCAGCGCCACTGTCGAAAAGCCGCCAACCGGAATCTTCCGCATCATAGATATCCACGGTGACGCCGGCAGTCCATTCCATCAATTTATGGGCGTTGAATCCCAGCATCAGGTCCGATTCACGGGCAAAGGCGCTGTTTCCGCCTTCATATCCGGGCACAGAAAAATAAAATCCCAGTTGCTTGCCGACCAAATCGCCGGCGGTATCCACACGCAGATACAGGTTTTCTTTGTCCAGGGTGGCATACATGCCCGTTATCGGTGATTCCCCGCGAACAGTGTAGAAAGCAGCTGTATCCCAGGTCTCATCCGGTTTGCCATCCACCTCCGGGGAGGATGGATCGCTGAAGGGAATGGTCGCTGCAACAGGAGGCGCTTGAATTATGGGAACTTGGACAAACTGTGGAACGGGTTCGCCCAAAGAACGGTAGACGCTGGCTAACAACGCTCGGAAACCTGTGTCAAAATAGCCATCCTGGCCAGAATCCTGATCGGTTCCATACCACCAGAACCAATCGGAGCCTTCAGCCAGATACATATAATCCATCGCTTCGGTCAGGGCATCCGCGGCAACTGTTTTTTCGCCGGTCTCATATGCTTCCAGATCCTGCCGAACCTGTGCTAGATATTCCCAGGCCAGGGCTTCTTCCGTCTCCCCAATCCAGGTGTCATAATTTGGGCTGAACCAGGCGCCCGGAAAAAGATCCTCCAGAACACGCTGTTCAGGGAACATCTCAAGATATTGCGAGGGGGTAATCGTCTGCAGAAGGCTGCTCTCCGTCAACTTCTGGTAGAGCGCGTTCAGAAAATCATTTCCATCATTGGGATAATGCTCCCAGGCATTTTCTCCATCCAGGATGATACTGACCACATGGGGACCTTCGATGTCATTTTCCAGAAAAGATTCCTGGATGGATTCCAGATGCTCCACAAGATCTGCCGCCCCCGCCTCTCCGGACATGCCAGAATAAACAAAACCAATATTATCAGATAGGGTCCAGTCCCGGAATAAAATCCCCACAGCATTCCCGGCATCATCCTGCACATAATACGGACGATAAAGAGCATCAGCCTCCTGAACAAATCCATCAGAATCCCTTGTGAAGGAATCAATCCCCAGGGATTTGGCCAGAACAGGCTCACCAGTTTGCATATAGGTGTAGCCAGCATCCGCCACCAGGGGAACAATCGCCTGAGCCACCGACCCCTCACCCGGCCAGAGACCGCGTACATCCCGGCCAAAAATCTCTGTATACATTGAGACACTCCGGGTCAGATGGGCTTCGGCGTCCCGGGGATAGGCAAAGGCCATCTCGGGCATCTCCGCACTGGGGTTTCCCACCAGGGCAAGTTGATTATCATAGATCAATGGCAGGATCGGATGGGCATAGGGAGTGGTGGTGATTTCTATCTGTCCCGCATCCTGGAGCTGTTTGTGATACGGCAAGACCGCCTGGACAACCTGCAACACCTGGGAAAAAAGGACTTCCTTGTCTGCTTCAGAAAAATTCTCACCCTTTTCAACCAGCGTTCTGAGGGGTTCTTCAGCCAGATACGCCGGATCAAACCAGGCCAGGTTGAACCAGATCTGAAGATCCCGGAAATCCTGCTCTGTAAAGGAATCCATGGCTGCAAAAATGCTGGCTTCATCTGCGCTGCCGCGTTTATCCAGGAGTTCCTGAAAGCGCGGGTACTTCGCAAGAATGTTTGTCCAACTGACATCGAAGAAACGTTCCAGGATAAACCGCTTTTCCTCGTCGGTTAATTCGCTGGCGTGTTTCTCACCAAGAACCCAATAGACATCCTTGGCCCCCGTGGATAGGTCATTTAACTGCCGGATCAGACTGGGCGTCAGGTTAAATGTCACATGGAGACCTTCATATTGGGCTACCTTCTCAGCCATGTCCAGATAATCCTTGGTGGCGTGCACCCGAACCCAGGGTCGAGTGTAAACGCCCTGCTCGTTTTTGTAATACAATGGCTGGTGCTGATGCCAGGTGAGGTTGATGTACAGCACATCCGGATCCGGAGGAATCTCCTCCGTGGGAGCCTCGGTTGAGACCTTCGTCGGGGTTTCACCTGCAGTTTCCTGGGGAAGCTCCTCTTCCGAAGATTCAACTGGGCTAGCCTCCGGGCTAGTTTGCGGGGCCGCATCGCACCCAAATAAAACGGGGACTAGAAGCACGATCATTAAAGCAAGGGAAAAAACCTTCCACTGTTTTTGCATCAATTTCTGTCCTTTTAATTTATGGATGTTCAAAAAAATGTCCTGCCTTTTATCATTCCAAAACCAAGATCAACCATTCGCCACCCTCCAGAGAGGAAACCGGTTGATATTCCGAAAAACCGCCTGAAGCATTGGCGGTCAATGTATCAAAAGCCTCCCCATCAAAAAGAGAACTGACTTGATAGGTCCCGGACAGGGATCCTTCCGGCAGAGAAAGGGTCACATCCCGCACTGGCAGCAGGCTCAGATTCGCCAAAAGAAGAAGCGTCTCCCCGTCAGATTGCCGCAGAGCGGCGTATATCTCCGTGTCCGTTGCAGAAATCGGGAGATACTCGCCAATGCGCAGGGCCGGGTGCTGATTGCGCAGATGGATCAAGGTTTGATAGTGACTTAGAAGAGAATCCCCATCCAGCATCTGTAGAGCCACGTTCTTTTCAGGAAAATCAGTTTGTGGGGTGTTCCAGGGAGTGCCGCTGCTGAAACCGGCGTTTTCCTCTGCTGACCATTGCATTGGCGTGCGGATCTGTTCGTCCGGTTTCTCCCCGACCATCCCTATCTCTTCACCATAATACAGAAAAGGCACGCCAGGAGCAGTCAGATAGAGAAAAGCAGCCAGGCGCATTTTGACCTCATCCCCGCCGAAGCGCACCATCACCCGATCCACATCATGGTTCGTGAGAAATGCAGCATACTGATAGTCATCAAAAACAGCCATGGTCTCCAAGATAGCATCCTGAACTTGCCAGGCATTTTTTGTCTGCACACCGTTGATGAACCCTTCCGCCAGATCAAAAACAAAAACGGTGTCCATCCCGGTATCCGGGTCGTAGACACTGGCCTCATCCAGGGATGTCCAAACCTCTCCCACGACAAAGGCTTCCGGGTTATCTTCTTTATATGCTTGCCGCCAGGTTTCATAAAAGGCCAGGGTTTCCGGTTGGTCCGCCTGAGCTTCTTCATTGGCATAAAGATACCGGGCACCATCCACCCGAAAGCCGTCCACCCCCACCTCTTCCAGCCAATACTCGCTGAGGGTGAGTATCTCCTGTCGGACATCCGGATTCTCATAATTGAGATCAGGCATGCCTCCCCAGAAGATCGCATAATACTTCAAGCCATTCAGCGCTTGATGCCACACTTTTTGTCCCCAGGGACCTTCATACTGGGGCAGGCCGGTGGTCCACACATACCAGTCATGATATTCCGATTCAGGATCCTGAGCCGCCTCAAACCAGGGGTGCTGATCGGATGTGTGGTTAATGACAAAATCAATGATCACGCGCATGCCCCGCTTGTGGGCTTCTTCCAGTAACCATCTGAAATCCTCCATCGTGCCATAGTCCGGATTGACATCATAATAATCCACAACATCATAGCCATGGTATGAAGGAGAAGGATGGATCGGCATCAGCCAAATGGCGCCGACGCCAAGATCATCCGTAGTTTCCGGATTGCCGTCATTAAGGTAATCCAATTTCTCAATTATGCCTTGAAAATCCCCATCCCCATCACCGTCGCTGTCATAATAACTGCGAACAAAAATCTGATAGAAGACGACGTCATTCCACCAGGGAAAACCGCCAGTTCCGTGCGGCATCTCCGCGGTTGGCATCAGGGTGGGCGTCAATGTGATGGTGGGAGTCAGAGTTTCTGTGGGAGTTGTAGTTGCCGTGGGCGTTGGGGCGACGGTTTCTGTGGCCGTGGCAGTTGGTATTGCTGTCGGCTGGTCTGTAGCAGTGGGCTCCAGGGACGCGGTTGGAGTTGGCGCTTGGGTTGGCGCGCAGGATACAAGAAAAAGCACCAGAGACGCATACAAACCTGCTCGGTTAAGATGTTTCATGGTCAACTCCTTTATGTGAAGTCGCAATACCTGGATGATGTCATAAGGAAATTTTAACATCAGTGATTGTACCTGTCTACCTGAGGCGACAGCCAGGGAAGCGCTGAAGTACCTATACGAAATTCCTTCTTGCAGCAAGACGCGAATTATTCCAGTTCAACCCAAATTCAAAGGGCATCAAACAAAGAAAAGCACAAGAAAACAGCGCTTCCCAACACCTGCGACCAGGGGGCCATACCCCAAGGAAAACCGGATGAGATGATCCCGCCCAAGCGGAACCTCCCGAATTTTGAGTAGGATTCTATCTAACAACTTCATCGCAAACTGAATAATCCGGGGAGCCTCCACAGGAGAATTCGCACCCCACCGTTTTGGATTCCCGCCTTTGGGCTTTTGGACAATGGTGGCTGAGAAAGAGAGAGAAGGGGGATGTCCTATCAGCTAGACGGAAATACTGAATCCATCTCGCGATTGCCTTTTTCGATTGGTTCCTGTGGCAGCCTTTAAACAATGTTCTTTGGAAGCCGACGGAGGATGGCGATGAATAACCACAATGCCACCACACCCAACACCATAAATCCCGCCACCGGGCCGGCCATTTCAGCCGGCGTGAAGGGCACACCAGCACTGCGCTGAAAGATTGTGCTGATCAGGATCTGCGGTGCGAGGAGAATGATCAGGATTAACAGCGGGGCTGCCAGAACATAGCCCACCGCGTTATCCTGCAGAACCATCACGCCACATACAATTGTTGCGGGGGTGATAAGTGCAAGGTCAAGGGCATAGGTGACCATGGTTGTGTAACTGTCCATCCTGTCCGGAGGGACGCCTTCCACCAGCGCACCCACGATGGGCGCACCCCACACAAAGAGGGTAACCGCCCCGGCAAGGAACATAAAAATCGCCACCCCTTTTCCGGGCAATCCAGAAAGCTTGTCCCAAGCCCCCAGACGTAGACTGGCCTGATTGAAAGCGAGGATGAATCCAAACAAACTGGTCGAAAAAATGGCTGTATACAGCAGAAACAAGGGATTATATGCAGACCCAAGAGCCATGGAAGAATAGAGGTAAAGAAAATATCCCAGCATACCTGTCAGAAGGAAGTGCCCGAGCAGAGAGCCCTGACGGTACCAGAGAATCGAGAGAACCAGCAATGGCACACCAAGAAAAAGCGCCACCGCATCCTGACCCTTGTAACCTGCGCCGAAGAATAAGGTGTCAAAACGATATAACCCCCGCCCATAGATCTGAACCGTATTGCCGCGCAGGGTGGTAAATTCAAAGGGCGCCTCCACGCCCTGGTAAAAAAGCCCCAGGCCGGCAGCAATCGCCCCCATCAGTGCAGTCAGCACAGAAAGAAAAATCAAGAGATTGGATACCTTCATATAACTACTCCTTTCGATTTGTCTTACTTGCGTACAAAATTAACCCTACCATATCTGATGGCAGTCGTTTCGTTGAATAAACGGTTCATCCACCGTTTGACAGCCCTGCGCCCGCCATAAAAGAAATACAATGACTGCGGAGAGCGGATCTGGAGAACCTCTTGAGTTCAAACGTTTCTACAAACAACCAAAACAAAATGCTGTTGCATCGTCTAAGGATATTGAAAGACGATCATATAGACCGGGAGTGTCCGGAATCTTGTGTAAATGGCATTCATCTTTCAGGCCACCGGTCTTCAAAACGGATGGCCA
>DAOTUG010000245.1:0-16026 GCA_034437335.1 Anaerolineaceae bacterium
CTTGCCGTTCTCATAAAGGGTAACCTTCTGAAGATTGGGTTTGAATTGCCGCTTTGTTGCGCGCATCGAATGGCTTCGGCTATGACCAAAAGTGGTCTTTTTTCCACATCGTTCGCAAACTGCCATGTTGTCGTCCTTTCAAAACTTTAAGTTATAATGACTTGGTTTGGTCTCTATCAGCCAAACAGCAAAGTATTTTACCATACAATAAATAAAGCTTCAAGCGAACCGGGTGAAAAATCAATGTCTGAAAACGAAAACAAAGTCAACGAATTGGGAAGCATTTTGATCCGCAAGGATGCGATCGAATCCATCGCTCGGCAATCCACCCTGCAATCCTATGGCGTTGTCGGCCTTGCACCCCGCAATCTCTGGGAAAACATCCTGCAGCTCATTCGGAAAAATGCGCGCTATGGAGTCAAGGTGGAATATGATCACGACGGTTTGATCATTGACCTCTATATAGTGGTGGAATATGGCACCCGGATCAAATCCATCACCAACAGCATCGTAAGCAGTGTAAAATACAACGTCGAAAAGACAGTCGGCCTGCCCGTCCGGCGGATCAATGTGCATGTGCGCGGGCTGCGGATCAGTAATTTGGATTGATTGGCTTCGATTGATTTTTTTGAAACCCGTTATTATCGCGTATCTTATTCATTGGGAGTATTATGAGTGCTGCTGAACTGACAAAATTGAGCGCCGAGGAACGCCATCAATTGGTTTCGGTGCCCATCAGTGGACAGGGGTTGAAAACGCTGCTGGAAGCGGGGATGGTCTGGCTTAAGACCAACCAACAAATTGTCAACAGCTTGAATGTTTTTCCCGTCCCGGATGGGGATACCGGAACCAATATGCTGCTCACCATGCAGGCTGCCTTTGAGGAAGTGGAAAAATCGGGCAGTTCCAGCATCGGGAAAATCGGCCATGCCATCGCACAGGGCGCTTTGATGGGCGCCCGGGGCAATTCTGGTGTGATCTTATCCCAGATCTGGCGGGGATTTGCGCGCGCCCTTGACGATCATGCCGCCATGGATGTGAAACTTCTGGCCAAAGCTCTGACAGAAGCCAGGGAAACCGCCTATAAGGGCGTTGTGCGTCCGGTGGAGGGAACCATCCTGACCGTTATCAAAGACATCGCAGCCCAGGCCGAAGTCTCCTCCCAGCGTACAGACAGTTTCACCGAATTGCTGGCTGATATTGTGGAAGCAGCGGATGCCTCTGTTGAACGCACCCCGGAATTGCTGCCCATTCTCAAGCAAGCCGGGGTAGTTGATTCCGGTGGAAAAGGGCTGTACTACATCTTTGAGGGCATGTGGCGCTTTATCAACGGCGATCCCCTCGACAAACCCCTGGCGGACATCGTTCCGCTGGCTGAGATGAACCTGGATGATGCCATGGAAACAGTGGAACCAGGCCAGGATTTTGAAGTCGTGATTGATTTTACTCCTGAAGAATCCTTCAACCTTGAAGTATATTATGAAGCTCTCTCAGAGCTTGGAACGTCCATCCAGGTCGGCGAAGGCGATGGCATGTACCGCATGCACATCCACGTTCCCCTCGCCAACCGCTACAAACCCATCGAACACACCATGACCCTCGGCACCGTACAGAAGGTCATGATGGAAAACCTTGTCGCCCAGATGAACCTGAAAGCCAAGGGGAACAAACCAAAAATTAAGCTGGCGCAGGTTAATCCAGGAGAAACGGCGGTTGTCGCTGTCTCACCCGGACCAGGGCTGACCCGCATCTTCGCCAGCCTCGGTGTGGCTGCCATCGTCCAGGGCGGTCAGACTATGAATCCAAGCATCAAAGAATTGCTGGCATCTTTTGAAAATCTGCCCACGGACAAGATTGTTATTCTGCCGAACAATAAAAACATCCTCATGGCTGCCAAAGAAGCCGCTTCGATGACCGTTAAGGATGTGGCCGTGATTCCTACCATCAGCGTCCCGCAGGGATTGGCAGCCATGTTCCGACTGATTCCCGATGGCGATTTTGAAGAAAATGTGGAATCCATGCAGGAATCCATCGAAGAAGTCGAAACCGGAGAAATCACTACAGCCACACGCTCAGTCGAGATTGACGGCGTTCAGGTTGAAAAAGGCCAGGTGATTGCCCTCCACAACGGCAAGCTGGTCACTTCCACCCGCTCCATCGGAGAGGCCATCGAGGAGCTTCTCATTGCCACAGATGTCAATGACTACGAACGCATCACCCTATTCTATGGTGAAAACATGAAACAAACCCAGGTCAACCAGTTGGCTGACAAGATCCGCTCTGTTTACCCCGAACATGAAATAGAGGTTCACGAGGGCGGACAACCCCATTATCAATTAATCATTGCCATCGAATGAAATAACCCTTTTTTTCCAAGATTTACTAAACCAAAAAACCCTTCCAGGGTTTTTTGGTTTATAATCCCCACCCCGTGCAAAATCAAGAAAACTGCAGGGGTTCAGCATGATAATGGTACAATGATTTTTCCATCCCTTTTTGGGTCGGTTGTGAATAATGGAAAATTTCGGTTAAAATCAACAATAATCCATGGTAACGAAAGACTAATCCTCAAAATGCAATTATCAAGCACAAAACTCTACAAAATTTTCAAACTGGAAGCTGAGTTTCAGTACAACAACAAAGCCGTAGTTGGGGGACTTCAGCAGCTTATCCAAACATGGGCAGGGGAAGCCCGGGCCGATGGTCTTGCGGAGGAGAAAATCACCCAGGTCATCCAAATTCTCCAGCGATATCCCCGGTTGAATGCCCTTCAACGCTGGCAGGCCCTGAAGGAAGTTGGGAAGGTTCTGGACATCAGTGGGATCAAACACCTGCCCAGACCGCAAAGTGCCAACCAGGAGGAAACCCTTGAAAAAGCCACCACGGCCTCAGAAAGCGTAGAGGATAAGGCCTCTCCGACGCAAAAGTCCCCAGCCCATAGGCGAGGCGCAACCCAAAAACGGGCGACCGGAAAACCCGCTGCGGTTGGTGAGTCCGCTCCGGGGGGGCTGAATGCCCCCACCACCAGTGTGCGTGGTATTGGCAAGAAGCAATCCCAACTGCTGGCAAAACTGGGTCTGAATACCATTGCAGATATGATCTATTATTTCCCACGACGGTATGACGATTATTCAGAGTTGAAACCCATCAAAGACCTGACATACGATGAGGAAGTGACCATCGTGGCCTGGGTCAAGAATATTCGCACTTTCAAAACGAGAAACAGCAACCGCAAAATCACCCAGGCCCTTGTTTCTGACAGCACCGGCAGCATCCAGTTGATCTGGTTCAACCAGGAATACCATATGCGCTACTTGCGGGAAAACATGTTCCTTTCCATTTCCGGAAAAATTGAACAGTACATGGGTCGGCTGGTGATGTACCATCCGGTATATGAGAAAATTGAAAAAGAGCAAATCAACACCCAACGGATTGTTCCTGTTTACGCCCTGACAGCCCGTCTAAACCAGCGCTGGCTGCGCAGAGCCATGCACAATGTCATCCACTCCTGGGCCCCGCGCATTCCGGATTTTATGCCGCAATTTATCCTTGAATCTGCGGACCTGATGAGCCTTCCCACAGCCATAAAAGAAATCCATTTTCCGGAAAACGTCTCAAATCTGCGAAAAGCCCGTTACCGGATTGCTTTTGATGAAATTTTCCTGCTCCAGCTTGGCGTGCTCAGACAGAAGCATCAATGGTCCTCCCTCACCGGCCGGACCTTTCCTGTGGAGGACACCTGGCTGGATAAACGGATCTCCCGCCTGGAATTTGAGCTGACCGGAGCGCAGTACCGGGTTTTGTCGGATATCCGCAAAGACCTGACCAGCGGACATCCCATGAACCGGCTGCTTCAGGGAGATGTTGGCTCGGGGAAAACCATCGTGGCAGCCCTTGCCATTGGAATGGTCACCAGTCATGGCCCCCAGGCAGCCTTCATGGCCCCCACAAGTATTCTGGCAGAACAACATTATCACAGCCTGAAACGCCTTCTTGCAGATCCGGAAGACCCGGAATCGCTTCTGAAAGAGGACGAAATATGTCTTTTGATCGGGGATACCCCCGCCAAGGACCGGGAGGCGATCCACACCGGCCTTGAAAAAGGCTCTGTCAAGCTGGTGGTGGGCACCCATGCTCTGATTGAAGACCCGGTGACCCTCAAAGACCTGCAAATGGTCATCGTGGATGAACAACATCGCTTTGGCGTGGCCCAACGGGCTTCTCTGCGCGATAAAGGGGAGAACCCCCATCTGCTGGTGATGACCGCAACGCCGATCCCTCGCTCATTGGCTCTCACGATGTATGGCGATCTGGACATCAGTGTGATGGACGAGCTGCCCCCCGGCAGGCAACCGGTGGAAACCCATATCCTGTACCCCACGGAACGGGAACGCGTCTATACCCTAATCCGCTCTCAGGTTGAAAAAGGGCACCAGGCATTTATCATCTACCCCCTTGTGGAGCAGGGAGAAAACGAGGAAAGTAGAGCAGCGGTGGAAGAGCAGGCCCGGCTCCAGGAAGCGGTCTTTCCGAACCTTCAGGTGGGGCTCCTTCACGGCCGGCTGCATCCGGATGAGAAGGAAATCGTCATGCGGAAATTCAGGGACCGGGACTTTGATATTCTGGTGTCAACTTCAGTGGTTGAGGTAGGTGTGGATATTCCCAATGCCACCGTCATGCTGGTGGAGGGCGCTAACCGGTTTGGGCTGGCCCAGCTCCATCAATTTCGAGGCCGTGTTGGCCGGAGCTCGGATCAATCCTATTGCATCTTGATCCCGGAGACCGCCGGTGCGGCCGAAAATGAACGCCTGCTGGCTATGGAAAGCACAAACGATGGCTTCAAACTGGCCGAATATGACCTGAACCAGCGCGGTCCGGGCGAGTTCCTCGGAACCCGACAATCGGGATTCGCCGATCTGCGGATGGCGACTCTGACGGACATTCACCTGATTGAAAAAGCGCGCCGATACGCCCAGGAGGTATTTGAGAATGATCCCATCCTGGCAGCCCCCGAACACGCTTTGCTGCTGAATGCCCTGGAAGAATTCTGGCCGGTTGAAGAAAGCGAGGTGAGTTAAGATGACCAAGGTGATTTTTCCCGGAACCTTTGACCCAATCCACTACGGACATATCAACATTGCGCAAAGGGCTGCGGAATTATTTGACGAGGTTATTGTGGCGGTGTATGCCCGGTCGCAGAAAAATATCCTCTTCTCACCAGAAGAGCGATTGGACCTGGCCACAAGATCTTTTGTTGCCATGTCCAACATCCGGGTGACAAAATACAATGGGTTGACTGTTAAATTCGCCAAACAAGTCGGCGCTACGGCTATCGTGCGGGGTTTGCGGGTTTTTTCCGATTTTGAGTATGAGTTTCGGATGGCTCTGGCCAACAATCGGTTGGAGCCGGATATTGACGTCATTGCGCTCATCACAAGCGAAGAACACACCTTCCTGTCGTCAACCACTGTCAGGGAAATCGCCGCCCTGGGAGGGGACGTCTCCAGCATGGTCCCGCCCCATGTGAATACGGCCCTGCAACAGCGTTTCCAGGACCTGGGCAAAGACCAAAAGATTGTTCCCCTGACATCCCTCAGGGATTGAACCCAAAAGCGGCCTGCACTGGAATCTCTGGTACAGCGCTTGCAACCTTTTTTTCGTGCTTTTTCTGAAGCGGAGGACCTATGGACATCTTACATCTCGTAGATCGCCTGGAAGAATTGTTCAATGAAAGCCGCCCCATCTGGTTGACGCACAGCGTCATCGTGGATGAGGACCGCATGCTGGATTTGATTGACCAGATGCGGGTGGCCATCCCTGAAGAGATTAAGAAAGCCCAACAGATCATCACCCAACGGGATCGGATTTTGGCGCAGGCCAAGGAAGAGGCCAACCGCACCCTGGCCCTGGCGCGCGAAAAAGCGGAAAAACGCCTGGAAGATAATGAGATTATCCAATCCGCAAAGGTTCGGGCGGACCAAATTATTGACCAGGCGCGACGAGAGGCTCGGGTGACCCAGCGTGAAGCGGATCAATACGTCCTTGATACCCTTGCAAATCTAGAGGTGCAGTTGGATCGTTTATCCACCCAGGTCCGGAATGGAATTCAGACCCTGCAAGCGAATTCCCGCTATCAGGAAGAACACCCCAGGGAAAATGATCTCGTGTGATTAATCTGGAGACTTATCATTCATCCTGAGTCTCAGCATCTGCACCAGCAGATGCTGTTTTTTTAGCATATTTCCGTTTGGTTGTTTTCCGCTTTGGGGGGTGGATCGCAAGGGGAATCACCTCATCCATATGTTTCACCGTGACCAGTTCAAGGTCTTCCAGGACGGCTTTTGGCACCTCTTCCAGATCCTTTTCATTCCGCTCCGGGATGATCACTTGCTTTAATCCACTGCGGTGGGCTGCCAAAACCTTTTCCCGAACACCTCCAATGGGCAATATGCGTCCCCGCAGGGTGATCTCACCGGTCATCCCAACGGTGTGGAACCCCGGCCGGTTGGTTAAAGCCGAGATCATCGCCGCGGCGATGGTGATCCCCGCGCTGGGGCCATCCTTGGGAATTGCCCCTTCCGGAACATGCAGATGCACATCCACCTCTTCAAACAGATCCGGATCAATTTCCAGATGGTCGGCCCGAGATTTGATGTAGGAAAGGGCAGCCTGGGCGGATTCCTGCATCACATCACCAATTTGGCCGGTGATCTGTAAGTTGCCTTTGCCCTCCAAAATCAACACTTCCACCGGCATGATCTCACCGCCGTTTTCAGTCCAGGCCATGGCCGTGGCAACCCCAATTTCATCCTCCCCTTCGGCTTCGGTTTCGAAAAATTCCTGCGGACCAAGGAAGCGGCGCACAACTTCCGGCGTGATCCGCTTTGGATAGCGTTTGCTTTCTGTCTTCAACCGGGCCAGTTTTCGCAAAACCCGGCCAATCTCCCGCTCAAAATTTCGAACCCCGGCCTCAAAGGTGTATTCACGGATGATGCGAACAAGGGCTTTCTCCTGGAACGTAATCGGTTCCTCTTCCAATCCGGTCTGGGCCAACTGACGGGGGATCAAAAAACGTTTGGCGATCTCAACTTTTTCTTCTTCAATATAGCCGGAAAATTCGATCACTTCCATGCGATCAAGGAGAGCGGGAGGGATGGTGCTGAGGGTATTGGCGGTTGTGATGAAGATGACCCTGGAAAGATCATAATCCACTTCAAGATAATGGTCCGAGAATGCTTGATTCTGTTCCGGGTCCAACACCTCAAGGAGGGCGGAGGAGGGATCACCGCGAAAATCCGCCCCCAACTTATCAATTTCATCCAACATGAACAGGGGATTGTTTGTCCCAGCCCGGCGGATGGTTTGAATGATGCGCCCTGGCATGGCCCCGATGTATGTCCGGCGATGCCCCCGGATCTCAGCCTCATCCCGGACCCCACCGAGGGATAAACGCACAAATTTCCTGCCAAGAGCTGTGGCAATAGATCGTCCAAGGGAGGTTTTCCCAGTTCCGGGAGGGCCGACAAAGCAGAGGATGGGCTGTCGAAGCTGTTTGGGATTCAGACTGCGAATTGCAATATACTCAATTATGCGGTCCTTGGCCTTTTTTAATCCATAATGATCCTTCTCAAGGACATCCACAGCGTGAGGAACATCCAGATTGTCCTCACTCGCCGTCATCCAGGGCAAGTCGAGAAGCCAATCCAGGTAAGTCCGGATGATTCCGACCTCCGGGGCCATGGGGGACATCTGCTGTAAACGGAGCAGCTCCCGGGTTGCCTGAGTTTTGACAGCCTCTGGCAGATTGCGCGTTTCGATCTTTTCACCGAGATCGAGGATTTCCTGGCTCCAGATATCCCCTTCACCAAGTTCGGTTTGGATCGCCTTCATTTGTTCACGCAGATAATACTCCCGATGCGACCGGTCCACCTCTGTTTGCACCTGGGTCTGGATTTCATCCTCCAATTCGAGGACGTCCAGTTCCTCGGCCAGAATCTGATTGATCCGTTTGAGACGATCCGCTGGATGTCCCAAGACCAGCAGTTCCTGTCGGACCTGAGTGGGAAGAGAAAGTGTGGTAGCAATCATATCCGCCAGCCAACCCGGATCGGATATGTTCATGGAAAAAAGATGAGCTTCTTCAGGCAGACTGCTGTTTAATTCCACACAACGCTCAAACAAATTCCGGGAAGTGCGCATCAGAGCCGTCAGCCGCCTTGTATTCCGATAGGTCTCCGAAAGCGGTTGAACTTCCACCATGAGATAGGGTGCATATTGATGGATTTGACGGATTTCCACCCGGCGACGTCCCTGCACCAAGGCAGAGTGATTGCCCCCTTGCATGGACAGCATCCGGCCAACGGCCATCTCTACACCAATTGGTAGATAATCGCTGATGTCCCCGGTCGCCTGGTCTTCTCCCATGGAAAACATTGCAATCGCTGTCAGGTTTTCAACCTGAGCCGCATTAATCGCCTGGACATCTTCTTCCTTCGCTAAAAAGATCGGGGAAATCATTCGGGGAAAAACAACCAGATCCTGCAGAACAAAAGCCGGGCAGATAACCACACCCTCTGCATCAACATCCCGGTTGGAAATGCGATATAACTCCTCCGTGCGCTGGTGAATATTTCCTATCAGATCATCATCATCTGACGGGGGAAACCATTGCTCATCACGCATAATCACTCCAAGATTTTATCAGAGCCGGGTGACTCTCGAAAACGAAAATGGATCGCTTCTGATTTTATCATGTCAGGGTTATTTATTGAGGGAAGGCCAGATTTCCCTGGCCGCGGCTGCAACAAAGATGCTCCCGGTCACCAGGATCACCGCTTCACCACCTGCAAGCTCCAGAGCAGACTCAAGGGCCTCTTCAATCGGGATGATTGTCTCAGCTGAACAGCCGCTTCGATGAGCCAGTTTCATCAATTCCTCTGCCTCAATGGCTCTGGGATGGGTGGACTGGGTCGTGATGACACGGCTCACCCTGGGCAGCAACTCCTGATACATCCCAGAAATATCCTTATCCTCCGATGCTCCAAAAACTAACAGGACCGGTAAACCAGGAAAATAATCATCCAGAGCCTGGCGAAGCCGCAAGGCCGAATAGCGATTGTGAGCCGAATCAATCACCACTGGTGGATGCCGCCGAAGCAGCTCCATCCGACCGGGCCAGTTCACGTTCTTAAAACCCGCTGCATACGCCTCCTGGGAAAGCGCCAGTCCAAACTTCTCCGCTGTTCGCAGCGCGGCGAAGGCAGTGGCTGCATTCTCAACCTGGTGAAACCCAAGCAAAGGGATTTGAAAACGCAAAGGGCTCCAGATCTCTCGTCCACCAGATTCAATGTACTGATCAACCAGAGGTTGTTCTTCCGGGGTCCAGACAAGAAATGTCTGACCGCTCAGGCTGTGGGAATCTGCAGCATAAAGATAGTCCCGTCCCACCTGGATCAACGGAGCTTCCCGCTCCAGGGCGACTTCTTCAATTTTCTGACGGGCCTCCTCTTTTTGCGGGGCGACAATAACCGGTCGGCCAGGTTTAATGATGCCTGCTTTTTCTCCAGCAATTTCACTCAGGGTATCACCCAAAATTTTAACATGATCATACGAGATTGATGTGATGACAGAGACAAGGGGATCCACAATATTGGTCGCATCAAGACGCCCCCCGAGGCCAACCTCGAAAACAGCATTATCCACTTTTTCCTGAGAAAAGTGAAGAAAAGCCAGGGCAGTGGTCAGTTCAAAGGTGGTGATCTCCGGGACCTTCGAGATGACAGGCTTTATATCATCCACCAGATTAACAAAATCCCCTTTTTCAATCTCATCTCCATTGATGCGGATCCGTTCTGTGAAGGAAACCATGTGGGGCGATGTATATAATCCGGTATTGTATCCCTGCGCTGACAGGACGCTAGCGCAATAGGCAGAAACGGAGCCCTTCCCTTTTGTCCCGGCAACATGCAAAATGTCATAATCCCGATGGGGATTTCCCAGAAGGGACATAAAGTGCCGCATTCGGTTCAGGTTAAATTTCTCGGCCGCGTTTCGGAAATTGCGTTTTAGGCTGTAATCAATGAAGGAATAAAGAAAATCCAGCGCGTCACGGTATTTCTGTTCAGATTCACCCATGAATTAAATCCAATTCACTCCAAAAATGATGTGCTCAGCAGGGTTAATTATATCCCTTCTGGGAAGGTCTACTGCTGAAACAGCACATCGGACAAAGTCTTGAATTTTCATTATTTCTATGATATTATTATTATATATTGGTACCTTATCAGTAAGAAAGGCCAAAAGACATGCGCTACAAGGCTGTTCTCCCCCTTCTGATCGCTCTGCTGCTGGTCACCGCCTGCCAGCCAAACCATCAAAATTCCACGGCAGTCCCACCGACAGAGACACCACCAGCGGCACCAACCCCCACGCCAACACAGGATGAGCCCATTCCCCCTGGTGCAGAAGCCCAGTTCTCAACAGATTTTTCCATCCGTAATATTTCCTTTGCGGAAGTCCTATCCGGAGGCGTCCCCAAGGACGGCATCCCTGCCATCAATGACCCGGTGCCTGTGAGCATTGCAGAGGCGGATCAATGGCTGGCAAATGTGGAACCGGTCATCTTTGTGGAGATTGATGGAGAAGCCAGGGCATACCCTCTGCAGATCCTGATGTGGCATGAAATTGTCAACGACCGTCTGGGAGATACCCCCATTGCGGTCACCTTCTGCCCTCTTTGCAATACGGCCATTGTGTTTGAACGGGAGGTTGATGAGGTGGTCTACGATTTTGGCACCACAGGCCGACTGCGATTCAGCAATCTGATCATGTATGATCGGCAGACAGAAACCTGGTGGCAGCAGGCAACAGGAAAGGCCATAGTTGGCACATTAACCGGTACCGAACTTCCCCGCCTTCCTGGTCAGATCATCAGTTGGGAAGATTTCAAAACCCGTTTCCCGGGTGGTGACGTGCTTTCAAGAGAGACCGGATATGACCGATCCTATGGAGACAATCCGTATCCAGGCTATGATGACATCAACCAATCCCCCTTTCTGTATTCAGGCCCCACCACACCGGATCAATTACCCCCTATGGCACGGGTGATCGCCATTGATACAGACACAGAGTCGCTTACCATTCCATATGAAATTCTCCAGGAAAAAAAGGTGATCAACGCCCAGGTGGGCGGCCTGGACATCGTGGCATTCTGGAGCCCGGGCACCGCATCCGCCCTGGATTCCGGCAATATCGCTGAGGGGCAAGATGTCGGAGCTGTGCAGGTGTTTGATGCCCAATTGGATGGAAGGACCCTGACTTTTGTACCGGGAGAACAAGAAGGAGCATATCGGGACCAGAAAACAAATTCCCTCTGGAACCAATTTGGGAAGGCTGTGGAAGGTCCTCTGGCCGGGGAACAATTGGACTCTGTGGTGGCAATTAACTTCTTTTGGTTTTCCTGGGTGGTTTTCAAACCAGACACCCGCATCTACCAGCCATAAAACCTGGCAGGACAGAAGGGATATTTCTCCTATCACCCCCACGGGATTGGATCAGTCCGGTTTTGCAGCTCTGGCAGCCCGAACATTATCTTCAATCTGTTGAATATGCTCATGCACATGTTTGGGCTGATCCAAAAGCACGGATCCAAGACGCCAGTAGCTTGCTTTCCGCCGGGTGAAATCATGCTCTAAAAAGGCGACGCTGGCAACCGTTTCTTTCATACTGCGGCGGAATTCCGCCAGAAGGTCATTGATAGTGGGATAGGCGGCCAGAGTCGCCCGAATGCGAAACAGACGATCCTGAGGCCATTCGTCATAAAACCGCTCCTGGCCTGCAACAAGGTCATTGATCCAGATGTGGTTTTCACGCTCGACATGAATGAGATGCACAAGGACATCCTTGGCAGACCATTCTTCAGGGCCTGAGGAGAAGGAAGCTTCTGCGTCAGAGACACCTTTGAGAGCCTGATCCAGTGATTCAAGAACTTTTGAATTCCGGAGTTCCAATTCCTTGGCCAATTCTTCAGGAGAATCCGGAAGGGCCTCCACTTTCTGGGCACTCAATGGTATGGAAAATGAATGTTTTTTCTGCCCTCGATACACAGTGACCGACACGGAATCACCGGGTTCAAAATCCCGCATGATGGAAGGCATATCTCTGAGCTGACGGATGACCTGGTCTTCCACAGCCACCACCACATCGTTGGCTTGCAATCCGGCCGCTTCTGCGCCATATCCAGGAATCACCTCGCGAATGAGCATGCCATACCCAACGGGCACATCCAATTCCTTGGCAGTTTCCTCAGTCAGCTCCTCGGGATAAACCCCAATCAACGGTCGTTCTGTCACCCGCAGATCATGGCCAACCTCCAAAGTGGATTTTAGATTACGCAGCCCGAGGGCCCAACCCTTGGAAATTTCTTCCCTTGCAGCCTCCCACAGAGGCCCGCCGCCCAAACCGGAATGCACGAGGACAACCTTATTCTCGCCTTCGTTTTGGGGTGTGATTTGGACATCCACCTGGGTCCATGCTGGTTCTTCCTTGCCAATCCAGGTAAAAGAAATTCCTTCATCTGGGTTCAACTTGGTGAAATGGCCGCTCGCAAAATACCCTTTTTCCCAGGAAAGATAAATATGCCCGCCCTCCACCGGGTTGGTCGTGCTCTTATCGCACAACCACTCCCGCAGAGCAGATGCGTTGGTGAAGGCGCGATAAATCAGATCGGCAGGTGCATTAATCACTTCTTCATAGACAAAGGTTTTCTCTTCGGGCATGGCAGCCTCCATTGATTCATCACGACTATAAGATGATTATAGCCCCTTTACCTCAATTAGACAATTACCTAATTGACTGGGTAAACCATCAGACAATCCTAGCGCTTCTTTTTCGCAGATTGCTCTGGACCTCCAGGACATCCTGAGTGGTCTTCTCCTAACGAATTGACTGGATTTTTTGTTTCCAGATCCGAAACACGCTCTTTCTCATTGCTAATAGCCGAATCCCTGGTCTGGAGTCGTACACCGTGTCACTCATAATCACTTCGACATAGGCAAGAAACAGCAGGGCGTCCATGTGTTGTGGGGACCAATTGGTAGTGTAACACAAATTTTCTAAACGTAGCGAGAGAGCAGTCTGCAGGCAGGGTAATTGCATCTACATATTTTCTATAACCCCTTCCTCGTTCCTTTACCTGAAATCAGGGCGCGCATGCATGCGTCAGATGCCTGCAAGCGCAGCGAATACGGGCCTCCTGGCCCGTTACACTGCGCTGATGGGGCAGCACATGCCCTTTGCACTGCGCTGATGGGGCAGCACGGGCCTCCTGGCCCGTTGCACTGCGCTGATGGGGCCTGATGCCCCTCAGCTTGTGATGGCGCGCATCTTGAGACAGGTAGAGGTCATTTTGTTTCAGAAAACAGGATAATTCGTGGTTTGAAATGGCCCCTTCAGGTCAATGACTCTCAATGTCCCAAAATGTCCGCGGTTGAAATTGAAATAAACCGCTTTTTTGAGATAATTCAGTTTTGATGCAATTGCCCTGAATCTGCAGGTTGGTTATTCGGTTATTCAGCATCCTGGACGCATTTTTCCATTTCCGGTAAGATTAAGTCTTATTGGATTGGGACAGCCCCCATGAAAATGATAAAATGTAGATCTGGGGCTGGAGCGTAATCTCCTTCCCGGAAACAGACAACAGACATAATAACCCGGAACAAATCTGTTCGCACAACCAAGGAAGGTGGCATGGCCGGACTTTCAAGAGAACTCGGTGTTGATCTAGGAACCCTGAACACTCGCATTGCAGAAGGCAATGATATCCTCATCCAGGAACCCACGGTGGTGGCAATCCTGCTGGATGAGCTAAAACTGGTTGAGATCGGTCAGACAGCCCTGGATATGCTGGGCCGCGTGCCGGACAACATTGAGGTGAACCGACCCATGCGCTATGGGGTGATTGCAGAATATGAGATCACCGAGAATTTGCTGCGGGAGTTGATCCGTCGAGTCACCGGCCGCATGATGCTCTTCCGCCCAAAGCTGATGATCACCGTTCCCCATGAAATCACCAGCGTGGAGCGACGTGCTGTCCACGAAGCAGGCTTGGGTGCCGGCAGCCGGGACGTAACCCTGATACAGCAACCCCTGGCCGCCGCAATCGGGGTGGACCTGCCTATTGGCACCCCAACCGGCAACATGATTATCGTCCTTGGCGGAGGCACATCACAAGCCGCAGTTCTGGCGATGAACGGTATCGTTTCCGCGGAAACAACCCGGGTGGCAGGGTTGAAGATGGATAATGCCATCATTGACTATGTCCGACAGAAATATGGGTTGATTATCGGACAACCCACAGCAGAACAGTTGAAGATCCGCATTGGGGCGGCCATTCCCCAGGACGACCAGGAATCCATGGAAATTCAGGGACAGGATCAAGTATCCGGATTGCCAAAACCGGTCACCCTCACAACGGATGAAATCGTGGAGGCCCTCGAAAACCCCCTGGAAGAGATCGTGGGGATGATCCGCCGAGTTCTGGAAAAGACGCCCCCGGAATTGATCTCGGACATCATTGATCGAGGGGTGGCCCTTTGCGGAGGAAGCACTTTGCTGCGTGGGGTTGACAAATATCTGACAAAAGCCCTGGGAATTCCCGCCTACCTGGTGGACAATCCCACAACCTGCATTGTGGAAGGCGCCGCCAAAGCCTTTGAAATCAGAGACCTGCTCAGCCGCAATCTACCCCGGACCGGGTGAGCTTGTTTGAGACCCTGACAGATCCAGAAAAAAGGACCTTGAAATGGAAGGGCCCAACACAGGAAGATTGATCCATCGCTTTTCCCGCCGCAGGGAGGGGCTCCAACGCTGGCTGCCGCTCCTTGGGGGAATTCTAACGCTGCTTTTTTCCCTGTCAACAAGTATTGCCGCCATTTTCATCGCCTGGGATCAGATTATCGCTCATGGCCGGGCTATTCTTCTCTCCCCACAGCCGCTATCGCGATTCGGGTTGTTGATCGGCATTCCCCTGGGCCTCTCCTTGATCAGCATTTCCTGGCTGAACTGGAACAATCGGATCACCCTTTTTTCCCGTGGACTGTTCATCCGATTGGGACTTCGCAAACAGTTCTTCTTCTGGAAAGACATCCACCGTTTTGATGCCGCCATGATTGACATCAAGCTGGCTGGCCGGCCTTTCACCAGAAAAACCAGAATAATCCTTACTGATAATCAGGGGCGCACATTGCGGGTGCCCGATCGCTTCGAGAATATGGAGGTCCTTGCGCAGGAGATGCGGAAATTCCTTTTGCCAGTTCTGTTTGCTCGTACGGAAGCTGCGCTTGCAGATGGAAGATGTGTGCGTTTTCATCCTCACCTGACAGCAAAACCAGGGGGTCTTCAGATATATGGAAAGACATACCCCTGGCACACCCTGAAATCACCACAGTTTGAGGGCCGGAATGTTCTGCTCTTCCACCGAAATGAAAGAAGGCCGCTTTTCAAAGGAGCTGTCAAAAAAATCCATAATCTGGACTGCATGCAGCATCTGCTCAACACACCCCCAACCAAATCGGCCTAGTCCCCCCCACCATCATCCAGATAATACAGCATGCGCTGCAAATGCAGCACCGGATCAATATGCTGGACATGAAGATCCTCAGGTAGGATCAGGGTGATTGGCGCATAATTGAGTATCGCCGTGACGCCAGCCCTTACAAGGCGTTCGGCCACCATCTGGGCTGCTTCAGCAGGCACTGTCAGAATGGCAATCTTGATTTGATGATGCTCAATCTCCTCCTCCAACCGATCCACATGTTGAATAACAACAGCGCCGACCTGCCCGCCAACCTTTTTGGGATCAATATCAAATAACAGCTTGATCTCAATTCCCCGACTGGCAAATCCCTGATAGCGAGCCAGGGCCCGACCAAGGTCTCCGGCCCCCACCAGAGCCACCTGCCAGATCCGATCCAGATTGAGGATTTTTTGGAGCTGCTCAATCAGAAAATAAATGGAATATCCCGTTCC